>CBFIJI010000081.1:0-9674 GCA_965662885.1 Flavobacteriaceae bacterium | reverse complement strand
TTAAATAATTTTTATGATAAGGCCCAACAATACCTGTAGTTTTTGTCAAAGGCGTTGACAAATAGTAAAATTACTATTTCCATATTGGGTTTAGGGAGACTCCATTTGGGGTTCTTGCTGAGAAGGCTAGCTGAAAAAAAAGGTAAAAGAATAATCTTACATTTTTTTGATAACATCATTAAAAATCATTTGCTGTGTTTTTTTCATAAAAATCAACTGCTACAAGAGTTTTAGTAATGAAGATTAAAGCATGTAAAACACCTTCTTTAGTGCGTTCGCCTTATTGCATTAATTTTGTGTTAAATCTAACAATAGTAATCTCAATAAAACAAACTTTAGAAACCCATTTTGATTCTCAAAATCAACTAATCCCCTTAATCTCATGAAAAAAACAAGCCTCAAAATTTTAACCGTTTCAATTATTTTTTTAAGCCTACAAAGCTTGAGCGCCCAAAACAATGAAATCAGTAAAATAAAATTAGGTTATGGTCTTATCACTACAAATGAAATAGCCTTGGTATTTGAAACTATTGCAGCTCAAACTATAGCAAATATAGATCTAGTCAATGGAAAAAACATAGGATCGTTCTTTTTAGAATATAAACATCCAATTTCAGAGAAGCTTATGATTGGGGCAACTTTTGCTTATCAAACAGTATCACATGATTATCAAAATCGTTCCGATAAGACCATTATTGGAACCGAAAAGAACACTTTCTATACTTTTGCGGCTGAAATAGATTACAATTATATAGATAAAACTAAATTTCAACTTTATTCTGGCTTAGGCTTAGGGTATACCATGTTGAAAGATAGTTTTGCATACAAATCTGGGTCACTCTCAAATTTATCAGGGAGTAGTGGACTTTTTAATTATCATATTACAGGGCTTGGTTTAAGCTTTGGCGAGAAAATAGGCTTCTTTCTAGAAGCCGGTTTTGGATATAAAGGGATTATCAGTGGAGGGCTTAATTTTAATTTTTAAAAACCCCTCCCCTTTGTAGGGAGGTTTTTAAAAGTTGCCTCTAAAAAAACAGTACGGGTTTATTTACTTAAAGGTAAATAAACCCTTTTTTATTTTTGGACACTTAACAGATCATCAAAGTGTTTAAAGCCTCATTAATAGTCTTTTCGGGAATAAAAAAACTAAGCCATAAGTATCAATTTCATTAAAAACTCAGACTATCCTTATTTAGATTAAATATTAATAACTATTTTAGCCCTCCAGAAAACGAATAAATCATTCTGGTAAGAAGTCATTAAAAGCGTGTTTTGAACCCATAAGGTAAATCAGGCTGAAATTTGTTTTTGAAATGAATACAATGAATTGGATTAAAACGGCAACCACTTTAGCATTTTTATATTTTGGAACAGTATTTTCCCAAAATGAAAATCCTTTTTTAGATAGGAGTTTTTGGAAAGCCAACCCCGACATTGCGACAGTTGAACAAACAATAGCCGCAGGAAATGATGTAACTGCATTAAACAACTCAGCATTTGATGCCGTAACTTTTGCCCTTTTGGAAAAGGTCAATGCGGCCACAATTAAACACTTAATTGCCAAAGAAGGGAACGGTGTCAATAAACTAACCCACGATGGAAGAACCTATCTTTTTTGGGCAGCACTCCGCGAGAACATCACCATAATGCAATATTTAATCGATAATGGAGCTTCAACCGATGTGGTGGATAGTCATGGCAATACTCCCATCAACTTTCTTGCAACCTCTGGAAGAAAAAATACAGCTGTTTATGACTTTTTGATTGCCAATGGGGTCGATCTACATTCTCCAAATAAAAGAACAGCTGCAAATGCCTTATTGCTGATCAGCCCTTTTTTAGAAGACGATCAAATGATTGCTTACTTCACTTCAAAAGGGATAGACTTCCACAGTAAAGACAATCAAGGCAACGGAATCTTTCATTATGCTGCCAAAAAGGGAAACCTTCCCTTTTTAGAGCTCCTTACAACAAAAGGGATAAACGTCAAAGAAAACAATCAAAATGGAGCCAATGCCATCCATTTTGCTGCCCAAGGGCATCGAAGAACGCAAAATAATTTGTCCGTCTTTCAGTACCTTGAAAATTTAGGGATCTCTCCCAACACTACAACCCATAAGGGTCGGACTCCACTCCATGAACTTGCAGCAAAAAACTCGGATCCTGCTGTTTTCGATTACTTTATTGCAAAGGGTGTGGACATTAATCAACAAGATGTAAAAGGAAATAGTCCGTTGATGATAGCGGCAAAAACAAATACCCTTGAAGTGGTTCGTTTTTTAAAAGGGAAAAACGCAGAAATTAATAGTGTTAACCTAGAAGGTAAATCTGCCTTAACCTATGCCATAGCGAACAAAAATGTAGCAGTGATGGATTTTTTATTACAACAGGGTGCCGATGCTACAATTAAAGACAGTAACGGAAATAGCTTAGCCTATTATCTTTTAGAAACGTTTGACACCAAAGAGCCATTACTTTTTAAGACCCAATTTAAAACACTTCAAGAATATGGGATGCGGTGTAATGAAACACAAGCCAAAGGCAATACCTTATGGCATTTGGCGGTAACCAAAAAGAACCTTGGCCTATTGGAATTAATGAAATCCCTTCAAGTACCAATGAATACCAAAAATAGTGAAGGGAATACTCCTTTACATTTGGCAGCATTGCAAACAGAAAACAGGCAACTCCTGCAATTTTTAATCACCAGTGGAGCTGACAAGGACATTAAGACAGATTTTGGCGAGTCGGTATATGATTTAGCCTTGGAAAATGAACTATTGAAGAATGTGGATTTAACGTTTCTTAAATAAGAAAGATGATAAAGATTTTTATGGTTTTCCCAACCCTTATTTTAGCCGCCTTTCTCTGGAGTGGGATGGAAAACCCTCCAGAAACCAACACCACTAAATGCATGATACAAATGATCAACTACAAGGGGCAGGGAGCCTATATTGTGGTTTCATTGTTGAACCCAGAGGGTGACTATGAACAAACACTTTTTGTGCATGGTAAAGATCCAGAATGGTACCTCGATCTCAGAAAATGGTGGGATAATTTTTACGGAAAAAAACGCAATAATATTGATGCGATTTCTGGAGAAACTATTGCTGGAGGAGAACGCACCATTAGTGTGTTACAAATTCCTTCTGATAAAATAGATCAAGGTTACAGTATTCGTGTGGAAACCGCTGTTGAAGACAAAAAATATTTTTCAGACGATGTTAGGTTTGCGCTAACCTCCGAAGCCTTAAAAAGCACTGTAGAAGGAACAGGATATATCCGATATATTCGTCTTCTTCCACAATAAGAAAGCGGTTCGATGACCTTATCCATTTCCAGATACAGCCATTTAACGTTAGCAGTGACTTCGGCGCTGTTTTTATTGATGGCATCGCTTTCAGGAATCATTCTATCTTTTGAACCCATTGTTCAATCTGTACAACCTTTTGGCTTGGGGACGCTTGAAAAAGTCACGCTTGGTCAAACCCTATCGAGTTTAGAAAGCACCTATGATGAAGTTCTCTCTTTAGAAGTAGATGCTGATGACTTTGTTTCTGCTGCCGTACTGACTCAAGCAGGTACCTTTGAACATATTTATATCAATCCACTTAGTGGGGAAAAAATAGGAGTTCTTCAAGAAAGTGCTCCCCTCTTTACCTTTGCAAGAAATCTCCATCGTTCCCTATTTTTAAAAAGTATCGGACGCTTTTTTGTGGGATTTGTGTCCTTGCTACTTCTTCTCATTGCTTTCACAGGATTGCTCTTATTAATCAAAAGACAAGGTGGAATTCGCAGGCTCTTTTCTCGCATAGAAAAAGATACTTTTACGTTACGCTATCATGTCCTTTTAAGCCGTTGGTTTTTTATACCTATCCTTGTTGTTGCTGCAACAGGAGTATTCCTTTCCGCTGAAAATTTTTCTCTTCTCCCTTCACAAAGCCTTGAACACTCAGTAGCAGAAGTAGCTAATGGAGGAGATGTATCCACCCTTTCTTCTAAGCACTTAAACTTTGACAAACTGCCTTTAGCAGACGTCCGAAAAGTGACCTTTCCTTTTTCTAAGGCTTCAGACGATTATTTTGAAATAGCACTCAAAGACCGTGAACTTTGGGTAGACCAATATTCACAAATTATTCGCAGTGAAGTCAACTATCCATGGGTGCTGATGGCCTCCCGTATGAGTTATATTTTACATACTGGCCAGGGGAGTATAGCATGGTCGCTGGTTTTAATGCTCACAAGCTTTGCCCTACTCTTTTTTATGTATTCCGGATTTGCAATGACTTTTAAACGCCGTGCAAATCGTGTAAAGGCGCCAACCGTTTTTACTGATGATGAGGCAGAAGTTATCATTCTTGTAGGTTCTGAAACAGGAAGCACCTATCCCTTTGCCACCGCGCTTTTTAACTCACTTTTAGCCTCGAGGAAAAAAGTGATCATCGCTCAATTAAATGAATATACCACCTATCAAAAGGCAAAACACCTTATTGTTTTAACAGCCACCTACGGAAAAGGAGATGCGCCAACCAATGCCCGTCAGTTCGAAGAAAAACTACAAGCGATCAACCCCTTGACCCAGCTGAACTATGCAGTTGTAGGTTTTGGATCTTTAAATTATCCGGATTATTGTCAATACGCTATAAAACTAGATACACTGCTAAAGCAACAAGCTAATTTTAAAGCGATACAACCACTCTATAAAATAAACAACAGCTCTTGGCACGCTTTTCAAGATTGGACTAGGATGTGGAGTGAACAAACAGGCATTTCCATTTCCCTTAAACAAAACCAATCCACGATTAAGCAGACCGATACGTTTACTGTCCTTAAAAAAACAGGAGTAAATGCGGATGCTACTTTTTTAATCCATTTAAAACCTCCGAAAAACTGTTCCTTTCAATCTGGGGACCTCTTAGCCATACAACCTAAAGGAGTGGAAAAAGAACGCCTGTACTCCATAGGGAAACAAGGAGATGAAATCGTATTAAGTATCAAACAACACCAAAAAGGTGCATGCTCCAATTATTTGGCGCAGTTAGAAACAAACGACCACTTTACTGCACGCATTCAAGAAAATTCTCATTTTCACTTTCCTAAAAGCCCACAACAGCTCATTTTTATTGCTAACGGGACAGGGATTGCCCCGTTTTTAGGCATGCTGCAGGAAAACAATAAAAACGTGGAGACCCATTTGTTTTGGGGAGGTCGAACAAAAGAATCCTTTGAACACTATCGGACAACTGTTGAAGGAGCTATTGCACAGAAAAGACTTACAAGTTTTAATCCTATATATTCACAAGCTACTCCAAAAAAAGAGTATGTCCAACACCGTATTTTAAAAAAGGCTGATTGGATTGCCGAAGTACTTCAAAAGGGGGGAAGCATTATGATTTGTGGATCATTAAATATGCAGCAAGGCGTAGTAAAGGCTTTAGAAGAGATTGTGACTGCGAAGTTGAACACCTCTTTAACAGAATTTGAACAAAAAAAACAGATAAAAATGGACTGTTATTAAATCAGTCAAAAACAAACAAATTTTATTTAGATTAATTATAAATAATTTGGATTTAAATCAATTCTTAACGTTATTTGTACTCAATCTAAATAAACATAACGATGTATTTAAAAATGATCTTTAGTTTAACACTTCTCACAATACTTACTTCTTGTACCAAAGAAGTCATCGAATATGTTGATGTTCCTGGCCCAATCAAAACCGTTGTTGAAACCGTAACTATCACAGAAACGGTCACCGAGACGGTCACTGAAATTGTTCCTTTTCCACCAGATGCCTACTCTTTTACGCGCGAAGGTATCTCAACAGTTTTTTATACGGGTCAAACGGCACGGTTAAAGATGGCACAAGAAATATACAGTGCTCTCAATGACAACAGTTTTACCTTCGAACAAATTAACACCATGTTTAATGACGGGACAGGCTTTTTAGATAAAACGCTCGATAATAGCGGAAAAACAATTGGGAGTAAAGTTTCCAGTTATGGTTCTGCTACCGTAAAACCCATGTTTGATGCTTTAATACAAGACGTAACCACCAATGTTTTCCCAGCTTGGAATAATGACGCTTCTCCAGGAGTTCCCGGTCAATATACCGATGCTGGAGGAAGCAATCGAACCGTTTATGTCAATGGAAAAGGATTGGAAATCAATCAAGCCTTTACCAAAGGGATCATTGGAGGAATGGCGGCCGATCAAATCATCAGTGGTTATTTATCAACAACTAAATTGGACGGAGGGACTAATGTAGCGGACAACAACAATGGTGTTTTTGCTTACACTTCGGAAGGAGCAACCGAAAAAAATGTAACAAAAATGGAACATTATTGGGACGAAGCTTTTGGTTACCTCTATGGGCTTGAAGAAAACCCAACCTACCCAACATTGGGCTATGGTGTTTTGTTAAACAAATACCTTAAAAAAATTGATGCAGCCGACGAACCTGGTATTGCTCAAGTGATTTACGATGCATTTAAATTAGGACGTGCAGCCATTGTTGCTCAAAACTATGAATTGCGTGACGAACAAGCAGCCATCATCAAAGCCAATGTCTCCAAAATTATTGGGTACAAAGCCTCCTATTATCTTAGATCTGGGGCAACTGAAATCGCTACTGGAAATATAGCTAACGCCTTTCACGCCCTTTCTGAAGGCTATGGTTTTGTATTAAGCCTTCAATTTGGACAAAAAGGAGACGGAACGCCCTACATGACGAATTCAGAAGTAAACACCATTTTGGACACCCTAATGAAAGACAATGGCTTTTGGAGTGTCACTACAGAAACATTAACGACCCTTGCGGATCAAATTGATGCCGCTACTGGATTAAATGAATAGAAAGTTAAACCGCTGCACCATGAGCCTGTGTAGCGATTATAGTAAAAGTGTATAAATAATGAAAATGAAGAGGAGAAAGACACTGATTTTAGGAGCATTTATTGTGATGGTTTTTTCATGTACAAAAGACGGTTTAGGAGACAACTCCCCAACAGCCGAACTGCCCGAAACAAGTAGTGAAGTGGAAGCACCCAACAACCCAACATCACCCACCGCTTTCAATCGTGCGGATCTGTTGACCAATTGGGCCGATAATATCATCTTTCCCGCTTATGATCAATTTAATACGGAAATTCTACAACTAAAAACAGCGTTCGATACCTTTACAAACGACCCCAATCAAGCTCATTTGTCTTTAGCAAGAGCACAGTGGTTAGAAACCTATAAAGCATGGCAACATATTGAAATGTTCAATATTGGAAAAGCAGAAGAAATTTATTTTAATAATAAAATGAACATCTATCCGACCAATACTGAACGCTTAGAAAATAATATTGCCACTGCTGAATACGATTTAAACAATGCCAATAATTTTGCAGCACAAGGATTTCCAGCTTTGGATTATATGCTGTTTGGCTTAGGTGAAAACGATGCTCAAATCCTAAATACATATTTGGAAAATAGTCAATACAGCGACTACCTTTTAGTATTGATTGAAACCATGGTAAGCAACACCAATACCATTAGAGAAGCTTGGATCCAAGAGGTCGAAAGCTTTAAGGCGTCCACTGAAAACACCGCCACCTCCAGTTTAAATAAGTTGACCAATGACTTTATTTATTATTACGAAAAGGGATTAAGAACCAATAAAATTGGTATTCCTGCCGGGGTTTTTTCCGGAAGTCCCCTTCAAGGAAATGTGGAAGCCTATTATGGAAAAACATATTCCAAGATTTTGGCTCAGGAAGCCCTAAAAGCCGTATGCAACTTTTTTGCAGGTAAAGCCTTTGGCTCTAATTCAGAAGGACAAAGTTTTAAAACCTATCTCAACTATTTAAACTCCACCAAAAATGGAGACGATTTAAGCGGATTGATTGAAAGTAAATTGCAAAACGCACAAATAAAATTAGACAGTCTTAACGATAATTTTGCCTTGCAAATAGAAGACGACAATACGGCATTGTTACTCACTTTTGACGCTCTCCAAGAAGCGGTGATCTTACTTAAAGTTGATATGCTTCAAGCCTTGAGTATCAACGTCGATTACGCTGATGCCGATGGGGACTAAACGCAAGGCATCCATTTCATCCTATCTTAAAAAACAGACAGACGCAAGCCCATTAGCTGTTTTTAGAATTGGGTTTGGTCTAATGATGTTTTATAGTATTATTCGATTTTACCGAAAAGGATGGATTGAAACCTTGTATTTACAACCTAAATTTCACTTTTCTTATTTTGGCTTGGATTGGATAAAACCCCTTGGAGAAGCCACTTATATTTTATTTTTGATTTGCGGGATTGCTGCACTTTGTGTGGCCCTTGGATACCGATATAGACTGTCCATTTTGACTTTCTTTTTGAGTTTTAGCTATATCGAATTAATGGATAAGACCACTTATTTAAACCACTATTATTTTATAAGTGTTCTTTCCTTATTACTATTTTTTCTCCCCGCAGCAGCCACTTTTTCTTTGGACAACCTTCGCCAAAAGAAAACCTATACCAAAGTTCCTCAATGGACTTTAGATACCTTAAAAGTATTAATTGCCATTGTTTATTTTTACGCCGGTTTGGCCAAGATCAATTCGGACTGGCTCTTTAAAGCCATGCCCTTAAAAATTTGGTTGCCTTCAAAATACGATCTACCCCTTATTGGAGAGACCTTTTTACAACTCAATTGGGTACACTATGCCATGAGTTGGGGGGGAATGCTCTATGACATTTCCATCCCATTTTTACTGCTTTACCGTAAAACACGACTGCTAGGTTTTGGTTTGGTTGTTGTTTTTCATGTTTTAACAGCAGCTCTCTTTCCCATCGGGATGTTTCCCTACATCATGATTATCTCTGCGCTGGTCTTTTTTGACACCCAATTTCATGATCGGGTAATTCAAATTCTTTCTAAACTACTTCAACCCCTTCGAGGTCTTTTTAAAATAGGACCCATCGCAAGGGCGAGTTACCCAAACAAGCGCAGTATTTTAAGCTATGCATTTATAGTGTTTTTTATGGGAGCGCAACTCTTAATTCCTTTTCGCTATCTGATTTATCCTGGAGAATTATTTTGGAATGAACGTGGCTATCGCTTTTCTTGGCGGGTTATGTTAATGGAAAAAAAAGGGGAGACCACCTTTAAAGTTAAAGACAGCATTTCTGGCAGGTATTTCTATGTTCAAAATGAAGACTTTTTGACTCCTTTTCAAGAAAAACAAATGAGCTTTCAACCCGATTTTATTTTAGAATATGCCCATCATTTAGGCGATCACTTTAAAAAACAAGGCCATAAAAACACCCAGATTTTTGCGGAAAGCTTTGTGGCACTTAACGGTCGATTAAGCCAGCGTTTTGTTGATCCCAATACGGACCTATTACAGGAACAAAAGATATTTAATGACTATTCATGGATAACCCCTTTTAACGATGATATCAAAGGTTTTTAATCTTATTTTTTTATTCGCTAGTTGTTGGGTCTTCGGTCAAAATTCCATTCGAGGAACCATCATTGACCAAGCGACTCAAAAGCCTTTGGATCAAGTGCAGCTGTTCGACAAACAAACGGGCTATTTAACGACTACAGACCTTAGGGGTAATTTTCAATTTCAAACAGAAAAAAAAGCCCCTTTTATGTTGCTGATAATGACGGTGGACAGTAGCATTCA
>CBFIJI010000080.1:0-9690 GCA_965662885.1 Flavobacteriaceae bacterium | reverse complement strand
CGTTTGCCATAAACGATCATTTCTGAAGTAATAATCTGTGTTTCAGAAAACATGTTTTTATCAACTTTTTTTATGATTTCAAGCGCTTCCTTACTACTTTGCTGAGCTGATAAATCATTCGAAAAATAAGCGCAAAATAACAATACAAATAATATTTTTTTCATGGTCCCCTTTTGGTTAAACTTCTAATTCCTTGAACAAACGTGCGGTTTCTCTTTTAAAAATACCTCTCCCTGCGAGTGCTGTTCCCAATAACATTGAAAATAACCCGGGAATAAATCCAATAAAAAAGAGGTTAGTCGATACGTGAGCTCTAACAATTGATGGCATTATGATAGTTGAATTTTCGACATCCTTTGAAATATCAATTCCCACTTCTTGAAGGTAGTAACACAATCCTATTCCCAATATTGATCCAATAAGTGACCCGATCAATCCTATGATTGAAGCTTCTGCAAGCAGCAAACCGAATACGTTTCTTTTGGATTCACCAAGAGCTATGCGGATTCCAAATTCTTTGTAACGCCTGAGCCCACCAATAAGGCCTGTATTCCAAAGAACCAGAGACATGGCAAAGATGAAAATGAAAATGAAAATCGCATTAAAAGATTCTGCAACATCAAGAGAGGTTTTTAAATCATTTTGCTGTTTTAAGGTAACCATTTTTGGAGCGTATTCATCTGTACTATGGCTGTATTGGGAATTGAATTCATTGGCTATTTTTGATGCCTCAATATCGTTGTAAATTTTTGAGTCGAAATAGCCCAAAAGTTCTCCAGTACCGTCCTCCATATCGAGCATGTCTTGGGCGTCTTTGATGTCAATAATAAAGGTTCCTTTATCCAACAAAGGGGATCCAAAATAAATGGTTCCAGTCATTACAAAGTTTTGGAAAACCATACTCCCCTCCATTGTTGTTCCAAAATAAGTGATTTCTTCTCCGGGAGATATTTTTAGTTTTTCTGCATAAGCATCACTCAAAACAATTTCTCCTTTTCGCATTGGAAGTCTTCCTTTTTGAATCGACTTTTTTAAATTTAAACGTTCCAATTCTCCAGAGGTCGTATCTAGAATTGCCAAAGCCATTCCCAATCCAGGGCCTTGAGTTTTGGTATTTCCATTGGAGTCAGGGACATCGATTATTCCTCCAAACTTAATCCTTGGTGTCCACAAAACATTGGGGAATTTTTGTTTTATATCTTTCCGTAAATCTTGTAAATCTAGTAAAGCCAAATCGTTTGGCATTTGATCTTTATTTTCTGCATAGGGTCGGGTCATTATTTTGAGATGACCTGTGTCCAATTTGGCGTTTTGATTTACGATATCGGAAAGTACCCCTCTCAAAAAGCCCGACATCAAAACCGTAACCATTACCCCAACAGTAATTACCAAAACGGGGATAAGGCTTTTGCTGCGGTCTCGAATAATTCCTTTAAAAATAAATTTTATCATTGCTGCTTTCCTTTAAGTGCCAAAACGGGATTGAGTTTTGCTATTTTTCTTGCTGGTAAATAACTTACAATTGTTGCGCTTATTACCACCAATAAGATGGTACTCAATACAAGTTTAATCCCATAAATAGGGAAAATCACTTCTGCAATAGCAATTCCCATTTTTTGATCTGCAGGAGGAACTGCAAAACCAACTTGGGCTAAATACATGAAAAAAGGGATTCCATAAATGCTTCCTACAATTAGTGCCAAAATACTGTACATGCTTCCTTCAATTGTAAACAAACGAACTACCCTACTGCGAGTCATTCCCAAAGCAATGTAAGTGCCTATTTCTTTCTGTCTTCTAAAAATGGAAAGAATTTGAGTGTCAAAAACAGCAAGTAAGGCAATTGCCATAAGCAATAAATAAATAATGGCTTGACCTGTTTTCTTTTGGTTGATCAAATCTTTGAGCTGCTTTAATAATGTTTCTTGACTTTTGAACCTCCACAATGGTAAAGCTTCTGCCTTGTAATTTTTATCTGCCACAAAAAATGAAGCTTCTTGGTTCAAGTCTGTCATTTTCCAGAGGGTCTTGATGTCCATCCATATTTGCCCGTTATCAATATTTGGGACGTTGGAATCAAAAACATCGACAATGGTCAAGGTGTTTGCATCGTAAGTGCCGTTTTTATCTCGCCATCGAATTTGAACCTCATCTCCCTTGTTTAGTTTGGCAGATTCAGCCAAACGCTTTCCGATAATTACCGGAAATTTTGCCTCACTTGTTTTTACTTTCTCAATAGGAAGTTCCAAAATCGTTTGGTTAGAATCAATACCTTTTAATACAATTCCTTTCATCCTGCCCTGAGGATAAATGGTTGCTTGATACACCAATATCGGGGTTATACCCAATTGATTTTTTGGGATGGGTCCGTGTCCATCGAGAATAGTAAAAGAATCCAATGGGTCATATTGTTTGTGCAGTAAATGCCCTTCTCCAAACTCCCAAACAATACTGTCTTTTTGAGCCTGTTGGTCCCAACCATCGATAATGGAGTTGAGTAAAATTATGATCACAAATGAAAAAGAAAGAACCAAAACATTGAGAACAGTTCTTGTTCCTGCACCCCAAAGATTCTTGAACGCTAATTTTAGTGCTAGTTTCATACACTGGTGGTTTTGTTTTCGATGATGTCTTTTTCTAAAGCTCCGTCTCTCAAATGTATGGTTCGGTCTAAATATCCCATTACTTTTTCATCATGGGTTGAAAACAAAAAAGTGGTTTGTAATTCTTTATTTAGCATCTTCATGGTTTTTAAAATCCCATGTGCATTTTCAGAGTCTAAGTTTGCTGTAGGTTCGTCTGCCAACAAAATCTTTGGCCGTTTTACCATTGCTCGAGCAATAGCAACCCGCTGGCTTTCTCCTCCCGAAAGCTTATCTGGTCTTTTGTTTGCATGATCTTGTAATCCCACCCACTCTAAGGCATCATAAACAGCCTTTCTTCTTTGTTCTACGGTGTTTTTCTGAAGTAGAAGTGCAAACTCTACATTCTCAAAAACAGTGTACACTGGAAGCAAATTGAAGACTTGAAAAATAAACCCAATATTGTAGTTTCTGAGTTTTGCTGCTTCGTTGTGACTGAGTTCGGCTATGTTTTTATCCAACACATGTGCCTCTCCTTGGGTTGGAACATCAAGAGACCCTATGATGTTCAACAAAGTTGTTTTACCCGAACCACTTGGACCTACTATTCCTGCAAATTCGCCTTTATTTATGGAAAGTGTAATGTCTTTTAAAGCTCTAAATTCCTTTCCGCCTACGGGATAATTTTTAATGACTTTTTCAATGGATATGATCGGTTTTTCTGCCATAATTAATGATTGTATGTGACTAATAGTTGAATTCCTGGTCCTTTGAGGCTGGTTACAATTTCGTTTTGCTGAATGCCCTGAGTTTCCTCGGGGTTGTAATATGCTATCAAATAAGCTGAAAAATATTTAAACTGATGTTCGTAATTGAGCAGTAAGGTTTGTTGGTTGTTTTTCCACTGTTGATACAAAAGTCCATTAATAGAACTGTAAAACGTTAATGGATAAGAAAGCCTTAGGGCAGAAATATGTTGTTTTGTAGAATCATCAAAATCCTTACTCATTAACGATGACAGTAGATGTTCAGCAGCAATATTTAGCCCGTTTCCTAAATTAAAAGTGTAGTCAGTGCCTAGATTAAGCAAAAACTGATTGGTGAACAATCCCAAGTCTTTTTCTCGATGAATAAAAGTAGATTCTATCCAAAGTCCTATTCCCAAATCCCACTTAGAATCGAATCCGATTCTGTGTTCTGGATTTTTGGAATAGGTTTGAATCCCAAGAACATCCTCTGAATTGGCTGTCCTGTAATGATAGGATATTGCCAATTCTCCTCTGGGAATAAAGCTTTGGTATCTTCCGCCAAATTCAGGAGTCTTGACGGTTGTAGGAAGCGCGTCTAAACCGCGCAGTTTATCGTTGCCGTACAACCCCCACAACCAAATGTTTGAATTGTTTTTGTAGTGATATCGAACAAGTAATCCATAAACTCCATTGGTCAAACTGAGCGGGTCTCTGGGGTCAATTTGATTGAACCACTGAAGGGGTCTGAGTAATTGAGCAGAACCAAAGTCAATTTTTTGAAGCCCGAGGCGAATTTCAAAATTTTTGTTCAAGTAACGAGCCCAAATTCGATAAGGGTCAAGCGAAGTCTTTAGTTCGTTAGGGATGTTAGGCATACTGTATCTTGAACTACTCAAATTTCCTGCAACCTCAAAAGTAAAGGATTGAAGACTGTCTATTTTTTTGCGGTAAGTAAATTCAGGAAGATATCTTAGACCTATGAATTTCGTTGTTCCTTTTTTTAGACCCAAATTGGATTGAACAAGAATTTGACCATCAAAATTATAGGTGTTTTGCCCTTTTAGATGAAAGGCAAAAAAGAAAAATAATCCTAAAAAAAGAACTCTATTCTTAAGCTCATTAAAGGGTTTTTTGTTTTTCATTTTGATAATATTCCATAAAAATAAAAATAGGTTAAATCGATCCACATGTCTTTATCTTCCTTGTAAAGACTTTTTAAATTGGAGTCTTTTATTTTGTTTCTTATGTCTTTCAACATATGGATGTAGAACGCAACGGGAGTTTCTTTTCGCAGTTCTCCGTTTTTTTGAGCTCTGATAAAATCTTTTTCCAGTTGTATGTCCATAACTTCATTGTTTTTATTAATTAATTCAATAAAAACATCGGTTTTGTAAGACAAAAGATCGTTTACAAATTCAGAAGAAATTTGATCTACATAGTTCTTATCCATCAAGATGATTTGCTCCACTTTTTTAGCAAATGAAATTTCTTGACCCATTATGGATTTGTATTGAACATTGGATTCCTCAAAAACAGACTCTAAAATTGAGCGTGCTATTTCTTCCTTGTTTTTAAAATTTCTGTAAAAGGTCATTTTACTGATCGATGATTCTGCACAAATTTCTTCAACAGTTACCTTGTTCAATCCCGATTCAAAAAACAACTTTTTGGCTGCTTTAATAATTAATTTTTTGCTTTTTGTGAGCTTCAAATGTTACTAATTTGATCTAAAGTACGCAAAAAGTAACATTTAGTCCTCAAAAGCATCTTGCTTTTTTGTATTATTGTTAAGCAAATTCCATTGAAAAGCATTGATTCATGAAAAAATTTACACTAAATGTCCTTAAAGTACTTCTTGTGCTATTGACTGTTTTAATTTTAACTGCCGCCTTTGCATATTTTTATTTGAATGCCAAGGGTTTGAATTTTGAAGGTGAATATGAGGAAAAAGGAGCAGAAATCAAGGAGTTGAGTATTGATGGAATACGTTTTTTGGATCACAATAGAAATCAAAAATTGGATGTGTATGAGGATGCTCGGGAATCCCTAGAAAGAAGAGCTGAAGATTTGTTATCACAAATGACTCTCGAAGAAAAAATACACCTGCTGAAAGGGTCGGGAATGAAATCTGCTTTAGGTCAAGCCACGGGAGGAGTTCCGGGAGCAGTTGGAACAGTTGTACCCACACCAAGATTGGGCATTCCTGAGCTTTATTTGTCCGATGGTCCTGCAGGATTACGAATTTCTGCTACTCGAAAAAATGAATCCAGAACCTATTATGCTACTGCCTTTCCTATTGGTAGTTTGCTCGCCTCTACTTGGAATACAGACTTAATACACGAGGTTGGTAAAGCAATGGGTAACGAAGCCCTGAGTTATGGTATTGATGTAATCCTAGGCCCTGGTGCTAACATCCACAGGAATCCACTTTGTGGAAGAAATTTTGAGTATTATTCTGAAGATCCCATTTTAAGTGGAAACATTAGCGCTGCAATGATCAATGGAATTGAATCAAATGGAGTGGGAACAGCTCCAAAGCATTTTGTAGTTAACAATCAAGAAACTGCAAGAAATTACAATAATGCTATTGTTTCTGAAAGAGCACTTAGAGAAATTTATTTAAAGGGTTTTGAAATTATTGTGAAAAAATCGCAGCCTTGGTCTCTGATGTCTTCTTACAATAAAGTAAATGGAAAATATGTTCCAGAAAGTCGAAGATTGCTTAGCGACATACTGAGAACAGAATGGGGGTTTGAGGGCGTTGTGATGACCGATTGGTTTGGTGGAGAAGATGCAACCGCATCCATCAATGCGGGGAACGATCTTTTGGAACCTGGCACAAAAAATCAATGGGATGCACTAAAAAAATCAGCAAAGGAAGGGGGCTTACCACAAAAAAATATTGATACCTCTGCAAAGCGCATTTTAAAACTGATTTTAGGCTCTAAAAAAATGGAAGGTTACGTCTTTGATAATAATCCGAAATTAGAGGAGCACGCAAAAATCACACGGAATTCGGCATCGGAAGGAATGGTACTTCTTAAAAATGAAAATATGCTCCCCTTTAAAAAGGCAAAAAACATAGCTCTTATTGGATCTACCTCATACAATTTTATATCTGGTGGAACGGGCTCAGGTGATGTTGATGAAGCCTATACTGTTGCTTTAGATAAAGCTCTTATAAACACTGGTTATGAGTTAAATAAAGATGCTTTAAAAGCTTATGAAGAACATCAGGGAAAGAACCCATACGTAAAACCCCAAGGGACTATTGAAGTTTTGAAGGCGATGATGAATCCCTATTCCCCTAAGAATTTTGATTACTCTACAAAACTTCTCAAAAATATTGCAAAAACTTCGGATATTGCTGTTATTACCATCGGAAGAAATAGTGGTGAGGGTTTTGATCGTGTAGAAAAAGATGACTTTAAAATGACGGATCAAGAAATTCAAATGATCCAAAACACCTGTAAAGAGTTTCATGCCCTTAACAAAAAAGTACTCGTTGTTTTGAATGTTGGTGGAGTTGTAGAAACTGCTTCATGGAAAAATCATCCTGATGCTATTTTGCTTGCGTGGCAAGGGGGACAGGAGGGAGGAAATTCTGTTGTAGATATTCTTGATGGAAAAATCAATCCAAGTGGTAAACTACCCATGACATTCCCAATTAATTTGAGTGACCATAAGTCTTCAAAGAACTTTCCTTTAGACGGTGAAAAAATGAATATTTTATCCATGTTTTTTTCAAAAGAAAAATCTGAAAATGAACTTATAAAAAATAAAGACTACACTCTTTATGAGGAAGGTATTTATGTGGGTTACAGACATTTTGATAAAGAAAATTTGAATGTGTCTTTTCCTTTTGGATACGGTTTATCCTACACAGCTTTTGAATATTCTGATCTCAAAACAACTGAAGATATGGACACACTTAGAGTCAGTCTAAAAGTTAAAAATTCAGGAACAGTGAGTGGTAAAGAAGTTGTTCAAATCTATACTTCTAAGCCAATAACTCAAATTGATCGTCCTCTTCGAGAATTAAAAACCTTTGCCAAGACAACTCTTTTAGAACCTGAAGAAACTGTTGAAATGGAATTTAGCATTCCTGTTTCAGATTTATCGTATTGGGATGAAATCAAAAATGGCTGGAATTTAGAAAAAGGTTCTTACACTATTCAAGTAGGATCCTCTTCTCGGGACATTAAACTGAGTCGTGAAATAGATCTAAGTAATTAAGTATTTTTAAAAAAGTTGATGATTCCTGACTTTAATTTATTTGTCGGAAGAAACCTCTTTTTTCCCATTAATGCTCATTAATTTTTTTGCCCATTTCACTAAAAATTTCATGCTTAACTTGTGGGAGAGTCTGGATAAGAAATACATGAATTTTGCATCCAACCCTATGACCTCTCTGGTCTTCTTTCTTTGGATTGCATTTATTATTTTATCTGCCGCTTTATCAGCAGTGGTTGGGAAATGTGCATCCATCTTTTTGAGCTGAGCATCGGTTAAAGTACTTCCCTCAATGTTTCTCACAATATTCGTTTTTATCCCCCCAGGATGGACACTTGTAATTGTTACACCGGTATTATTACATAACTCTTCTACTGCTACTGCCTCACTAAAACCCCTTATTGCAAATTTAGATGTGCTGTAAACGGATTGATATGGGGTTCCCAAGATTCCCATAATACTTGAAATGTTTACAACACTAGATTCTTCTTGCTCTCTAAGTATTGGAAGAAAAGATAAAGTCCCGTAAATCATTCCCCACAAGTTCACGCCAAAAACTTTTCTGTAGGTTTCAATGGTAGTCTCTGAAGCTGAAGAATTCCCGTTGGTTATTCCTGCATTATTGATCACAATATCTACTTTTTTTTAGTGTTTAATTACGTTATTTGCAAACTGATAAAATCGATCTTTATTGGAAACATCAAAAATTTCTTTGTAAACTTCTTCTTTTAACCCAATCAATTTAATTGTTCCATTCAGTGTACTTTTATTAAAATCTTTTAAAGCTAATTTAACGCCCTTTTTATGTAATTTTAATGCGAGTGATCTGCCAATTCCCGTATTCTAAACCACCGTGTTTCGAGATAACCGGTTGGTACACTTTCGTGTTCTTGATACGTTACAAAAATAAAATATTTCACTTAAATCATCGGCATATCCTCTTCATTAAGTTTGGTGAGTAATTTGTAAATTTATAAATGTTAACCCATAATTATAGAGTAATGAAATATTCCTTTTCCTTTTTTTTCATTTGTGTATTATCATTTATAGTTGTTTTTAGCTGTTCAACTGATGAAGAAGAATCAGTAGCTCCGGTAGTTCAAACACCTCAACCAGAACCTGAGCCTGACCCAGTTGAATATACCTTAACAGTATCAGCAGCAGAGGGAGGAACAGTATCTACTGAAGGAGGTACTTATGAAGAAGGGACTGAAATAACTATTACTGCGACACCAAGTGAAGGTTACCGTTTTACAGGATGGGAGGGAAACACCTCTACGGAAGAAAGCCTAACAATAACACTAAACTCGAATCAAACTTATCAGGCATTATTCGAATTAGTACCAATTTATACTCTAACTGTAACAATTGGTGAAGGTGGAACCGTTTCAAGTGAAGGTGGTGAATTTGTAGATGGAACAGAAATCGAAATTACAGCTACCGCAAATGAGGGTTACAGATTTGATGGTTGGGAAGGTATTGATTCAAATGAAAATACAATTACACTTACTGTAACTTCAGATACTGAATTAAGTCCAATTTTCAATTTGATTATACATACTCCAACTAGTTATGGTGTTGATGAATACTGGGGTAAAATTGTTGAGTTTGAGCCTGAGTTTTTCTTTTCAAATGACCTTCCAGAATTTGCTAGAGAGGGCCTTAAAGAAACAATAAAATTAGTGTCGAATTACTTCGGTCTTTATGGTCCAATAGAAATATGGTCAGTTGGAAGAGATGCTTCATCTTCTGAAAAAAGACAAATAGAGGCAGTTTTCTGTGAAAGAAGATCTTCTAGGAAAGATCATTGGAATAGATTTACTAATTATGAAACTTGTGTTGCTTTGAATGAATTTGAAGAAATTGGAAGCTCTATTTCAGGGCAAAGATTTTATGGATATCATATTATGTACCATAGAAATGATTTTACTTTTGCCAATAATTCAGATTATAGACATTACGCTATGACTACTATGACTCACGAGTATACGCATATAGTTCAAGCAGCAAACTTATTCACAAAAAATGAAGAGGACAGACCTGATGGAGATAGAAGAAGAATTGGTTGGGGGCCTATATTCTTTTCTGAAGGAACTGCTGTTTACTATGCTGAATTCATTCAGCGT
>CBFIJI010000079.1:0-9722 GCA_965662885.1 Flavobacteriaceae bacterium | reverse complement strand
TGGGGATATGTCAATAATGGTTTGAGGCTCTTATCGCCAATGGCTCTTATTACCGTGGGGATCTTTATTTGGATTCAACGGTCAAAAAACAGAAAATTAATTGAAAAAAATTAAGCACGAAATATGGAAGGATATTTTAATCTATTTGTAAAAAGTATTTTCATTGAAAATATGATTTTTGCTTATTTCTTAGGAATGTGTTCCTACTTGGCCGTTTCAAAGACAGTAAAAACAGCAACAGGTTTAGGTTTGGCGGTCATCTTCGTTTTGGCCATTACGGTTCCGATTAACTTTTTATTGGACACCTATTTACTTCGTCCAGGGGCATTAGGTTGGTTAGGTCCTGAATATGCGGAGCTCGACTTAAACTTTTTAAGTTTTATCATGTTTATAGCAGTCATTGCTTCCATGGTACAATTGGTAGAAATGATCGTGGAAAAATTTGCACCAGCACTTTACGGAGCTTTAGGGATTTTCTTACCCTTAATTGCTGTTAACTGTGCCATTTTAGGGGGATCCCTATTTATGCAGCAAAAAGATTTTTCTGGAGTAGCGGAATCAGCAGTCTATGGCTTAGGTTCTGGAGTAGGTTGGTTTTTAGCCATCATTGCCATTGCAGCCATACGAGAGAAGATCACGTATTCGAATATTCCTGCACCGCTTAGAGGTTTGGGAATTACATTTATCATCACTGGATTGATGGCATTGGGTTTTATGAGTTTTATGGGGATTAAATTATAATTTGAAGAATGGATTTAACAGTAGTAGTAGCCAGTGTATTGGCATTTTTAGTCATCACCTTTTTTTTAGTAGGGATGCTCTTGGGAGCAAAGGCAAAACTTTTGCCTTCTGGTCCAGTTTCTCTTTTAATTAATGGAGGGAATAAAGTAGATGTTTCCTCAGGGGGAACCTTATTGAGTACCCTTGGAAATAATAAAATTTTCTTACCCTCTGCTTGCGGGGGAGGAGGTACTTGTATTCAATGTAAATGCCAAGTGGTTGAAGGTGGTGGAGAAATCCTTCCAACGGAAGCGCCACATTTTACACGAAAAGAAATTGCTGAAGGATGGCGTTTAGGATGCCAAGTTAAAGTAAAGGAAAACATGGTAATCAAAGTTCCTGAAGAGGTCTTTGGTATTAAAAAATGGGAAGCAACCGTTGTTAGAAATTGGAATGTTGCTTCATTTATTAAAGAATTTGTGGTAGAGATCCCAGAGGAAATGGACTACAAAGCGGGAGGTTATATTCAAATTGAAATTCCCGAATGTGAAGTTCGCTACGAAGACATAGACATCGCTGCCCACCCAGAAGAACACCCAGAAGACATTAACAAGTTTAAATTGGAATGGGATAAGTTTAATTTATGGCCTCTAGTGATGAAGAATCCAGAAACCGTTGAACGTGCTTATTCGATGGCTTCTTTTCCTGCCGAAGGAAAAGAAATCATGCTTAATGTTCGTATTGCGACCCCACCATGGGATCGTGCTAACAATAACTGGATGGATGTTAATCCTGGAATAGCATCCTCTTATATTTTCTCAAAAAAAGCAGGTGATAAAGTAACCATATCAGGTCCTTACGGTGAGTTCTTTATCAATGAATCAGATTCCGAAATGCTTTATGTTGGAGGAGGTGCTGGAATGGCGCCCATGCGTTCACACTTATATGAACTCTTTAGAACACTTAAAACAGGAAGAAAAGTTACGTTTTGGTACGGAGGACGTTCTAAACGTGAATTATTTTATACGGAGCATTTTAGAGCTTTAGAAAAAGATTTCCCCAACTTTAAATTTTACATTGCCCTTTCCGAACCCTTGGAAGAAGATAACTGGAAAGTTAAGGACGGTCTTGATGGTGAAGGGGATGGCTTTATTGGCTTTGTGCATCAAGTGGTGATTGATAACTATTTGTCAAATCACGATGCACCCGAAGACATTGAATTTTATTTCTGCGGTCCACCACTAATGAACCAAGCCGTTGAAAAAATGGCCGATGACTTTGGTGTTCCACCCGAGAACGTTCGCTTTGACGACTTTGGAGGATAGTTTTTAAAGGGGGCGTTCGCGCCCCCTTTTTATTTACACGGATAAATGGCGATTCTTTCATTTATTTAACGAGAAATTATTTTAAAAAAGATCTAAAGGTGCAATCAGTCCAATTAAATTCACAAGACCTCCACCAACTCGCTATGAGCGAAGTAGGTAATTTCTTACAAGAGGACAATTTTGAGTTTTTAGCCGTCAACTCGAAACCTAAAAAATACCCACAGTTTATCTGTATCAAAGAAAAACAACTCTATTTTGTGGTCGTCAAAGGGTGTTTGTATCCCGACAATCCTAAGAAATACAATGTCCAAAGGATGGATAAGTTAAAAGCACATGCAATAGCAAAAGAAGCGATCCTATTATTTGCTGGAGTGGGTTTTGCAAATGCGGAGGATTATGAACGTCCATTAACTAAAAACGATACTTATGTGGTCAATTTTGAAGGTCTTCAAACAATGGTATAGTGTTTTTGTTCTTTTTTTAGGGTTTGTTGCTTGTCAAAAAAACATTCCTTATGCTCAAAAAATAAGTGGAGCTGCTCTAGGAACGACTTATTCCCTTCAATTTGTTTCTGCTCTTGAGCATGACCAAATTAAAAAAGGTATTGACTCCTTATTTTATGTTGCCAATGCATCAATGTCCACCTATTGGAACGACTCCGATATCTCCAAAATCAATCGTGGAGATAGTACGGTCGTGGTAGATACCCATTTTAAGGCCGTTTTTGAAAAGGCCACTGAAGTATGGAAAGCTTCTGAGGGTTATTTTGACCCTACAGTTGGCGCCTTAGTGAATGCGTATGGATTCGGGCCCGAAAAAGGACTTCCTAGTATTAATAAAAAAACAAAAGACAGTTTATTGGAACTTACGGGATGGGATAAAATACAGCTGCTCCCTTCAGGAAGGATTCGTAAAACTCATCCAAATATTTACATTGATTTTAATGCTTTAGCCAAAGGTTATACCGTTGATTTAATCGCCAACTATCTTTCAAGCCTAGGAATGAATGACTATATGGTTGAAATAGGTGGAGAAATAGTTGCCAAAGGAAAAAGTCCAAAATCAGGAAATTTTTGGACTATCGCAATTGATGATCCCCAACAGCAAAAAGACCGAACATTCATTACCACCCGAACATTAACAGATCAAGCTTTGGCCACCTCTGGTAACTATCGCAAATACCGTTTGGATTCGGAAACTGGACAACGTTTTGTTCATTCCATCAATCCTAGAACGGGTAATGCCCTCAAAACTCCCGTTTTAAGTGTTTCTGTATTGGCTCCCGATTGTATGACGGCCGATGCTTGGGCTACTGCTTTAATGGTTATGCCACTTAATAAGGCCAAAATTATAATCAAAAACGTATCAAATATAGAAGCCTATTGGGTGATTTCTGATGAAAAAGGAATGTTGTTAGAGGTGGTTTCAGAAAATTGGTAATATTTTTTTTTAAAAAATCATTTATAATTAGAAATTAAATACTACTTTTAAGTAGTTATTAAAATTAACTCCCGACCTACTATAACGAATTGTTTAACCCAAATCTAGAGTTATTAGGTCTCCTTGTAAATTTCTATTGTACATTTTACCACTATTTATTTTACTAAAAAGTAGTGCACAATCTTCAAGGTCTTCTGAGTATATAAATTCAAATTTAGCACTCTATGGAGATCTCTATATTGCACCACAGAATGAATTACATATTGCTTCAAACGAAACCCTATTTCAATCGGGTAAAATTTATACCAACAAAGGAGTCAATGGTGGACAGGTTTCTTTCTCCCCTAGTTCAACTTGGGTAAACGCTACAGAACATAGTTATATTGACGGATATATTAAAGTTTACAATCAAACTGATTATACTGTTCCAGTTGGTGACCGAAATATTTTTCAACCACTTGCAGTAACACAACTTGTAGGCTCTGAATTTATCGAGTTTTCTTACAGGCATGAACCCCACAGCCAACGTGCGACTTCAATTGGGATTAGGGCATTGCATCCAGAACACTTTTGGGAAATCAGAGCTGGTAGTGGGAGTGGCTATATTACCTTGTCATGGAATCAAAGCAGTAACCTAGTTAATTTTTTCAAAAAAACTCAAAATACTTCTTCTTTATTACCGTTGCTTAGTATTGGTGGTTTTAATGGTTTTGAATGGGAAGCGATTGAATCTCAATTAGATACATATAGCTTAGTAGATAATAATTTCCCGTCATCATCAAGCGGATCTATTAGCTCAAAACAACCGATTGATTTCGAAAAATATAGCGCTTTTGCCTTTATTCTACTACCTCCTCCTGTTTTTGACGATTTAAAAGTCACCGAGGGTTTAACCCCGAATGGTGATGGATTAAACGATACTTGGATTATAGAGGGCGTTGAAAATTATCCAAACACAAAAGTCTATGTATTTAATCGTTTAGGGCGAGAAGTTTTCTCTTCTCTTAATGGTTATAACAACGATTGGAAAGGAAACTATCAAAACTTAAAAGAATTATTACCACAAGGTCCTTACTTTTTTATAATTGACTTTGATAATGATGATAGTATAGATAAACAAGGTTGGTTACAAATTTCGTATTAATTACTTCTCCCTAGCAAGTTTTTAAGGCCTATATGAAGTTTTAACGATTGTTAGATTAATAGTTAACTTAAAATAGAATGAACACCTTTAGGTCTTTAGTATTTTTTATCCCTTCTTTTTTTATTATAACATTAAATGCACAACAAGACTATCATTTAATATTTCAAACACAACATATGAATGTTGTCAATCCAGCCTATACAGGAACAGAGGGAGTGCTTACATTTAAAAGTATTTTTCGTTCCCAATGGCTTGGTGTGGAAGGAGCTCCTCAAATACAGACTTTTTCTTTTGGTTTTCCAGGTATAAAAAATCGTCTGGGTTGGGGGGCTTTAATTACTAACGATAAGACTTTTGTCGAAAACAATACGGTCGCATTCGCTACTTTTTCCTACCGCCTTCCAATTAATGATCAATGGAATCTTTTTTTAGGTGTTCAAGCAGGGGGTAAAAGCATACGTTTAAGTTATGAGGGAGTTTATGTTTTGGACAATATTACTTTAGATAGTAATCTTCAAAATTTTTCTGCTTTCCGACCTAACTTCGGTGTTGGAGTCTATTTGAGATCTGAACAATACTATTTTTCATTTTCTATTCCTCAAATTTTAGCTACTCATTTTCAAAATCAACAAGATGGAATTAATAGTTCTGTGATTGGACGCCCCCATTTCTTCAGTGCGGTTGGAATGAGGTTACCCCTTAAAGGATCACTCTTTTGGATGGCTTCTGGAATTTTGCGTTATGTTCGGGCAGCGCCCTTGTCACTTGTTCTCAACACAGGAATCGCATTCAAAAATATTGAATTCACAATGGGTTATCAATGGAAAACAGCGCTATCTGCCTCTTTAATGTTAGACACAGGAAGATTCTTCTCATTAGGCTATGCCTACCAAATACCCTCAAATAAATTATTAAAAAATTCTAGTAGTGGTATTCACGAATTTATGATAAAAATTAAGTTAAATACCCCCAAAAAGGAGGAACAGCCTATTCCGCCTCCGTCAATACCTTTAACTGTTGGTAAAAATTAATTAAACCTATTTTATAATTAAAAAAATGGACAAATGAACAATCAATTTAATTCTCTGCGTACAAATCATTTCCTCCTTGTATTAAGTATAATATCCTTTTTTTCTACGGATGCTATATATAGTCAAATAAAATTGGGAGATAATGTAACTCAAATCAACTCCAAAGCACTGTTAGAAATGGAGAGTAGTTCTCAAGGAGTCTTACTACCTCGTATGAATCTTAGTGAACGGGATAATGCTTTCAATGAAAACATTCCTGACGGTTTATTAATCTATAACACAGATCGTCAGTGTTTGGAAATTTGGCAAAATACATTTGGAATATGGAACTGTCTTGGCAAAGAAAACAGTTTAACCACGAGTGGTACTTTATACATTACTAAAGAACACAGATTAATACTGAAAGATCATGGTGCTATCAATTTACTACCTTATTTAAATCCAGATCAGCAATTGTCTTTGGAAGATCATATTATTAAATTGGAAAGAGGGGGAAGCATTAATTTGAGGGAATATATTTTAAAAAACATAACAGTTGATAACACAACCAATACAGATTCCCAAACACTTCACTTAGAAGAAAGTACGAATATCTTGTCATTAGAAAATGGTGGTAAAGTCAATCTCTCTAAATTTCTAGATGATTCTGATAGAGACAATCAAAGAGTTGATGAATTTGAAATTCGAGATGGAAAACTTTTTCTATCATTAGCGGGTGATGGAGAAGAGGCAAAAAGCGTTTCATTGAAACAAATTAATATCAATACGGACAGTCAAACCATAAGTTTAGAGGGTAATTTACTTTCGATCAGTGGAACAACAACGAAGGTAGATTTAAGTAAATATACAAGTACAGATTCCCAGACTTTAAAAATAACTACTACTGGAGAAGTTACTAAAACAACCTTAGAAATAAATAATGGGAATGCGATCACTCTTGTAGCAAGTAATGGATTAAAGTTTCAAACGACCTCAACAAGTTTACAGATTACTGGAAGAGAAGTGGTTGAAAATCTTTTTAATGTTGATGGAAAACTGACTGCTGACCGATCTATAGACTTAGCTGGTCATATGCTTTCTTTTTCTAATAATGATATTCAAGTCAACGGACTTAACATAGGTAGAGGAGGTGGTAATCAAAACTCAAACGTTGCAATAGGTGAAAATGCACTTTTGAGGAATACTGCTACAGGAAGATACAATACAGCTATTGGATCAAGTGCGCTCAAAAGTAATACTTTAGGGGGTTATAATACAGCCATAGGAGCCAGCACATTGTTAAGAAATTTAACGGGTACATCCAATTTAGCTATTGGAACTTATGCACTCAAAAAGAATAATTCGGGGAAAAATAATATAGCCATAGGAAGAAGTACCCTTGAAAATAATGAAGGAGGCGATGGTAATATTGCAGTTGGTCTCTATACTCTCCAGAATATTGTTTCGGGTAACAGCAATACAGTAATAGGAACTGAAAGTGGAAAAGACCTTACCATAGGACATTTCAATACCATCTTAGGTAAAGTGTCTGGTTTAGCATCAAATACATCAAACAATATCATCTTGGCCGATGGACAAGGCAATCAACGCCTTAATATTTTAGGGAGTGGTTTTGTCGGGTTAGGCGATATGAGTCCTGATTGTATGTTATCTCTCCATTCGGGTAACTCTACGGTTATTTCTGCCACAACCATTGCTATAGATGACGTTCCTGTTATTTATCTCCCAAATCAAGACACTAATAAATTTCAAGGTTCTTTAGCTATTGGGAACGGTTTAAGACACTCAGATTATGGAACTACAAAGTATGGTACAAAGAATACAGCTGTAGGAATGCGCGCTCTTTTAGATAATACTTCAGGTTTTGAAAATACGGCTGTTGGAGCTGGAGCTTTGCAGTATAATATTTCTGGGAGGTCAAATTCAGCAGTTGGTGAAGAGGCGTTGTTTGCCAATACAACAGGTCGATCAAATACTGCCCTTGGTGACGCTGCTTCAAAAAGAAATACAAGTGGAATTCGAAATACTTCTGTTGGGACAAATGCCCATAAAGAAAATAATACTGGCTCTAACAACACGAATATTGGGTTTAGCGCTCATTTAAATAATGAGGGAGGAAGCTCCAATGTGGTGGTTGGAAGTCATGCCTTAAGTGATATTACCAGCGGTTCCTTTAATACAATAATTGGTTCGAATGCAGGCAAGGGCTTAATTACTGGAAACAACAATACCATCATCGGTGCAAGAGTCACTAGTAATACGTCCAATATTACGAATATCTCAAACAATATAATTATTGCAGATGGAGAAGGCAATCAACGTATTCGGGTATTAGCTGACGGAAAAGTTGGTATAGGAACCCAAACCCCCACCTATCTTCTTGATGTTAATGGAAATATCAATACAAGTGGAGATTTTTTAAAAAAAGGTAAACCTATCACGCATCCAGATTATGTTTTTGAAAATTATTATGATCCTATTCAACCTCAGGTAATTGATTATCGTCTTTTAAGTTTAAAAGAAGTAGAAGCTTTTATAAAAAAGAATAAGCATTTACCAGGAGTTCAAAGCCGTTCAGATTTAATATTAAATAAAACATGGAATATTTCGGAGAATGTTCGAACGAACTTAGAAAAAGTCGAAGAACTTTTTTTACATACCATTGAACAACAAAAGAAAATTGAAAATCAACAACAAGAAATTGTTTTTTTAAAAGAAGAATTAAGGCTTCTCAAGAAAACGATCAAGTCATTTCTTCAAAGCAGCCAATAAAAACCTATTTGTTATACTGATTAGCTGGGGCGTTGTGCTATAGGAATCCATTCTCCTTTGGGTAACGCATATTCCTCAATACTTTTTGAGGACAGGAATTGGGTATAGTCTATTTTTTGAGTTTTAAAACCAATGGCTTCTAGCCGTTCAAAAAAGTCTATTCCATAAACACGAACATGGTCGTATTGTCCAAAAATACGTGTGCGTTCCTTGGGGTCTGTAATACGATCATCCTCAAAAGTAGTGCTCCGATCTTGCTCTAAAGGCACCTGAAGAATGGCGGTTCCTCCTTTTTTTAGAACACGGAAGATTTCCCGCATGGCTTTTTGATCATCGGGAATATGTTCTAGTACATGATTACACAAAAGAAAGTCGAACGTTTGATCCTCAAAAGGTAATGCACAAATATCCGCTTTTACTTCAGCAAGAGGAGAATAAAGGTCTGTAGTGGTGTACTCCCAATTTTTAAAACGTTTAAACTTTTGGTAAAACACCTGTTCTGGAGCAACATGAAGGACCTTGAGCTTATCCGTAAAAAAAGGAGTCTTATTTTGAAGATAGAGCCAAAGAAGTCGATGTCTTTCTAACGAGAGGGTTCCCGGGCAAAGGGCATTTTGGCGCAAGTGTTCTTTATAGCCGTAGGGTAAAAATTTCCGATAGCGACTTCCGTCAATGGGATCGGTGAAACGGGTACCATTGTACCACCATCTTAAAAGGGGTTGTCCCCAAAGACTTAGCTGAATTAACCAAGGTCGTGGAAACCATTTCAACAGCCATTTCATGAAATTAAGCTTGCATTTTTAAAAGGGGCTTCTTCGTCAGATTCAATACCCAGAGCTTCATAAATATAATCGAACGTAGAAAGTAATTCTGGTTTTCCATTTACAAGGGCCACATCATGTTCAAAATGGGCACTGGGTTTACCGTCTCCTGTTAATATGGTCCAACCGTCTTTTAATTGTCTCACCCGATGGGTTCCTTGATTGATCATGGGTTCGATAGCCAAGACCATTCCTTCCACAAATTTCTTTCCAACACCACGACGCCCATAATTAGGAACTTCTGGTCCTTCGTGCATTTCACGACCTAAACCGTGCCCCACCAAATCACGAACGACTCCAAACCCCTGCGATTCGGTAAAGTGTTGTATGGCATATCCCAAATCTCCAATACGATTCCCTTTTTTGAACTGAGCAATTCCGGCATAAAGTGAAGCTTTGGTGACCTCTAATAATTTTTTTGTTTCAGTGGCAATTTCGCCCACTTCAAAAGTATAGGCATGATCGCCAT
>CBFIJI010000078.1:0-10047 GCA_965662885.1 Flavobacteriaceae bacterium | reverse complement strand
GCTATAATGATATCCAGAGTCATTAAAGTCTAAA
The DNA here is from genome assembly GCA_965662885.1 of Flavobacteriaceae bacterium. Lineage (GTDB taxonomy): Bacteria > Bacteroidota > Bacteroidia > Flavobacteriales > Flavobacteriaceae > CBFIJI01. The sequence continues at coordinate 10,013 of CBFIJI010000078.1, read as the reverse complement.
ATCGCATCGGCGGTTTTGATATCATTTTCCAACAAAAAACGGGTCATCGCCCCACGGGCCTTTTTAGCAAAAAAGGAAATGATTTTTAGTTTTCCATTTTTAAAATCCATAAACTGCGGTGCGATAACTTGTGCCTTGATTCCTTTTAAATCAATGGCTGAAAAGTATTCATTGCTTGCCAAGTTGACTAAAATTTCCCCTTCCTCCATTTCTTGGTTCAACTGTTTAGTGATTTTTTGTTTCCAGAATTCATAAAGGTTTTTATATTTCCCCACTGCAAACTTGGTTCCCATTTCCAAACGATAGGCTTGAATAAGGTCTAATGGTTTTAAAAGACCATAGAGCCCAGAGAGAATCCGAAGCTGGTTTTGCATTTTTTCAATCTGTGCATCAGGTAGTGAATAGACATCCAAACCCGTATATACATCACCGTTAAAAACATAGACAGCTTGTTTGGCATTCTCTTGGTGGAAAGGGGTTTCAAAATCTTGATTACGCTGCCAATTCAATTGGGCCAAATTTGGAGAAATATGCATCATTTTGATCAATGAGGGAATGGATTCTTTTCGCAATAACGAATTTAATTCCACAGCTTCCTTGATAAAACAAGGCTCCGAGAATTCCGCAGTAGGCAAAGTCGTATTAAATTTTAACGACTTGGCAGGTGAAATAACCATTTTCATAATCAGATGTTTTATCAAATGTAACGAGAATTGTCAGGATTTACAATGCCTAGACATTATAGGTTTCAATACAATTATCAAAAATTCTTATGTTTAGCGTATTTACGCCACTTTTCAACTGCTGCTTCAAAATCAGCGGGGAGTTCTGAATCAAAAGAGCACCACTCACCACTCTCAGGATGTTCAAACCCGAGGGTTTTGGCATGAAGGGCCTGACGAGGTAATAACGCAAAGCAATTGTCCACAAACTGTTTGTATTTGGTAAAATGGGTTCCTTTAAGGATTTGATGTCCGCCGTAACGGGCATCATTAAAAAGGGGATGCCCCATAGCCACCATATGGGCGCGGATTTGATGCGTGCGTCCTGTTTCCAATTGACATTCAAGCAGGGTTACATAACCAAAGCGTTCCAAAACCTTAAAATGAGTCACGGCAGGTTTTCCTTGGGAATCATCCTCAAAAACAGTCATTTGAAGTCTATTTTTCGGGTGCCGACCAATGGCTCCTTCAATGGTTCCTTGATCGTTTTTAACATCTCCCCAAACCATAGCAAGATATTTACGGGATGACGTTTTATCAAAAAATTGTTTGGATAAATGAACCATGGCCGTTTCTGTTTTGGCTACCACCAAAAGACCACTGGTATCTTTATCAATTCGGTGGACCAAACCTGGGCGATTATTACTGTTTTTTGGGAGGTTTTCAAAGTGGTGAATCAAACCGTTAATTAGCGTACCCGAATAGTTTCCATGTCCAGGATGCACCACCATTCCTGCCGGTTTATTGACCACTACCAGCGTATCGTCCTCGTAAACAATGGTCAAGGGAAGTGCTTCTCCCACCAATAAGTGTTCATGTGGTGGATGAGAAAACAAGACTTTAATCTGATCCCCAGCTTTTACTTTATAATTGGATTTAATCTGCTTTCCGTTGGCAAAAATACTTCCTGATTTTGCCGCTTGTTGAATTTTATTTCGTGTCGCATTCTCAACACGTGTCATCAGAAATTTATCCACTCTAAGCGGAGTTTGACCCGGTGCTGCTTCAAAAGAAAAATGTTCATGAAGTGGGGGAGCTTCTAGTGGATTGTCTTGATTATTACTGTTTTCCATTCCCCAAAACTAAGTCGATTTTAGAGGTTTTTGGAAGGGCTACTCCAGGCGCAATTTTTGTCCCTTGATGCCGAATTTCTAAAACCATGTCCTTCCCAATATTGTCACGATAGGTAATCTCCCCCATTGAAAATCCGACAGCATTCAACATGGATTCTGCATTGCGATAGGTGACCTGAATGATGTTAGGAACCGATATTTTTCTGAAACTTGAGGGGTTTACTGTGAGGTAAATACGTCTGTTTTTTTTAACCTCTTCGCCTGCTGCCGGTAGATGACTAATCACCGCTAAAGGAGGGAATTTGGTGGTAAACTTTGTCGAGTCAATTACTTCATAGCGCAAATCAATGGTCTCCATATATTCGGGAAGATCTGTGATCGAAATTCCTTCAAGGTTTGGAACTGTTTGATATTCACCATGTAAAGTCGCAGTTTGCAAACCATAGATAAGACCCACAAAAATGAACAAAACTAACAAGCCTGCCAGTAGGAATTGTTTTGTGTAAATGTTAAAGAAAATAAGACGAAAAAATTTCATGAGCTGTTGAATTCTGGGTAAAGATAATAAAAGCGTGTATTCCTGTTTATGGTTGAAATCATTTACCTTTGTTTAACGAAATAAAAATATGAAAAAACCAACGGTAGGTATTGTATGTGGTGGGTTGAGTTCGGAATCAGAAATTTCTAAAAAAAGTGGTCAAACTGTTTTTGATCAATTGTCCAGTTCGCTTTGGGAGGTTTATATGATCGTCATAGGAGCCGATGAATGGTTGGCTTTTGACAGTCAAAAAAATAAATATCAATTCTCCAAGGGTGACTTTAAAATAAAAAATGCCAGCAAAGAAATTACGATTGATGTGGTTTTTAATGCAGTACATGGTCCCCTGGGTGAAGATGGACAGCTCGCTGCTTTATTCCAACTTTTAAACCTTCCTCATACAGGATGCAGTAGTTATAGTGCTGCAATCACCTATAATAAACGAGATTGTTTGGCGGTATTGCGCGCGCACGATATCCCCATGGCACGTTCTTATTACCTAGATGCTACCGATACTATTGATGAAGAGGCCATAGTCCAAACCGTTGGGCTTCCCTGTTTTGTGAAAGCTAACCGTGGAGGGAGTAGTTTTGGTGTTTTTAAAGTGGAAGAAAAAGAAAGTTTAACCACTGCCATAAAAGCAGCATTTCAAGAAGATGCCCAACTTATTATTGAAAGTGCTTTGGAAGGTCGCGAAGTTTCTGTGGGAGTGATTGATTGGGAAGGAGCTGTTAAAGTACTTCCTATTACAGAAATTATCAGCGAAAATGCCTTTTTTGATTATGCCGCAAAATATGAGGGTAAGGCACAGGAAATCACACCTGCCCCTATTGATTCAGTAACTGAAATGGCCGTGCGGACTATGGCTGAAAAAATTTATACCACATTAGGATTGGCCGGATTCAGCCGAAGTGAATTTATTTTGGTGGAAGGCGTCCCCCATTTATTGGAGGTTAACACCATCCCAGGGCTCACCAAACAAAGTATTTTACCTCAACAACTTCAAGCAGCTGGAATTTCATTGGAAGATTTTTTTAATGGGCTTTTAAATACTGCTTTATCGAAAAAAAACTACATTTGAAAATGCGCCGCGCTGTATTTCCAGGTTCTTTTGACCCCATTACTTTGGGACATGTTGATATTATACAACGTGCGCTCCCTTTATTTGATGAACTCATCATTGCTGTTGGGGTCAACACAGAAAAAAAATACATGTTTCCCCTAGAACAACGCATGGCCTTTATCGCCAATAGCTTTGTTGAAGAACCTAAAATCAAAATAATGTCTTACACTGGCCTTACCGTTGATTTTTGTAAAAAAGCAGCAGTGGATCTTATTGTAAGAGGTTTACGGAACCCTGCTGATTTTGAATTTGAAAAGGCAGTCGCCCATATCAATCGGAAACTTTCAGGAATAGAGACCTTATTTCTTCTTACTGCAGCAGAAACGTCCTCCATTAGTAGCAGTATTGTGAGGGAGATTATTAAAAATAATGGAGATTACACTCTCTTAGTTCCACCTGCCGTTCGCTTTTAGATTGCGTCAAACAACTCTTTGATGTTTTCGTAGGCATTTTTAAATAATTTGGGAATATCTTTTTTGGATTTCCAAACAGCTTTTTCAATATTTTCTTCTAGTTGTGGTGTCAAAACTCCCTTATAGTTCGTGGTCATATAGTACCAAAAAGTCTTTTTTAGTTTGTAACGACCATTTCTTCTAAATAGGTGATGCGTAGTAGTGATGGCTTTTATGGGTTCTAAATCCCTCACCCCAGTTTCTTCCATTACTTCCCTGACAGCAGCATCGATTAACATTTCCTTTTTTTCTATTTTTCCTTTAGGAAGGTCCCATTTGTCATTTCGGTAAATAAACAAAAAGTCACCATTTTTATGCTGAACCAATCCACCAGCAGCCTCTACCAAAGGAAAAAATTCTTGGAATAAGGCGAGTAGCTTTTTTTTATTGGAATGATAGAGATAGAGCTTTTTTACTTTTTTAGCATCCAAGGCTTTTAAAATCAAATCTGTACTCGTGTACCGTAAAAATAACACAGGGGTTTCTTCACTATTGGAAGCCAGAGATGTTGTTAAGATCAAAGGTTTGCTGTTATAAAAAACTTTATACATTTGCCGTATGATATTTGACCAAAAAATCGCCGCTAAAACTGCGGAATTCTTATTGCAAATAAATGCAATTAAATTGAATCCTAAAAATCCTTTTTCATGGGCAAGTGGATGGCAATCGCCCATTTATTGCGACAATCGTATCACTCTTTCTTATCCAAAAATACGTTCTTTTTTAGCAGAACAGTTGGCGCTTCAAGCAGAGCGACGCTACGGTAAAAATGTGGTCATTGCTGGCGTAGCCACAGGAGCAATAGGTATTGGAATGCTCGTGGCACAATATCTTGAAGTACCCTTTATCTATGTTCGGCCAGAACCTAAAAAACACGGGCGAAAAAATCAAATCGAAGGGCAATTACAAGCCGGTCAAAAAGTCGTGGTTATTGAAGATTTGATCAGTACTGGTAAAAGTAGCATCAATGCTGTTAAAGCGTTACAACAAGAGGGAGCAGAAGTTCTTGGGATGTTAGCACTTTTTAATTATGGCTTTCCCATTTCAAAAACTGCTTTTGAAACTATGGAACTGCAATTGGAGACCTTGTGTGATTATCATCATCTCCTTCCCATCGCCATAGAACGCGGAGATATTGCTAAAGAAGAACGAAATTTATTGATGTCGTGGCGCGAAAATCCAAGTGAATGGAAGGCTTCCTAACTAGGGAGACTGGTAACTCATCTTAACTTCAGGATATCGCAATTGTTCCAATTGACCATTTTCATGGACGACTAAAAGATGTCCCTCCTTAGAGACACCCTTAATTACAGCTTTGAATTGAGTTGTATTACGTTTAAAATTATTGGAGGTGTTTAACCCATAAAGATGTTGTATAAATTGATTCCGAATAGATGCTGCATGGGAAGGGATACATTGCGGAAATTGCTTTTCTAAAACAGTAACTACCCGATGTAAAACAGTTTCCGGATCAACATGTTGTTGACCAACAAGAGCCATTGACGTGGCATTGGGTAATTGGTCAAACTGCGTTTGATTTATATTGAGACCAACACCGATAATACTTCTAACTAAGCGGTTCCCTTGAAGTATGTTTTCGATAAGAATTCCGCCAATTTTAGAGGAGTCTGACATAATGTCATTGGGCCATTTAATCTTTACGTTTGGAAGTTGAAAGGAGTTGAGAACTTCGACCATAGCAAAGGAAACGACCTGACTGATTAGGAAAGCATTGGTGATGTCAAGTTGCTTGAAAGCCTTGCAGATACTAAAGGCAAGGTTTTTTCCAGGTTCTGAATGCCAACTTTTTTTTCGTTGCCCCCTCCCTTTTGTTTGATTTGTGGTCCAAACTAAATCGCCATCTGAATATGTACCCTCAGAATAACCCTTTCGAATCATGTCATTTGTGGACGTCGTGGCATCAAGTTTGATTAAATTAAGTTTGTGCATCCAAATAATTATATAACCAACATAAAAAATAATAAATTTGTGTAAAATTAAAGTATTTAATGACAATTAAAACAGCAAGTGCTGATGAACTGATTACACAAGTAATCACGGGGATCGAAAACATTAAAGGAGAGGAAATTCAATTGTTAGATTTAAGGACACTCGATAACCGACCTTGCGACTATTTTATTATTTGTAATGGTAATTCCAACACACAAGTAGCTGCCATTGTTAGTTCCATTCAAAAGAATGTCAGTAAAAACTTATCAGAAAAACCCTTTCATACGGAAGGATTAGAAAATGCAGAATGGGTTTTGATCGATTATGTCAACGTTGTTGTCCATGTCTTTCAAAAAGAAATTAGAAATCACTATAACATAGAGGAGCTTTGGGGTGATGCAAAGACGACTGAAATAAGCTCCAATTATTAAAAAAATATGGAAAAAGAAAAGAAACCTGCTAAACCAAAATTCAATATTTATTGGCTCTATGGAGCCATTGTATTCCTTTTATTGGGAATGAGTTTTTTGGGTGGTGACAGCAATTGGCAAAATTTACGCAAAATCAATATTTCTAATTTTGAGAGCTATTTAAACGCTGGAGATGTTAGTGAAGTTATTATCATTAGAAATGAAAGTAGTGTCCGAGTGGCACTCAAAGAGGAAGCACTCAGCAAGTCCGAACATCAAGGTGTATCGTCAAAAAACATTTTAGGAAAAGAAAACCTCAAAGGCCCTCACTATCAATTTGAGGTTGGAAGTTTGGAGCTTTTTGAAGAAAAGCTTGAACGTGCCAAGGCCAACGATATTGATTTTCGTTTGGAGTTTGTGACTACTGAAAATCGTTGGTTAGATGTCATTATCAGCTTTTTACCAATCATTATTATTGTTGCCGTATGGATCTTCTTAATGCGCCGCATGTCTGGAGGTGGGTCAGGTGGGCCAGGTGGACAGATATTTAATATCGGTAAGTCCAAGGCAAAATTGTTTGACCAAAATACAGACGTTAAAACAACGTTTAAAGATGTTGCTGGACTGGAAGGTGCCAAAGAAGAAATTCAAGAAATTGTTGATTTCTTAAAAAATCCAACAAAATACACAGTTCTAGGAGGTAAAATACCCAAAGGAGCCTTGTTAGTTGGTTCTCCAGGAACGGGTAAAACCCTTTTAGCCAAAGCGGTAGCGGGAGAAGCCAAAGTGCCTTTCTTTTCTTTATCAGGTTCTGACTTTGTTGAAATGTTTGTTGGAGTGGGTGCTTCACGAGTTCGTGATCTTTTCAAACAAGCGAAAGATAAATCACCAGCCATTATTTTTATTGATGAAATTGATGCTATTGGTCGAGCTCGTGGGAAAAGTAATATAACTGGATCCAATGATGAACGTGAAAACACCTTAAACCAACTTTTAACAGAAATGGATGGTTTTGGAACCAATACGAATGTTATTGTTCTAGCGGCCACCAACCGTGCTGATGTCTTGGATAAAGCTTTGATGCGGGCTGGAAGATTTGACCGTCAAATTTATGTTGACCTACCTGACATCAGAGAACGAAAAGAAATTTTTAAAGTACATATCAAACCGCTTAAAGTTACCAAAGCCTTGGATGTTGACTTTTTAGCCAAGCAAACTCCTGGGTTTTCTGGAGCAGATATTGCCAATGTATGTAACGAAGCGGCCCTAATTGCTGCTCGGAAAAATAAAAAATCAGTTGGAAAGCAAGACTTTCTCGATGCCGTAGATCGTATTATTGGCGGTTTAGAGAAGAAAAATAAAATTATTACTGCCGAAGAAAAAAAGACCATTGCTTTTCACGAAGCTGGGCATGCAACCATCAGTTGGTTATTAGAACACGCAGCCCCTTTGGTTAAAGTAACCATTGTCCCCCGTGGTCAATCTCTCGGAGCAGCTTGGTATCTTCCAGAAGAAAGACAAATTGTCCGAACGGAGCAACTTCTTGATGAAATGTGTGCTGCACTAGGAGGTCGTGCCGCAGAAAAAGTAATCTTTGATAAAATCTCTACTGGAGCATTGAGTGATTTGGAAAAAGTGACACGACAAGCCCGAGCCATGGTATCCATATATGGTCTTAATGAAACCATAGGTAATATTACTTATTACGACTCTTCAGGAAATGGCGAATATAATTTCACCAAACCTTATTCGGAACTGACTGCTCAGAAAATTGATAACGAGATTTCAGCCATAGTCGAAGCCCAATACCAGCGAGCCTGTGATATGCTTGAAGCGTCTAAAGATAAATTGACTCAGCTAGCAGAGCGCCTTCTTGAAAAAGAAGTTATCTTTAAAGATGATTTAGAAACCATTTTGGGAAAACGACCTTATGATGTCCCTGATGAAGATGCAAGTGTAGAGGAGGAAAAAAAACCAAAAAAGAAAACAAAAGATTCTTCTAAGAAGAACGATTGATGATATAACAAACCCTTAATCGCGTGAAATTTTGGCATCGCTTATTTGGTGAAAAAAAACCAAAAGAAACACCTAAGCAGAGTAAATACAAAGCTGTTAAACGAGTTTCTGCAGATGTCTTGTTTGCTACAAATTTCACGGAAAAAGGGGGACGCTTTCTTTTTTCGAATTCATTCGCAACCCTTCAAGAATATTTAAATGATATTCTAATTGAAAACAATTGGAAAAAAGAGGATCTTGCATGTATTGATCAGGAATTGGTCAATCAATTCCATTTGAATCACCAAACCAATGATTCCAATCTTAGTGATAAGGAGGTCTTTCTTTTAGGCTGTGAGTTTTTAATTAGTAATACGGGAGGGGTTTTGGTTTGTAATCATCAAATTAAAAATTTTAAAAAAGATGACCTTCCCTCTTACTTGATTATTTATGCTAAAGTGGATCAATTGGTCAATGATTTAAGTGAGGGAATGTCAAAAATCAATCAAAAATATGCTGAAAAAAGACCCTATAATATTACAAGTATTGAAGTAAAACATCCAAAAGAGGAAAGTCAGTCATTTTCGGGTTCAACTAATCCGAAAACCATATATTTACTCATAGAAGATATTTAATCCGATGAATAAAGTATTAATTAGATCCTTTTCGGGTCTTTTTTATATTGTTTTAACACTGTCAACCCTGTTTTTTTCAGAGTTACTTTTTATTCTTCTTATTTTTGCATTTGCTTGTTTAGCTACTCATGAATTTCAGAAATTGATCACGTATAAAAGCCCAATACCCATTGCTTTTTTAACGCTACTCTTTATCAATTTTTATTTCAAATCCTTAAATACTTATATACTTCACGGACTACTGATTATCGTTGTGCTAACCAATACTGTTTTGGGTTATTCGTTATTTCGCCCAAAGAAAACTTCCTTTAATACCTTTAAAAAACTATTTTTATCGCTGTTCTATGTGGCAAGTTCCTTCCTCTTTATCATTGCCATGAAGACCTTAAACCAGCAGCTTAACGTATGGCTTATTTTTTATGTCTTTCTCTTGATTTGGGTAAACGACACCTTTGCCTATATCGTTGGAAAAAACTTCGGAAAAACCCCATTAATGAAAACGATATCCCCCAATAAAACAATAGAAGGTTTTTTGGGTGGAGTCTTCTTTTGTGTGCTAACCGCACTTATTTTTTTCACACAAACAACAACGATCTTTCCCCTTTGGTCTTTTGTAGTTTCAGCCCTTTTAATTTCGTCTTTAGCCACCCTTGGCGATTTGGTTCAATCGAGGTTTAAACGCTTGGCCAAGGTCAAAGATAGCGGAACACTCATGCCCGGTCATGGTGGTTTTTTTGATCGATTAGATAGCATTATTTTTACCGCTCCATTTATTTATTTATTTATTCTAATTTTAATTCATGTTTCATAAAGAAGGCTATTCCATAATTTTAATCAGCTTTTTAATTGCTACAACAATTGTTCTAGGAGCAGAATACGGTCTTACACAACCGCTTATAAAAACAAGCATTCAAATCGCTGTTTTAGTTTTATTGGTCTTGGTTTTACAGTTTTTTCGAAATCCAAAACGGGTGACTCCTAAAAACTTAGAGCACATTATCGCTCCCGTTGATGGTAAGGTAGTGGTTATTGAAGAAGTTTATGAAGCAGAATATTTTAAAGACAAACGCCTCCAAGTTTCTATTTTCATGTCCCCTATAAATGTTCATGTGACC
>CBFIJI010000077.1:0-10163 GCA_965662885.1 Flavobacteriaceae bacterium | reverse complement strand
GGCGATGGTGTTAAGGGAACTGACAATGAGGATCGTATTGGACCTAAACGGGTTTTACAGCAAGGTTTACTCACCTCAAAAAGCTTATATCAAGGAATAGTTGTACTAGCAATTGTTTCGCTAAGTATTGCCCTCCTTTTAATTCTGTTGGCTTTTGGGACTAAAGCGCTTGGAACTCTTCTGTTCTTTATTGCTTTGACGCTTGCCGCTATTGCAGCGGCCATAAAATATACAGTTGGAGATAATGCTTATGGTTATAAAGGTTTTGGAGATCTTTTTGTTTTTGTCTTTTTTGGTGGAGTCAGTGTTTTAGGCTCCTTTTTTTTACAATTAAAGACCTTAACCCTAGATGCACTTTTTTTTGCCATTGCCATCGGTTTACTTTCTGTGGGTGTTTTAAACCTTAATAATATGCGAGATCGTAAAAGTGATAAGGCAGCCGGAAAGAATACTTTAGTTGTACTCATGGGGGCTCAACGTGCCAAGATGTATCATGCTTTTTTGATTTTATTTTCGATTGCGCTAATTATTGTCGGTATTGGAATAAGTTTTCCTTTAACCATTGATTGGTTACCTTATTTGGCCTTTATTCCTTTGTTGCTTCATTTTTCACGTGTGATGTCTCAAAAAAAACCTGAATATTTAGATCCTGAGCTTAAACGTCTGGCGCTTTCTGTGTTTTTATTTTCCTTGTTAATTTTTATGGCACAACTCCTACAATGAAAGCACATTTTAAAAAATATGTTTTAAATTTTAAAACACCTAGTGGAACTTCCCGTGGAATTTTAAAAACAAAAGAGAGTTGGTTTTTAATACTTACAGAAAACGAGCAGTTTGGAATAGGGGAGTGTAGCCTCTTGTCAGGCTTAAGCTATGACGATCGACCAGAATATGAGGATCAATTAGAACGTCTTTGTACGGCAATCAATACGCAAAAGCAACTCCCAAATCTTGTGGAATGGCCCTCCATCCGTTTTGGCTATGAAATGGCATCACTTTCCCTTCAATCCACAACTTCTTTTGATCTATTCCCTTCAAAATTTACAAGAGGAGAGAATGCCATAGCAATCAACGGCTTGGTTTGGATGGGTGAGTCCGAATTCATGCAACAGCAAATTGAAACCTTATTGAATAAAGGCTTTAATTGTATCAAATTAAAAATTGGTGCGATTGACTTTGAAGAGGAATTGCGATTGATCGCTTCCATCAGAAATCGCTTTGATTCAGCAAGAATAAGTATCCGTGTTGATGCTAATGGTGCTTTTTCTCCAGAGGAGGCACTCCATAAACTAGACCAACTTTCTCAGTATGAATTGCACTCTATTGAACAACCTATTGCTGCTGGGCAATGGGAAAAGATGAAAAAATTGTGTGCAGAAACTCCGATTCCAATTGCACTAGATGAGGAATTAATAGGGGTTCATAATGAAGAAGATCAAAAGCAAATGCTTTCCCAAATTGCTCCACAATACATTATTTTAAAACCTAGTTTAGTTGGTGGTTTTGCGGCTTCCGATCGTTGGATTCGTTTGGCAGAGGAACGGAATATTGAATGGTGGGCCACTAGTGCATTGGAAAGTAATATTGGACTGAACGCAATTGCTCAATGGACCTTTAACAAAAAAGTCAGTCTTCCACAAGGTTTGGGTACCGGTTCCTTATTTACGAACAATATCGAAAGTCCTTTAGAAATAAAAAATGGTTATCTTACTTGCGAAACAAGTAAAAATTGGAATTTTAAACCATAATCATATACCTATGTTTATCGAACAGTCTTTAAAATATAAAAATCCTTTTTGGATGTACCTTTTGGGTTCTTTTGTCATCATTATTTTTAATTTCATTGGTCAGGTTCCTTTGATTATGGTCATGACAGAGCAAGGAATTTCTGGAATGGATCCCAATCAAGATCCTATGGAATTAATTAAAGGGATTGAAAAAAACACTCAACTATTTCTCCTTTTGATTCCTTTTGTGGTCTCCTTCTTGGGACTATGGTTAATTGTACGAAAACTTCATGAACGCACACTACTGAGCGTGACAACCTCAAGAAAGCAAATAGACTGGCAACGGATTTTCTTTGCCTTTTTATTTTGGGGTGGTATCACGATGACTTTAATTGGAGTTGATTACTTTACCAGTCCAGAGAATTACCAATGGAATTTTAAACCAATTCCCTTTCTAATCATGCTAGTGATTGCTGTTGCCTTGGTACCTATTCAAACAAGCTTAGAAGAATATATTTTTAGGGGCTATTTAATGCAGGGCTTTGGTCGTTTGTTTCGTAACCGATGGGCTCCTTTATTGATGACTTCCGTTATTTTTGGTATGTTACATATTGGTAATCCAGAAGTCGCTAAATTAGGCTATGGGATTATGGCTTATTATATTGGGACTGGATTGTTTTTTGGAATCCTAACCCTTATGGATGAGGGGATGGAACTGGCTTTAGGCTTTCATGCTGCTAACAATTTAGTGACTGTTATTTTTGTGACAGCAACATGGACCGCTTTTGAGACAGAATCTCTTTTGATTGATATTTCGGAACCCAACTTAACGACCGAATTGTTCCTTGGTTTAGGTGTTCTTTATCCGCTATCCTTATTTGTGATGTCACGGAAATATGGCTGGAAACAGTGGAAAGAAAAATTAACAGGTAAATTGAATGAACCCACCGAATCCTAATTTCATTCACTCCGACTTTCATCTTAATGGAGTTCCTTATGATGTAGACGGATTATCCGTTATTGCTCATGATTTTATTAAAAAGGGGCCTGCCTTTAAAAAAGAATTAGGGGTTTTTATTTTAGATTGGCTGAATGCGGATTCTACCATGCTACTTCAAACTTCGGGGACTACAGCTACTCCCAAAAAATTAAGTTTTCAAAAAAAGGCTTTGGTACATTCAGCAAAAATGACTGGAACCTATTTTAATCTTTTGGCTGGACAACAAGTACTTCACTGCTTACCTGCAAAATATATTGCCGGGAAAATGATGCTAATTCGCGCACTTATTTTGGGACTTCATTTAGATGTTGTCGCTCCAAGTAGTAAGCCACTTCAAGGAAGTAAAATTGAGTATGATTTTGTGGCCATGACTCCATTTCAAGCAATACATTCCTTAGATGATTTAGTTCGGGTTAAAACGTTGATTATCGGAGGAAGTTCGGTAGCTACTTCACTAAAAAAAGCGTTGATAACCAAAAGGATTAATGCCTATGAAACTTATGGGATGACAGAAACTTTGTCTCATATTGCTGTTCGGAAAATGGACGCACCAACAGCTGAATTTAAACAACTCCCCAATATTACTATTCGTCAAGATCAACGTAACTGTTTGGTGGTAGATGCTCCTGAATTAGGGGTGCATGATTTGGTAACTAATGATAAAATCGAGCGCATCAATTCAACAACTTTTCGTCTTATCGGAAGAATTGATAATGTCATCAACTCGGGAGGAGTAAAATTACATCCTGAGCCCATTGAACATAAACTTGCTAATCATCTAGAATACCCCTTTTTTGTAGGAGGAATTTCCGATAAAAAATTGGGGGAATGTTTGGTGTTGGCTATCGCCTCTTCCTTTTCGAAGAGGGAACTCATTATTACTGCCTTAAAAAGTGTAGAACTACAGCCCTACGAATTTCCTAAAAAGATCTTATTTTATGACACTTTTCTAAAAACACCCACAGGGAAAATAAAACGTAAAGCCACATTAAAAAGTCCCTTTGTTGCTTCTTTAGACTTGAAGTAAGCCTAAATTAAAGGCTTCTTTTAATGGAGCATTATTGGCTGCCTCGATACCCATACTGATCCAATTTCTAGTCGCTCCTGGGTCAATAATAGCATCCGTCCATAATCGGGAGGCCGCATAAACAGGAGATGTTTGCTCGTCATATTTTGATTTAATTTTTTCAAGCAAGGCCGTTTCTTGTTTTTCGGTTAATTTCTTTCCAGATTTTTCAATACCCAATAAAACATTTGCGGCTTGTTCTCCTCCCATCACTGCCATTCGTGCAGAAGGCCAAGCCACAATCAGTCTTGGATCGTAGGCTTTTCCACACATGGCGTAGTTACCTGCACCATAAGAATTCCCAATAACGACAGTAAATTTTGGCACTACGGAATTTGAAACTGCATTCACCATTTTTGCTCCATCTTTAATGATTCCTCCGTGCTCAGCTGTACTGCCAACCATAAACCCAGTGACATCTTGTAAAAAAACCAATGGTATCTTCCGTTGATTACAATTGGCAATAAATCGAGTGGCTTTATCCGCAGAGTCGCTATAAATCACACCACCAATTTGCATTTCTCCTTTTTTGGATTTTACAATTTTACGCTGATTAGCAATTATTCCTACTGCCCAACCGTCTATACGTGCATAGGTAGTTATCAATGTTTGTCCATAGCCTTTTTTATACTCTTCCATCGAATTGGCATCCACTAAATGATCTAAAAGAGCATAAGTGTCATAGGGCTTTGAGCGTGTTTTGGGTAAAACACCATAAATTTCATTTGCTGCTTTTTTAGGATCCTGAGCTACTACCCGATTAAACCCTGCGTTTTCAGCTGCACCTATTTTACCTACGAGGGCTTGAATTCGATCTAAGGCATCTTCGTCATTTTTAGCTTTATAGTCTGTGACACCACTTATTTCAGAGTGGGTGGTTGCACCACCCAGACTTTCGTTGTCAATACTTTCTCCTATTGCCGCCTTAACTAAATAGCTTCCTGCCAAAAAAATGCTCGCTGTTTTGTCAACTATGATAGCTTCGTCCGACATAATGGGCAAATAGGCACCTCCAGCAACACAACTTCCCATTACTGCAGCAATTTGTACAATCCCACTACTACTCATTTTAGCATTATTTCTAAAGATGCGACCAAAATGTTCTTTATCTGGAAAAATATCTTCTTGCATCGGTAAAAAAACACCAGCACTATCAACCAAGTAAATGATAGGGAGCCGGTTTTCCATAGCTATTTCTTGAGCACGTAAATTTTTCTTTGCGGTCATTGGAAACCATGCCCCAGCTTTAACAGAAGCGTCATTAGCCACGATTAAACAAAGACGTTTGGCAACATATCCTAGAACGACAACAACCCCTGCTGCAGGACATCCTCCATGTTCTTCATACATACCCGAGGCGGCCAAAATTCCAATTTCAAAAACTTCTGAATCAGTATCTACCAAATAGTTGACACGTTCCCGTGCAGTCATTTTCCCTTTGGAGCGGAGTTTGTCTAAGCGTACTTTTCCACCCCCTAGTTTAAGGGTTCTTTCTTGTTGCTGAATTGCAGACCAAGCAAGTTTAAGATGATCTTTGTTTTTTTCGAATTCCAGATTCATGTTCGCCTTCTGTTTTTGCTAAAGTAATAATTTCTATAGGTTGTCTTTTAAATAAAAGTTGGATATTTGTCCATTAAAAGACCCTCATTATGATGAATTTAAATAAAAATAAGATTTTAGGATATTCAGCGCTTGTTCTTTTTATATTGGGTACTGCATTAATCTTGATGGGGCTTTACAAATACAATGAAATAGCAATTGGTTTTAGTTTGGTAGGCGTAGGATTCTATGTAGTTGCTTGGGCCTTTAATGCAATGCGCGGAAGATTATAATTATGGCAGAAGACAATAAAATTATTTTTTCAATGACTGGGGTTTCCAAGACCTATCCCGGAGCAAATAAACCTGTTTTAAAAAATATTTACCTCAGTTTCTTTTATGGAGCAAAAATTGGTATTCTAGGACTTAATGGTTCTGGAAAGTCATCCCTTCTAAAAATTATTGCAGGTCTGGATAAAAACTATCAAGGAGATGTTGTTTTTTCCTCTGGTTATAAAATCGGTTACTTAGAACAAGAACCTCAAATGGATTCTTCGAAAACAGTTATTGAAGTGGTCAAAGAAGGGGTTGCCGAAACGGTTGCGATTTTGGAGGAATACAATAAGATTAACGACCAATTTGGCTTGCCAGAAGTTTATGAAAATGCGGATAAAATGCAACAATTGATGGACCGTCAAGCGGTTCTTCAAGATGAAATTGATGCTCGTAACGCATGGGAGTTAGATAATCAATTAGAATTGGCTATGGATGCTCTCCGTA
This sequence comes from Flavobacteriaceae bacterium, assembly GCA_965662885.1. Lineage (GTDB taxonomy): Bacteria > Bacteroidota > Bacteroidia > Flavobacteriales > Flavobacteriaceae > CBFIJI01. Next base: position 4,052 of record CBFIJI010000077.1, on the reverse strand, counting down.
CTCCACCAGCTGATCAAACGATTGAGCACCTTTCTGGAGGGGAACGCCGCCGTGTGGCTTTATGTCGTTTGCTCTTGCAAAAACCAGAAATCCTTTTATTGGATGAACCGACCAACCACTTGGACGCTGAGTCTGTCCATTGGTTAGAACATCATTTGGCAAAATATCAGGGAACGGTGATAGCAGTAACGCACGACCGATATTTCTTGGATAATGTGGCTGGATGGATTTTGGAATTAGATCGGGGAGAAGGAATCCCATGGAAAGGAAATTATTCTTCTTGGTTAGATCAAAAATCCAAACGTTTAGCTCAGGAACAAAAACAAGCCTCCAAACGTCAAAAAACCTTGGAACGGGAATTGGAATGGGTTCGAATGGCTCCAAAGGGTAGGCAGTCAAAACAAAAAGCACGATTATCCAACTACGATCGTTTGATGAGTCAAGATCAAAAAATGGTCGATGAAAAATTAGAAATATATGTCCCCAATGGTCCCCGTTTAGGAACCAATGTTATTGAGGCTAAAAATATTCGCAAAGCATTTGGAGACAAGCTGTTGTATGAAGATTTAAATTTCACGCTTCCACAAGCTGGAATTGTTGGGATTATTGGACCAAATGGGGCCGGTAAAACAACTCTTTTCCGAATGATTTTGGGAGAAGAAAATACTGATGCAGGAACTTTTTCACTTGGGGAGACTGTAAAGGTGGCTTATGTTGATCAATCACATAGTAATATTGATCCTTCAAAATCAATTTGGGCAAATTTTTGTGATGAACAAGATATGGTGATGATGGGGGGACGTCAAGTCAACTCCAGAGCCTACCTAAGCCGTTTTAATTTTAGTGGGAGTGAACAAAATAAAAAAGTAGCAGCCCTTTCTGGTGGAGAGCGAAATCGCCTCCATTTAGCAATGACTTTAAAAGAAGAAGGAAATGTCCTTTTATTGGATGAGCCAACAAATGACTTAGATGTCAATACCCTTAGGGCTTTAGAAGAAGGTTTGGAAAACTTTGCAGGTTGTGCTGTTGTTATTTCTCATGACCGATGGTTCTTAGATCGGGTTTGTACGCATATCCTTGCTTTTGAAGGGGACTCACAAGTTTACTTTTTTGAAGGTTCTTATTCTGATTATGAAGAAAATAAAAAGAAACGTCTTGGTGAAGATATTATGCCGAAACGTATTCAGTACAAACGCATGACACGCGATTAATTTTTAAGTACTAGTTCCATTTTGATGTCCCCCCGTTTGTAGGGGGCGTTGCCTATAGGGATTTCGACGAACCCAAATTTTCTATAGAGGTGAATTGAATTTTTAAGTAGGGTACTGGAATAGAGTAGGAGTTTAACCCAGTGTTGCTGTTGCGAAAAACGAATAATAAAACGTAACAATTCATTTCCATAGCCTTTTCCTTGGTGGGATTCTTCCACCGCCATCTTTCCTAATTCATAGATGCCGTTTTCTAGTTTTATCAAGGCGAGTGTACCTATGACTTTACCGTCTAACAATCCAAAAAAGATAAATCCGCCTTTATCGAGGATTAACTCTTGACAGTTCTCCAAGAGCTCTTTATCGTAGGGTTCTACCACAAAGAATTTCTCTAGCCAAGCTATATTAAGGTCATTAAAGTCTTTTGCGTACTCTTTTTTAAAGGGTACTATAGCCAAATCGTTAGTCGTCATGCCCAATCATCTCTTCTGGTTTTACCCAAGCGTCAAATTCTTTTCCCGTAAGATAATCAAGGGCCAAGGCAGCTTCTTTTAAAGTGGTTCCTTCTTGATGGGCTTTATTAGCGATTTCAGCTGCTTTATAGTAGCCAATTTTTGTGTTCAGTGCAGTAACCAACATTAGCGAGTTATTGACCAATTCATTAATTCTTTTTTTGTTGGGTTCAATACCGACTACACAGTGGTCAGCAAAGCTTCTGCAGGCATCTCCTATAAGTTGTGCTGATTGAATGATATTGGCCGCCATAACAGGCTTAAAAACGTTTAATTCGTAATGTCCTTGTGCGCCACCAACAGCGATGGCCATATCGTTACCAAGCACTTGAGAACATACCATGGTTAGTGCCTCGCATTGAGTTGGATTTACTTTTCCTGGCATGATAGAACTTCCTGGCTCGTTAGCAGGAATAATGATTTCTCCAATTCCTGAACGGGGTCCAGAGGCCATTAGGCGAATGTCATTTCCAATTTTATTGAGGGAGACAGCCAATTGTTTTAGTGCTCCATGCGATTCTACAATGGCATCGTGTGCAGCAAGAGCTTCAAATTTATTGTGTGCTGTGATAAAGGGGTGTCCTGTAAATTCAGCAATAAATTGAGCAACTTCTACGGCATAGCCCTTTGGGGTATTGATTCCTGTTCCTACAGCAGTTCCTCCTAAAGCCAATTCTGACAGGTGACTGAGAGTGTTTTTTAATGCCTTTATCCCATGGTCCAATTGGGACACATAGCCAGAAAATTCTTGACCAAGGGTAAGAGGGGTAGCATCCATCAAATGGGTTCTTCCAATTTTAACTACTTTTTTAAACGCTTCTGATTTGGCTTGTAGGCTTGCTTTAAGATGTTCTACTCCTGGAAGTGTTGTGGATATGATTTTGCTATAGGCAGCAATATGCATGGCGGTTGGGAAGGTGTCGTTAGAGGATTGCGATTTGTTGACATCGTCGTTGGGTTGAAGTGTTTTTTCACCTTCCCCCATTTTTTTACCCGCCAAAACATGTGCGCGGTTAGCAATAACTTCGTTGACATTCATATTGCTCTGGGTTCCAGAACCTGTTTGCCAGATCACTAAAGGGAATTGTTGGTCGTGTTGTCCACTTAGGATTTCATCACAAACTGCGGCGATAGCATCTCGTTTTTCGATTGTCAATACGTTTAATTTATGATTGGTAAAGGCGGCCGCTTTTTTTAAATGTGCAAAACCGTATATAATTTCTAAAGGCATTGTTCCCGCAGGACCAATTTTAAAATTATTTCTTGAACGTTCTGTTTGTGCTCCCCAATAAACATCAGCAGGTACTTTAACCTCTCCTAAAGTGTCTTTTTCGATACGGTATTCCATGGCATATTAATTTATACTGTAAAAATAATGGGTTTCAATGGAATGCATTTTAAAAAAGGCAAAGATTTTTATGTTAATAGTTGGTATAAATATTTCTAATTTCATTGAAATGGCAATTAAAAAATATTTATTTTTGTGATATCAATTTAAGATTATGTTTGAATTTGACCAGTATTTAGGATTTTTAGCTTTTCTCAGTATTTTAACCTTGGGCTTTTGGCTGATGATATTTCTTTTAACATTTGTCATCCCTTATTGGCTGGTTGGTGCGTTAATTGAATATTTTCAAACAAAACGCAAAGAAAAAATTGAAGAAACAACAACATAAAAAAAGGGGCTTTTAAGCCCCTTTTTTTGTTTAGAAGTCAAACTCCCCTTCATTTCCTCCGCCATAATTTTGGGCTCTTCTTTTGTCTCGTTGCGCCTTTCCAGGATTGATCCTATAGGTAAACGTCATAATATACGTTGGTTGTCGCCATTGAAACTCCGTATAATTGGTAAACTGTTCTGTTAACGTTGTACTTTTTCCAATGCTGGAATTAAAGATATCACTTGCTCTAACAGAAAGCGTAGCTTTTTTATCAAATAAATTTTTATTTATAGCTCCAGACATGGAAAATACTCCTTGTGATTTGGTTTGGGCGTTAGCTCTTGGTCCACGGTAGAATGCCCTTAATTGACTCGTTAACCCAAAGGGAAGAGGGAAACTACTGTTAATTCGAGCAAACCAACTTACAATTTCTGCTCCAAAATCAACCTCTTCAAAAGTACCAACGGTCTTGGAATTGAAAATATTAAAATTTCCACTAATCCTTACTTTTCTTGTTGGAACATAAGTCAAGGTAAATTCTGTTCCTATGCGATCGTTATCACTTAAATTGACGGAGGTGGAACGCAAGGCGGGAACCTCGACCAAAGGATCTTCACTTACTACCACAATATCTCCAGTAGCTTCCGTAATTCGTGTGATGACTTGTGTGGCTT
>CBFIJI010000076.1:0-10261 GCA_965662885.1 Flavobacteriaceae bacterium | reverse complement strand
TGACCGAAGCAGTTGACTAAGTTCATCGAAGCGAAAAATTTAATTACTTTGCAAAGATGAATTCCTTATTAATTGTTTTCTGCAAAAATCCAGAGTTGGGTAAAGTAAAAACGCGGTTGGCCAAAGCTATTGGTTCTGAGAAAGCCTTAATTATTTATCAAAAACTTCTGGAACATACCGCCCATTGTGTAGAACACACCCCTATTAAAACAGCCATTTTTTATTCAGAAAGTTTGGTAAAAGAAGATGTATGGAATAATTGTGTTGACTATAAAGAGGTCCAATCGGCTGGTGATTTAGGTATGCGGATGGCTGCTGCTTTTCAGTGGGGATTTGATCGTGATTTCGGACCGATAGTTCTCATTGGCAGTGATTTGTGGACCTTAACTCCACGGCACCTTCAAGACGCTTTTATACAGCTTACTACCCATGAGGTGGTATTGGGTCCAGCCACTGACGGTGGCTATTATTTAATTGGGATGCAGCAATTTCAAGGAATACTTTTTAAAAATATGCCCTGGAGTACGCCAGAGCTTTGGTCAAAAACGCTTGACGTACTCAAGGATAAAACGGTGGCTATTTTAGAAGAACAAAACGACATCGATGAAGAATCTGACTTAAGAAAACATCCGGAGCTATTCCAACACGTCAACAAAGAATAAAATCACTAATTTTAGTTCGTGAAAGAAAAAATCAAAGCATCAGCTGACTATGTTCAGCAGCAAGGAATTGGGCCTGTTTCGGTAGGAATTATTTTAGGAACGGGACTGGGAAACTTGGTTGAATCGGTGACTATTCTTAAAGAAATCTCTTATGCGGACATCCCCCACTTCCCTATTCCAACGGTAGAATTCCATCAAGGAAAATTAATTTATGGGGAGTTATCGGGGAAAAAAGTGTTGCTGTTCCAAGGGCGTTTTCATTTGTATGAAGGCTATGATTTTTTTGAAATCACCTACCCTGTTCGTTTGTTGGAAGCGCTAGGAGGAACTACTTTATTTTTAAGCAATGCAGCAGGAGGTATTAATTTATCTTATAAAAAAGGGGAGTTAATGCTTTTGGAAGATCATATTAATTTACAAGGGGGTAGCCCACTGGCACTTAAAAACATCGCCAGTTTGGGAGAGCGTTTTGTGGACATGAGCGCCCCATACCATCTTGAGTTGAACAACAAAGCAATGGCAATTGCAGCGGAACAGGGCTTGCCCCTTCATCGTGGCGTCTATGCTGCTGTGGTGGGACCACAATTGGAAACGCGTGCAGAATATCGGTATTTAAAAATCATCGGTGCCGACGCTGTGGGGATGTCCACCGTTCCAGAGGTGATTGTTGCCAATCAACTAAAAATCAAAACCCTAGCCATTTCCATTATTACTGATGAATGTGATCCAGACCACTTAAAACCTGTTGACATACCAGAAATCATCGCTATGGCAGCAAAGGGGGAACAGCACTTAATCAAAATCATTAAAGCCCTATTGGAATCATTTTAACCTTGAGCATTCTAAAAAAATAAGCATTATGAGTTATCTCGATACAACCAAAGAAGTGTACAAAGCCGCTGCCCTCACCCCCGATGTAGGCTTGTGCTGTACCACGACCCCAATATGGAAATTCCCCGGTTTGGAAATCCCAACGATTATGCAGGAAATGAACTACGGTTGTGGGAGTACGGTGCACCCAAGAGACTTAGTGGGCAATCCAAAAATTCTCTATGTTGGCGTTGGCGGTGGAATGGAGCTCTTGCAGTTTTCTTATTTTTCACGTCAGCCGGGTGGAGTCATCGGCGTCGATGTTGTTGATGAAATGCTGGAAGCATCCCGTAAAAACTTTGATCTTGCCGCCGAACAAAATGACTGGTTTCAGCCCGATTTTGTTCACCTTAAAAAAGGGGATGCTTTACACCTTCCCGTTCCGGATGGAAGTATTGATGTGGCTGCACAAAATTGTTTGTTTAACATCTTTAAGGTGGAAGAATTAAAACAAGCCTTGGCAGAAATGTATCGGGTTTTAAAACCACACGGACGTTTGGTGATGAGTGACCCCATTTGTGAACAGCCCATGAATGCTGAATTGCGCAATGATGAACGCCTCCGTGCCTTGTGTTTGTCGGGATCTATTCCCCTAAAGGACTATGTAGCTGCTTTGACTGCCACAGGCTTTGGAACTATTGAAATCCGTGCCAAACGACCTTATCGTATTTTGGATGCCCATCACTATCCAACCACCGAAACCATCTTTATTGAAAGTGTGGAAGTTTGTGCCATCAAAGACCCACTTCCAGAGGATGGACCCTGTGTTTTTACCGGAAAATCAGCGATTTACTTTGGTAAGGAGGATTTTTTAGACGACAAAAAAGGGCATATCTTGCTTCAAAATCAACCTTTGGCCGTTTGCGATAAAACAGCAAATGCCCTTGCAGAATTAGAACGAGACGACCTTTTTATTTCTGAATCCACCTATCATTATGATGGAGGGGGTTGCTGTTAATAATGCGGTCGAATACTAACTTTTAATTTTTTTATCCATGAAAACTGCCCTGCTTTTTATTCTTTTTATGTTCGGAATTATTCGTCCTGAGGTTTCAGAGCTCTCTGCGGTGCAAAAAAACATTCACTTCCGTTGGCAACAACAATTGGAGGTCTATGTTAATGATCAAGGAGATGTAAACTACAAAGGCTGGAAAACACAGGAAAAAGAGTTGGAAGCCTATATCACTACTTTGGAACAATTTCCTCCGGCGGCTTATTGGTCCAAGGCAGAGACCTTGTCCTATTGGATCAATGCCTACAATGCCTTAACGGTTCAATTGATTTTAGAACATTATCCTTTAGAAAGCATTCGCGACCTCAAAGATCCATGGGATACTCCTCGTTTTAGGTTGGGAGACCAACGCTATTCTTTAGGGAATATTGAGCACGATATTTTACGTAAAATGGACGAACCACGGATTCACTTTGCCATCAATTGTGCTTCAGTTTCCTGTCCAAAGCTTCAAAAGGAAGCTTTTATGCCTCGTCAATTAGAGGAGCAATTGGAAGAGGCAACAACAGAATTTATACTTGATCCAAAAAAAATAAAATTCATCCAGAGCAGCTAGAGCTTTCCCGTATTTTTTTGTGGTTTGGTAAAGATTTCGGCACTAAGGAAGAACGCCTTACTTTTATTAGTAACTACTCAGGAGTGGAATTAACCCGACCAAAAATTGACTATTTAACCTATGACTGGGCACTCAACGAATGATTTTGATATTTCAATTATTGTCCCTGTATTAAATGAAATTAAGCGATTACCAGGATTTCTTTCGCATTTAGAGAGACAGTGGGTAAATCCACAACAAATAATTGTAGTAGATGGTGGAAGTACCGATGGTTCTTGGGCTTTTTTAAAGCAATGGAAACAAGGACAGGTGATACAATCTGCACAAGGTCGTGCCATTCAGATGAATGCTGGGGCTTCCATTGCGAAAGGGCAACTGCTCTATTTTGTTCATGTGGATAGTCAGCTGCCCAAAGACTTTGACCAACTCCTGCTTAAAGCAAGTGGTAAAGGCTTCTCAGCAGGTTGCTTCCGCTTGGATTTTGACCATAAAAAAGGCTTACTGCACCTCGCTGCTCGTGGAAGTCGTTGGAATTTTTTGTGCTGTCGGGGTGGAGATCAATCACTGTTTATTAAAAAAACACTTTTTACTAATCTAGGAGGCTTTGACGAAAGTTATCGCGTTTGTGAAGATCTTGATATGATTCGAAAACTTTACCAAAAAAGTCGTTTTATTGTTTTACCCCAAACACTAATTACCTCTTCAAGAAAGTTTTATACCCATGGGATAACAAAAATTTTAGTGCACTTTAGAGTACTGCATCTTCTTCATGGGCTTGGATTTAAGCCTGATTTATTATGGAGTTATTATCAACGCTATGTGAAATAAACATTTATAAGCCTTTGGTAAAAAGAGTGTAGAGTCCAAAAATTAAACAATACAGCAAGAGGCAGAACATTACATAAATAATGGAACACATTACCCCCGAAAAAAAACAGACATCTTTTTTAAACATCTGGACAACCTTAATGAGGATAAAAAAGCAAACTATAGTAAATAAAGCAATTAAAATATAGATCATAATATGGGGTTATTTATTGGGTTTTACGACAAACTTTTTTAGGGTTTTTTAATATTTTTATAATTATAATTGATTACAGGTGGCAATAAGCTTAGGAATTACAAAAACCCAACCTTGTTTACATTGCTCATAAAGTTGATCACTTTGAGGAATGGTGTTAAAGTCGCCTTGACAAATGATCAGTTCCGTTTGCTTTTTGAGAGGGCTAAGTTTAAAATACAATTCAGAAGTACATATTTCCCCCTTATCCAATTCATGAAAAACACGAAAACCCACCAAAAAAGGGGGTTTAAATTTCAAGACTTTTGCACGTACACGTTCAATAAAATTTCCGTCTTCCATGGGTTGTTTCCAAACAGCATCACTTCCAATAGTCCAATCGGAATGTAACTGGCAATTGTACATATAATATTGGGTGTATTCTGGCTGTATAAGAATTTTCCAGACGTCTTCGATATCCGCATCAATTTTGCATCCCAAAGTCACCCATTTGGATTGTTCAGTGATTAGCATAACGAACCGTTTTCGAATAATTTAAAAAAACGAAGAGAAGAAAGGAAATTCAAGTTGGGGGGGGCAAATGGTTTCAAAGTCATTCAGGTTTTAAGATTTGGTCTATCAAATTTACAAAAAATAAAAAAACAACTTAAAAAAAGTGTAAATTGGCTTCATGGAATCCCAAACAATACATAAACCTATCATCATTATTGGAAATGGTATCTCCGGAATTACTGCAGCTCGTCATATTCGGAAGCAATCAGATGTTCCCTTAATCGTTATTTCTGATGAATCTCCGTTTTTTTTCTCACGCACTGCATTGATGTACGTTTTCATGGGCCATTTACCCTTTGAGCAAACACAACCGTATGAGACTACTTTTTGGGAGAAAAATAAAATCCAGCTTCTCGAACAAAAAGTTACCCAAATTGACGTTAAGGAGAAAAAAGTGATTTTTGAAAAAGGAGCGCCTTTAACTTTTTCCAAATTAATTATTGCTACAGGCTCCCAACCCAATTTTTTTGATTGGCCGGGACAAGATTTAAAAGCGGTTCAAGGTTTTTACCATAAAAAAGACTTAACATCACTTGAATTTTGGAGTAAAAACATAAAAGAAGCCGTGATTGTTGGCGGGGGGCTCATTGGGGTGGAAGTGGCTGAAATGCTTCTTAGTAGAGGTATCCATGTTCATTTTTTAGTGCGAGAATCCAGTTTTTGGAATTCCGTTTTACCCCTAGAAGAATCGACCCTTATTAATAAAGAAATTGCACGTCACGGCGTCAACTTACTACTCAATACAGAGTTAAAAGAAATCTTATCCCGTGAGAATTATGATCGCGTGGGCAGTATTAAAACCAATAAAAATGAAATCATTCCATGTGATTGGGTTGGATTAACGGTAGGCGTACATCCCAATATTGATCTCATTAGGGACAGTGAAATCGCCTGCAATCGTGGGGTCTTAGTGAATCGTTATTTAGAGACCAATATTCCAGGTATTTATGCCATCGGCGACTGCGCTGAGCACCAAATACCACCTGGAAATCGCTCTCCAGTAGAAGCGGTATGGTACACCGGTCGGATCATGGGAGAGACCGTAGCGCAAACCCTCACAGGAAACCCCTCCATTTATACACCAGGCCATTGGTTTAATTCTGCGAAGTTTTTTGACATCGAATTCCAAACCTATGGGAACGTCAAGGCGCAACCCAACCCCCAAGAAGAGAAACAATTAGTATGGCAACATCCAGAAAAAAATCTTTTGTTGCGTTTGGCCTATCACCCAACCAGCCTTCGTTTTTTAGGAGTTAATAGTTTAGGTATCCGCCTAAGACACCAATGCTTTGATCAATGGCTAACAGAAAAAAGAACCGTGGTAGAAGTAATTAATCATTTGAAAGAGGCTAATTTTGACCCGGAATTTTACACCAAATACGAGCCCCAAATTCAAAAAGAATTTATAAAAAAATTAGATGAAAACATCACTGTATAAAAATACTGGAATCCTACTAGGATTCGGAGGACTATTGCTGCTACCGCTATCATTAGTCTTTTCCTTACCCGCAATGGTAGATTGGTTATGGATAAGTTTAGGGTTGATGACCTTAGGGGTATTGCTTTTTAGTTACTTCCAGCACTACCAAAGTAGTCCAGCTGGAAAAAACAACGGCCTCTGGAAGCAATCAATAGCAACTCGAGGGGTCTGGGGATGGTTTTTAGGAATGGTTTTAACAGGCTTCTATATTGCGCTGTATTGGTATCCAGAGAGCTTGGGGTTCTCCCCCGAGCAAAACAGTGGTTTGGTCGCTCTCTTTGATCCATTAAGTTACATATTAAATGGGAAAGCAGCCACAGAATGGTTTCTTTACGGTACGCTATACACCTTTGCCATTCTTGCGTTTGGAATAAAGTTTATTTGGAAATATCGCAACAACCGCTATCAAATAATCCGAACGATTTCAGTCATGTTTTTTCAATTGGGGTTTGCCTATTTGATCCCAGAACTGTTGAGCAAACTCAATCCTACCACCCCCTATTTTGCAAAGGACCTAAAAAATATGTGGCCATTGAACTACTATTTTTTTGATCAATGGCATTTAAAGAACATGCTCAATGGAGAGACTTTAGGCCTATTTTTTCTCTTATTTGGACTGGTTCTAATGGTGGTTATCTCCCCTATTTTGACCTATTTTTATGGAAAGCGCTGGTATTGTTCTTGGGTGTGTGGTTGTGGTGCATTGGCAGAAACTGCTGGGGATTCCTTCCGTCAACTGTCCAGTAAAAAAATAAGTATTTGGAAGTTGGAACGTTGGATGATTCATCTGGTTTTAGTTTTCATCTTTTTAACAACAATTGCGGTGATTTGGTCGTTTTTATCTTCTTCGGCAAATACTATTGGTCTTTCTCGAGAAAGCTTTGTTATCGGTGTAGTGGTATTCCTTCTTATGCTGGTAAGTACACTCTATATCTGGAAACGGAAGGACTTGGATAAAGATACCCTCTACACCCTCATCAGTTTTGCAGTAGTGATTGTAGGAACCCTTTGTATTCAAGCCTACTCAGGAGAAAAAAATATCCTCTTTGTAAAAAGTTATCAACTCCAACAATGGTATGGATTTGGAATTGGGGCTGCCTTTTCAGGTGTTTTGGGCGTTGGCTTTTACCCCATTCTTGGAAGCCGTGTATGGTGCCGATTTGGGTGTCCAATGGCAGCAATTCTGGGACTTCAGCAACGACTCTTATCTCGTTTTCGAATTACCACCAACGGTGGGCAATGTATTTCTTGTGGAAACTGCTCCAGCTATTGTGAAATGGGAATTGATGTTCGCAGCTATGCACAACGGGGAGAGAACATTGTTCGTTCCTCCTGTGTAGGCTGTGGTATATGCTCCGATGTTTGCCCTAGAGGCGTACTTAAATTGGAAAATGGGCCCCTTGAAAACCGTATTCAATCCAACTATTTTTCCTTTGGAAATTCCCTTGAAAACAATTGATATTTCTTTGTAAAAAGAAGGCGTTATTTCTTAAAGATTCCCTTATTTTTGGGCATGCCAAAAGTTGCGGTTATATTACCAGCTTTCAATGAAATGAATGCTATCGGAGCTGTTTTAAAAGCACTGCCAAAACAGCTTGATGATGTCATTGTTGTTGACAATAACTCCACAGATAACACTGCTGCTATTGCCAAAGAACAAGGTGCTACTGTACTTTTTGAAAAAAGAAAAGGCTACGGCTATGCTTGTTTGAAAGGGATTGATTATCTAAAAAATAACCCCCCAGATATTGTCGTTTTTTTAGATGCAGATTATTCTGATTTTCCAGAGGATTTGGTTCACTTAATAGCACCTATTCTTAATAACAAATTTGATTTTGTGGTTGGGGCACGAGTTGCTGCCTTACGAGAAAAAGGCGCAATGACCCCTCAACAACTTTTTGGAAACGCCCTAGCCTGTTGGTTAATGCGTAGGCTTTTTGACTCCCAATTTACCGATTTAGGTCCTTTTCGAGCCATTCGCTGGGAAACCCTTATGCAGCTCCATATGAATGATAAAACTTATGGCTGGACCATTGAAATGCAATTGAAAGTTTTAAGGCAAAAAATTACATATATCGAAATTCCTGTAAGATATCGCAAACGTATTGGCTATTCTAAGGTGTCAGGAACTTTAAAAGGGACTATATTTGCAGGAATTAAGATTCTTGGTTGGATTGCTAAACACTATTTTAAGTATGGATGAATTAATCTATTATTATATTTCAATTTTTATTATTGTTATTTATAGTGTCGCACTATTACTTATTTTCTTCTACAGTCTCTCACAAGCAAATCTGCTTTGGCATTACGTAAAACATCAAAAAATCCCCCCGAACCCTAATATTTGGGATATTGATAAACAAGAAGAACTTCCAAAAGTTACCGTTCAACTTCCACTATACAATGAGCTTTATGTTGTTGAACGCTTATTGGATGCTATCAAAAAGCTAGAATACCCAAAAGAACTTCTTCAAATTCAAGTTCTGGATGACTCTACAGACGAGTCCTTGACATTGACCAAAAAAATTATTTCGGAATTAAAAAAGGAAGGAGTCCCAATTGAATTGGTGACCCGACCAACACGAGAAGGCTTTAAAGCGGGCGCCTTAAAATACGGAATGCAAACTGCTACCGGAGAGTTTATAGCAATTTTTGATGCTGATTTTATACCTCAACCCGACTGGTTATTGCAAACCGTTCCCTATTTTAAAGACCAATCGGTTGGAGTTGTTCAAACACGATGGGGTCACTTAAATAAAAATTATTCTGTACTGACCAAAGTACAAGCCTTTGCGCTGGATGCTCACTTTACCTTAGAACAAGTGGGAAGAAATGTTCAAAACCATTTTATCAATTTTAATGGTACTGCTGGCTTATGGCGAAAAGAATGCATTATTGATGCGGGTAACTGGGAAGGTGATACCCTCACGGAAGATTTGGACTTGAGCTATCGTGCACAACTCAAACACTGGAAATTTAAATATTTGGAAGATGTTGTGACCCCAGCCGAGCTTCCTGTTGTGATAAGTGCTATTCGTTCTCAACAATTTCGATGGAACAAAGGAGGTGCAGAAAATTTCCAAAAGATGATCCGACGTGTCTGGAACGCAAACGATATCCCCTTCGGAACTAAAGTTCAAGCGAGTTTACATCTGTTAAACAGCACGATGTTTTTAAATGTATTTATCGTCGCCATCTTAAGTATTCCTATGCTATACATCAAGGCAACTTGGGGGCACTTGAGTTGGTATTTTAACTTTTCTGCCTTTTTTGTAGTCAGTACTTTAATCTTCTTTATCTGTTATTGGTTTATCCACAAAAAAGAATACGGTACAGGAATTAAATCCTTTTTTAAATACACCAAACGTTTTGTTCAGTTTTATACCATCGCAATGGGGTTTTCTGTTCACAACAGTCTTGCCGTTTTGGAAGGCCATGCACGAATTCGAAGCGCCTTTATACGAACACCTAAGTTCAATATTCAAACCATAAACGACAGTTGGAAAGGAAATAAATACCTCCCAAAAAAACTATCGATAAACACCGTAATCGAAGGGATACTCACCTTGTATTTTTTATTTGGAATGTGGAGTGCCTTTAATGTGGGGGAAGAAGGTGATTTTGGACTTTTCCCATTTCATCTCCTCTTGTTTATTGGCTTTGGCTTTGTTACCTTACAGTCATTAACTTCTGACTAGTAATGCTGCTCCAAAAGCGGAATTTTATTGTTTTTGTTTTTTTATTTACCCTAAGCGGGATCGCCTATTGGGAGCTTGCCTATTATATTCAAAGAGGGGATGCATTGCTATTGCTTGGCACACTTATGGGTCTTTCTTTAGCGTTTTTTTATATGATGCGCTATTCGCTTTCTTTAAAAGTACTCTTTGGACTTGGTCTTTTCTTTCGATTGATTTTCCTCTTTTCTGTCCCAGAACTTTCACAAGATTTTTACCGTTTTTTATGGGACGGCAACATTCAGTTATTGGGTCTTAACCCGTTCACCACCGCACCAGATGGACTCTTAGGAACTATAGACTTTCCACTGTTAGACTCCCTTTATTCCCATATGGGAAGCTTAAGTGCTTCGCATACCTCCAGTTATCCACCA
>CBFIJI010000075.1:0-10381 GCA_965662885.1 Flavobacteriaceae bacterium | reverse complement strand
TAACTTGCCAATCGTGTCAATGGAATCATTGTAGTATCGCCATGACCACCAATAACCATTCCTTGAATATCGTTCGCTGGTTTATTTAGTGCTAAAGAAAGATAGGTTTTAAATCGAGAACTGTCCAATGCACCTCCCATTCCAATGATTCTATTTTTCGGTAAACCTGTCGCTTTTAAAGCAAGATAGGTCATGGTATCCATTGGATTGGAAACCACAACAAAAATGGAGTTGGGAGAAAATTCAAGGATACTTTTTGCAACCGACTGAACAATTCCAGCATTTATACCAATCAATTCTTCTCGGGTCATTCCAGGTTTTCTAGGTATTCCAGAAGTAATCACGACAACATCACTTTCGGCGGTGGCACTATAATCACTAGTAACCCCTGTAATTCTTGTATTAAAACCAAGGGTAGTTGCGGTTTGCATTAAATCTAAGGCTTTTCCTTCTGCAAAGCCTTCTTTTATATCCAAAAGTACCACTTCGCTGGCAATGGATTTAATGGCAATATATTCTGCACATGAGGCACCTACATTCCCTGCCCCAACAATTGTAACTTTCATAGTTTAAATAAATTTGATTCGTAAGCAAAAATAAAAGATAGCATTTTATTATCCTTTGTACTAGGCGTCAATTTTTGCGTAAACTGCATTTTTTTCAATAAATTCTCTTCGTGGGGGTACTTCATCTCCCATAAGCATGGAAAAGATACGATCCGCTTCACCTCCATTGTCAATGGTTACCCTTCTCAAAGTTCGTTCTTCAGGGTTCATGGTAGTTTCCCATAATTGAGTAGCATTCATTTCCCCAAGTCCCTTGTAACGTTGAACATTAGTACCAGAACCAAAATCTTTTATAAATACATCCCGTTGATCGTCATTCCAAGCGTATTCCTTTTTTGCTCCTTTTTTTACCAAATACAATGGTGGAGTAGCAATATAAACATAGCCAGATTCAATTAACTCGCGCATATAGCGGAAAAAGAACGTTAATATAAGGGTGGAAATGTGACTTCCATCAACATCGGCATCACACATAATGACCACTTTGTGGTAGCGTAATTTTTCTAGATTAAGCGCTTTGGAATCTTCCTCAGTTCCAACAGTGACCCCAAGGGCCGTATAGATGTTTCTAATTTCTTCATTTTCAAAAACCTTATGCTGCATGGCTTTTTCCACATTAAGGATTTTCCCACGTAAAGGTAAAATTGCTTGAAATTTTCGATCTCTACCTTGTTTAGCTGTTCCTCCTGCAGAATCTCCCTCAACCAAGAAAACTTCACATAAAGCGGGATCTTGTTCGGAACAGTCAGAGAGCTTTCCAGGGAGTCCCCCTCCAGTCATCACCGTTTTTCGTTGAACAAGTTCTCTTGCTTTTCGAGCAGCATGACGTGCTTGGGCAGCTAAAATCACTTTTTGAACGATTATTTTTGCATCGTTAGGGTGTTCTTCTAAATAACTTTCTAGCATTTCAGAAACCGCTTGAGAAACGGCAGAAGTGACCTCGCGGTTACCTAGTTTTGTTTTTGTTTGACCCTCAAATTGAGGCTCGCCCACCTTAACAGAAATAATTGCTGTTAAACCTTCACGAAAGTCATCTCCAGCAATATCAAATTTCAACTTATCCAACAATCCAGAAGCATCCGCATATTTTTTAAGTGTTGAGGTCAGTCCTCTTCGAAAACCAGCTAAATGAGTTCCCCCTTCATGGGTGTTAATATTATTTACATATGAATGTAAGTTTTCAGAAAATGAAGTATTGTAAATCATGGCAACTTCTACAGGGATACCATTTTTTTCTCCCTCCATTGAAATAACATCGCCAATGATAGCTTCTCGGGTCGCATCTAAAAATCGAATAAATTCTTTTAGTCCCTCTTCTGAGAAAAAAGTTTCAGATAAGGGATTCCCTTCTTCATCAACTTCCCTTAAATCAGTCAACGTAATCTTTATACCCTTATTTAGAAAGGAAAGTTCCCGCATTCTTGAAGCTAATGTTTCGTAGTTATATTCAATACTTTGGGAAAATATTTCAACATCTGGTAGGAAAGTAACTGTTGTTCCTCGCTTGTCGGTAACACCAATTTCTTTTACTGCGGCAACGGGTTTTCCTCTTCGGTACTGTTGTTCCCAAATTTTACCATCAACATACACCGTAGCGGTCAAAAGTTCTGAAAGGGCATTCACACAAGAAACCCCTACTCCGTGAAGACCACCAGAAACTTTATAGGAGTCTTTATCAAATTTACCACCAGCACCAATTTTGGTCATCACGACCTCCAAAGCGGAGACTCCCTCTTTTTTGTGAATTCCAACAGGAATACCACGACCGTTGTCTTCGGTGGTTATCGAATTATCTTTATTAATCGTAACACTGATTTCATCACAGTATCCGCCAAGTGCTTCATCGATTGAATTATCAACAACCTCATAAACAAGGTGGTGTAATCCGCGAGTCCCAACATCACCAATGTACATGGAGGGTCGCATTCGGACATGTTCCATGCCCTCAAGGGCTTGAATACTATCCGCAGAGTATTGTTTTTTTGAATTTTCTTCGCTCATAAATTATGTAAATTGAAGTCAATTATATAGGACTAACAAATATAATTATAAGCTATGGGAAATGTAGCGTAAACAGCACTTAATAGTACCAAGTTATTAACAAATACGCTAAGGAAAATCAAGCACTTTTTGTACGAAAAAGTGCTTGATGTAATTTCATTAAAAGAATTATTTATACGATTGTTCGTGAACCTTTAAAACAGCCCTTCCACTTGGGTCATTTTGATTTTTAAAGGCCTCATCCCAAGCCAAAGCCACGGGTGTACTACAGGCCACAGAAGGAACTGATGGCACACTGAGTGCTGCTGTATCACTAGGGTAATGGGATTCAAAAATAGAGCGGTAATAAAACTCTTCTTTATTTTGTGGTGTTTGGGTAGGAAAGCGAAAATGAGCATTCTTCATTTGTTCATCAGTTACTTCCTTATCTACAAGCTCCTTTAGGGTATCAATCCAGCTATAACCTACACCGTCAGAAAACTGTTCTTTCTGTCTCCATGCAACACTTTCAGGTAAGTATTTTTCGAAGGCTTTACGAAGTACCCATTTTTCCATGCGTTCGCCATTTATCATTTTGTCTTTTGGATTAATTCGCATAGCGACATCTATAAATTCTTTATCTAAAAAAGGTACACGCCCTTCAATTCCCCACGCTGCAAGTGACTTATTGGCTCTTAGGCAATCGTACTGGTGTAACTTATCTAATTTTCGAACAGTCTCTTCATGAAACTCTTGTGCTGATGGGGCTTTATGAAAGTACAAATATCCTCCAAAGAGCTCATCAGCCCCTTCTCCAGAAAGAACCATTTTGATTCCTAAGGATTTAATAGACCTTGCCATCAAAAACATTGGAGTCGAAGCTCTGATCGTTGTTACATCGTACGTCTCTAAATGGTAAATTACTTGACGTATGGCGTCCAATCCCTCTTGAATGGTGAATTTTATTTCATGATGCACAGTTCCGATATGTTCGGCAACTTTTTGAGCGGCAGCTAAATCGGGAGAACCCTCTAAACCTACGGAAAAAGAATGTAATTGTGGCCACCAGGCTTCCTGAGTATCTTCAGATTCAATTCGATGCGCTGCAAACTTTTTTGCTAAGGCAGAGGTAATCGAAGAATCTAACCCTCCTGAAAGTAAAACTCCATAAGGAACATCACTCATCAACTGCCGGTGAACAGCATCGGACAAAGCATCGTGGAGTTCTTCAATTGAAGTGGTGTTTTCTTTAACATTTTCAAAATCTTTCCATTCGCGTTCATACCAAGCTTTAGGCGCACTATCCTTGCTGTACCAATAGTGACCTGGAGGAAATAGTTCAATTTTTGTACAAACACCTTCTAAGGCTTTTAATTCTGAAGCAACATAAAAAGACCCGTTGGCATCCCAACCGTAATAAAGAGGAATAATCCCCATATGATCACGAGCAACAAAATATTCGTTTTTAGCTATATCATAGAGTGCTATTGCAAAAATTCCATTGAGTTTATCAAGGAATGACGTACCGTACTTTTGGTATAAAGCTAGAATAACTTCACAGTCAGAAGCTGTTTTAAAATCATAGCTTCCTTCAAATTCTTTGCGAAGTTCTTGATGATTATATATCTCCCCGTTGACCGCTAAAACCAAAGTACCTTTTGAATTGAATAAAGGTTGTTTTCCAGAGGTTGGATCGACAATAGCCAAACGTTCATGTGCAAGTATTGCATTGTCACAGTCAAAAACACCACTCCAATCCGGTCCACGATGGCGAATATTTTTAGACATTTCCAATACTTTCGGCCGTAATTGGCTACTTTCTTCTTTTAGATCAAAGGCACATACAATACCACACATAATTAAAAATTTTAAACAAAAATAGGTTTTGGAATACTGTTATATGATATAAATTGATGTTTTAATTAAATTTATTAATCAAAATAAACAAAATTGATTACAAAATAAACAAACTGATGATTATCGGTTAAGGAAACTTAAAAAAGTAAAGTGGGGCATTGTTGCTGCCTTATTTAAAGCGGGTACTAAAAACAATATCACCTTCAACAATGGTTGCTACTACTCTTGTTTTTGGAACTAAAGAAATATCTACTTCCATAATATCACGATCAAGGATAACAAAATCAGCTAATTTTCCAGCTTCAATACTTCCTTTTTCGTTTTCTTCAAAGTTAGCGTGTGCTGCCCATCGTGTCATCCCTAAAAGGGCTTCTTCTCGTGATAGAGCATTTTCAGGTAAAAACCCTCCCTCTGGATATTCTTCAACATCTTGACGGGAAACTGCTGCATAAAACGTTAAAAATGGGCTGACTTGCTCAACAGGAAAGTCTGTTCCAAGAGCTAAAGTTCCAGCTTGTTCTTTTAAGACTTTAAAAGCATAGGCTCCTTGTAAGCGTTCTTTTCCCAATCGATCTTCAGCCCAGTACATATCACTTGTGGCATGGGTCGGTTGGATGGATGGGATTATTTTTTTATTAAAAAAAGAAATATCAGCTGTATCAATAATTTGAGCATGTTCCACGCGCCATCTGGGATCTTCAGAAAATACTAAGGCTTTACGGTAAGCATTTAGAACAGCAGCATTTGCTGCATCTCCAATGGCATGGGTGTTCATCTGAAATGGAGAAGCTGCGAGTTTATAGGCTAAAGCCTCTAAAGAATCAGGGGGAGTAATAAAGGCGCCATAATGTCCTTTGGAATCGGTATAAGGAATTTTTAATGCTGCACCTCTCGAACCTAATGCACCATCGGCATAAACTTTTACAGAACGTACGTTAAGACGATTTGTTTTAAGTGGGCCGCGTGACAAGAAATAATCAACAGAGGCTTTTTCATTAGCAATCATCGCATAGATACGAATTTTTAAAAGTCCTTCTTTTTGAATACTGTCAATCAAGTTAATTACTTCTTTCGTTAAGCCTGCATCATCAACAGTCGTCAAACCATTCTTAAATGAAATCTCTTCAGCAATTTTTAAAGCTTCGATCAACTCTTGGTTGGTGGTCTTGGGAAGTACTGCTTCGACGAGTTCCATTGGTGTATCTACTAATACGCCTGTTAACTTTCCATTTTCTTTAATCACAGTTCCACCAGGAACTTCAGTATCTACAGTAATACCCGCCATATCTAAGGCCTTTTGATTAACCAAAAGCGCATGACCATCTATTCGACGTAATGCTACAGGTATATCGGGAAACAGTTCATCTAGGCGGTCTTTGTTTGGAAAAACCTTGGTGGACCAGTCGTTTTGATCCCAACCACGACCAAGAATAACTTTTCTGTCTTGCTCTTTTGAAAAGGCTACCAAAATATCTAAAATTTCTTCAAAACTTTCTGTTCCTACAAGATCAGCTTGCTTTTGTTTTAAACCCAATCCTAAGAAATGGCAGTGTGCATCTATAAAACCAGGATAAATGGCTAATTCCTCTGCATCAACCACATTGTCAGCAACATATTTATCCATAAGCTCCTCACCTCCCACTTCAACAAACTTACCCTCATCAACTACAAATGATTGTGCAATACTGAAATTTTCATCAGCAGTATAAACAATAGCATTGTGCACAATTAAATCAACTCTTTTTTGGCAAGAGAATAGTGCAAATACAACAAAAAGAATCCATAGGTTATTTTTTACAGTACGAATGGAAATGTGGTTTTTATTGTGGCTGAGGACTTTTTTCATTTAATAAAATTTAGTTGCAAAATTAGTAAAAATCATTTTTAATGGGTATCCCTATCTTATTTAATTAAAATCTTAATTTAAAGATTTAAATTTAATTTAAACCGTAGTCCTGCTAAAATTAAGAAATTATTTTCTGGAAAATATGCCCATCGCGCATGTTGATCACTATTGTTAAGCTGAGCTTTAAGAAAAATATCCCATTGCTTTGAAAGGTGGTAGCTTATATTAATTTTACTGCTAATGAATGCAGGAAGACGATTTGTTTGTGGCATACTAGGAGTACTATTGGTCCATAGCGTACTTTCTCGATCTCCTAGGAATGAAGTTAAAAAGTTAAAATAAAATGCATCTGCTATTTTAAATTGACCCGAAACATCCATCACTACGGAGGGTAGATTCCAAAGAGGTTCGTTTTGATTGGATTGATACTTATAATAGTTGGCTGAAAATTGTAAACTATTTTCATTTCCAAAATCAATAGATGCTTTTGCTATAAGATCAAACTGTGTTAGGTCAATATATTTTACACCATAAGCATTGGAAAATCGATAAGCAAAGTCCGCCTGTGGATTTAACGGAAGTCGTTGAAATAATGGAACATTCTCCCGATTGTCATATCCCAAACTAAAATCGAAAAAAACCACAGAAGCTGCTTTCGTTTGAACCCCTAAACGGGCATTGTATTTAGTGTGAGTGGGCAATAATGCTACTGATGGGGCAAGATAACGGTTCTCCTCGGCAAGAGTGGTGTAGCGGTTAAATGTCAAGTCTCCACCAATATTGAGGTAGGTGGTAAATCCTGATTCGGGTTTATTGTAGCTTAAATTTACTTTTGGAAAATAATACAAAGGAGAAGCATTGTCATTTTCCATAAGAAAATAGATTAGCCGAACTCCAAGCTTGTATTTAAAATCATTCTTTAAATTTTCCCATTGAAAAGCTGTCCCTAATTTGGCCATTTGACTTTCCTGTTTTTCACCAGAAAAATAATTGTTGTTAAAGGTGGTGTTTAAACCTTCTAAAGAAAGATTAATGCTTATTTTTTTTCCAATTCGTGAATGAGACGTTAACTGAAGATATTGTTCTGAAGTGGCAAAGTTGTCTGTCGTAATATTGGCTTGAAAAGCTAATTTTTTAACTACTGATTTATACCAATTCCAATCGTTTAAAAATTTAAAACTATTTCTTATAATTAACGGATCAATTGTATTTTGTTGAACCGCCTCCAATTGATCAGGTGCAACTCCAAAAAAATTATTCCTAGAAGATTTTAAACGTAATTGAGTGTCAACGCTATAAAATTTTCCTTTATAGGCATGATTTAATCCAATAAAATCTTCCCAACGTGAACTTTTTAGTAGGCTATTTTTTACATTCTTAAAATAACCATCTCGATACAATAATATACCTAACGACTGTCTGCGACTTCGCTTTATTACTGAAGAAAAATCAAAATGAAGCTGTCCCTGATTACCCAATCCTGCAGCGAGTAATGTGTTGTATTGGGAGGCTTGTTTTTGCTTCTGAAGCTTTAAGGGTGTGGCTTTATTGGGAGAAAAGGTAGACACCATTGGAACACTAAGTATGGAATAGGAAATCGGTGGGGTTGGTTTAATCATTGAATCATTGGCTACTGGAGCAGAACGTATTTTAAAAGCCTTTGATAAACTAGGTGTATAGGATTTAACAACAGTTACGTTTTGAGTTCCAATAGGTTCTTCCTGCGTTACTTGTCCGATGGAAATCGTAAAAAAAAGGAGGTAAAAGACCAGTGTTATTTTTTTGATTCTATTGTCCATTCTTCTGTTCTGTAATAGAGGCATTATTTTTTGCTGCTTCTTGTTTGGTTGCCTTTAACAATTCTTGTGCTTCGCTGTAAACATCATTAAAGCGTTCAAAGTTTTCTATAACACTTTCAAGAATATAAATCGCTTGAAAGGGATCGCCAAGTGCGTTATAATTTTTTGATAACAGCAAGAGTGCCTTAGCTCCCCATACCCCAGAAGAAGCTGATTGTTCAGCAATGGTTGCAATAACTTCATTAGAGGAATCAAAATTGGCCTTATCATGTAGTTGTTTTGCTTTAAAGTAAAGTGCTTCCGCAACTAATGATCCCTGAGGTGCTTTTTCGAGTTTATTATAATATTTTATTGCATTTAGGGTATCCTTTACACGCCAACTGGTTTGCGCTAAAATAGTAAGTGCGTCCCATTTTACTTTATTTTTAAGATCATCTAACAGAAGTACTTGTTTCG
Source organism: Flavobacteriaceae bacterium (assembly GCA_965662885.1). Taxonomy (GTDB): domain Bacteria; phylum Bacteroidota; class Bacteroidia; order Flavobacteriales; family Flavobacteriaceae; genus CBFIJI01. The sequence continues at coordinate 1,877 of CBFIJI010000075.1, read as the reverse complement.
CCTCCTGGATGGCTTTTAGATCATCTCCTAACAAGGCATAGGTTTGCATGAGATTAAATTGTGCAAAGCGTTTGTTTTCTTCAAACTCTGCTATTTCCCTAAGTTGAATAAGATAGGGAAGTAAAGCCATACTATCTTCTTGAGATTTTTTGATTTCGATTAAACGAACCAAGGCTTTTTCGGTGTATTCATTTATAGGGAAAAGGGTAATCGCCCTGTACTTATCGACGGCCAACTCAAGGTTTTGCTTTTCATCATACAATTCAGCTAGGTAAAAGTTGGCTACTAATTTGTTGATTCCATCAGGGTACTTGGCTAAATAAGCCTCAAAAAGACGGAGGGCTTTTTCTTTGTTGTTGGTTAAAAGTTGTTTTTCAGCAGCTAAAAAAGTAGTTTCTTCCAATTCAGAAGCCGAATAGATTTGGATTTGTTTTGACTCCAACCATTGGGTGAAATCTTGAACCCTCCCTCTGTCAATTGCAATTTCTTTTAAAGTAGCAACAGCTTGTTGACCTACAGCATCCCTTCTGTAATTTTCTACCAAAGCTTTTAGCTCTTTTTCCGCCTGATCATAGCGTTCTTGATTATATAAAATAAGCCCTTTGTTTAGCATAGATTTTGAACGATAAGGACTTTGCGTGTGCTTGTTGATTAGCGCATCATAAGAATCTATCGCATCCTCAGGCTTTTTAGCCACCACATAAGCCGATGCTAATGCAAAGAGCGCATCATCAGCATAGGAAGAGTTAGGAAATTGTGATATTAATTGTTTTAAAGTGGTTATTTTCTTTTCATTACGATCAACAAAACCATAACTAATTCCTTTTTGATAAAGGGCGTAGGTGCTTTTTTGTGGGGCAATAGCAATGGCTTCATTATAATTTTCCATTGCCGGCCAATACTTTTTTAATATAAAATTACAATCTGCGATACGTAAAAAAACATCTCTTTTATAAGAAGTGTTTTCTATTGTGTTTTGTCTTAAAAAACGTTGAAAAAATTCCAGTGCTTGTGGGTAAGCTTCTTTTTTAAAATGGGCATAAGCAATGTCATAATCGATATTTTTATAAAGCGCTAAGGGATTCTTTTTTGGTATTTTTTTAAAACCCATAAAAACGTCCAAAGCAAGATCATAATTTTTAGATTCATAATGGGCATGTCCCATCCAATAGGTGGCAGCTGCCTTTAAATCCAAATCTCTACCCACTTTAATGCTTTTTTCGAAAAAAGTAATGGCTTGCCTATAGTCTTCCGATTGAAATAGGTTTAATGCCTTCAGATAACTAATCTGTTGAAGCATATCATTATCCTTATAAAAACTTTTTCCTTCTAAGATTTCTAAGGCGGCATCATAGTTCTTCCCTTTTAAATAAGAATTCACCAACAATTCAGAAATATTATTTATTTGGTTGTTTTTAGGATAGCTTTCTAAAAAGCGAACCAATACTTTGGAGGTGTTTTCGTAAGGGTTTCCAATATCATAGCTCAACTTAGCATAGTTTAAAAAAGCATCCTCCGTTATCTCAGGATTAAAACGCATTGATGAAGCACTTTTAAAGGCATTAAATGCCGCAGGCTTATCTTCCATTTTTAAATAACAATCAGCTAAATAATAGTTGGCGTATTGCGCAAATTTATTTTTATTCCCAATGACCTTATTGAAATGTTTGATGGCCATCGAATACTCTTGAATTTTATAATAAGCAAAGCCCAACTGATAGAAGTCAATGTTTTCCCATTTCCCTTTTTTCCCCTCATAGGCTTCTAAAAAAGGAATGGCCTTATCATAATTGGAAAGATTAAAATAGCTTTCTCCAATAATTTTTGAAAGCTCTGATTGTTCCTTTTCATTTGAAGTTTGCTCTAAAGCTAGGGTT
>CBFIJI010000074.1:2030-10618 GCA_965662885.1 Flavobacteriaceae bacterium | reverse complement strand
CCTCCCTTATTTTTTTACAACAGCTTTCATTTCCAAAAATTGTTCAATGAACATGGAGAAAATAAATATTTATATTAAAAATATAAATTCATACAATATTTTTTTAGTGTCGTAATGACCAATGGTTCTATAAATTTTGTTACGCTCATTAATTTAATTTCTTCAATTATTAGCTTTTTATTGTTTATTTTAATTAGATCAAGCTCCCCTAAATCCTATCAGATCACAGCCCAAAAAATAATCGCATTGCCCGTATTATGCAAATAAAAAATAGGATATTCTTCTAGAACGTGATTTTTGTCATTAAATCTATTGGTGCTTCTAGCTACCTTTAAAGTTTTTTAAAGTCAAAAAAAATATTTGATTTGATTAACTCACAATCTCGCCTCAGTTCTTTCTTAACAGAAGTTGGTGAACTTACTTTTTTTGCTGGTCGATTTTTTAGTGAGTTGTTTAAACCTCCATTTGAGGTAAAACCATTCCTTCGCCAGTGTTATCAAATGGGTAACCGATCCCTTTTACTTGTGGGACTTACGGGATTTATCATTGGTTTAGTAATTACCCTTCAAACCCGCCCCATTTTGATTCGTTTTGGCGCAGAAGCCTATATGCCTTCCATGGTAGGTTTATCCATTATTCGAGAAATTGGACCGGTACTTACAGCATTGGTTTGCGCAGGTAAAATAGGTTCAGGAATTGGTGCGGAATTGGGGTCTATGAATGTAACTGAACAAATTGACGCCATGGAGGTTTCTGGAACTAATCCTTTTAAATACCTTGTTGTTACTCGAATTTTAGCCATTACCTTCATGCTCCCTTTATTAGTCGTTATGGCCGACGCTATTGGGATTTATGGTTCTTTTTTAGTGGAACATTTTAAAGGAGACATTTCCTTTACCCTTTTTTACAGTAAGATTTTTAAAACATTAACGTTTAAAGATTTTTTCCCAGCTATGGTGAAAACAATATTTTTTGGTTTTGCCATTGGCCTGGTCGGATGCTATAAAGGTTTTTATTGTAAAAAAGGAACCCAAGGAGTTGGTAAAGCTGCAAATTCAGCTGTTGTTACAGCGTCTATTCTCCTTTTTATTATTGATTTGATTGCCGTTTTAATCACCGATATTTTATTTGAACTATAACCTAAGGGTCAAGATGGAAAACACAAATCAAAAAAATAAAATTATTGAGATCAAAGGACTTTACAAGAGCTTTGGAACAAATCATGTCCTCAATAATTTTGATTTAAATTTATTTGAAGGGGAGAATTTAGTGATTATGGGGAAATCCGGTTGTGGTAAATCTGTAATGGTTAAGTGTCTAATTGGACTGATGAAACCCGACAGAGGATCAATCAAAGTGATGGGAGAAGACATCACTACAATGGATCAAAAAAGACTGAATCAAATTCGACCAGAGATTGGTTTTTTATTTCAAGGAAATGCCTTGTACGATTCCATGACCGTTAGAGAGAATTTAGAATTTCCTTTAAGACATCACCGAAAAAGGTTGGGCGTTCATCAGACTACAACAACTGCTATTCAAAATGTTTTAAACAGTGTTGGCCTTATACATGCTATGGATCTTATGCCCTCCGAATTATCTGGTGGAATGAAAAAACGGGTTGCAATTGCACGAACCTTAATACTTCAACCTAAAATTATTTTATATGATGAACCCACAAGTGGTTTGGATCCAATAACAGCAAAAGAAATAATTATTTTAATTAAAGAGATTCAAAAAAAGCACGGAACATCATCTATTATTATCACCCATGATGTTGACTGTGCTCGAGTAATTTCGGAACGCATGCTCCTATTGATAGATGGAACCAATTATGCACTAGGAACGTTCAAAGAATTATCCATCGCTCAAGACCCAAAAATTAAAGCATTCTTTAAACAATAAATCAGGAAAATGGAAAAAGGAATAAAACAAAAAATAAATCTTGGTCTATTCGTAATCATTGGAACTACTCTATTCGTTGTAGCTATCTATCTAATTGGACAAAAGCAAAATTTATTTAAAACAACCATTGCACTGAATGCCTTTTTTCAAAATGTCAATGGTTTACAAGAAGGGAGTAATGTTCGTTATTCAGGAATCAATGTTGGAATTGTACAACATATTGAAATGGAAAACGACTCAACTATAAAAGTAGTAATGGGTATCGAAAAAGAAATCACCAACCACATCAAAAAAAATGCTATTGCCACTATTGGCTCCGATGGTTTGGTCGGCAATAAGATTGTTAATATCGTTCCTGGAAAAAGAGACGCCACCACCATTAAAGATGGTGATTTTATTAAATCATACAGTAAAATCAGTACTGATGACCTACTAAATACTTTGGGTGTAAGCACCGAGAATACTGCAATTCTTACCGCCGATTTACTTAAAATAACATCTGCAATCACCAAAGGAAAGGGACCTTTACACACCATACTTTATGATACTCTAATGGCTAAAAATTTACAACAATCGATGGCTAATCTCAATACAATGAGCTCAAGTGCAGTGGGATCCCTTGACGAATTGAAACAAATTGTTGAATCATTAAAAGACAATAATAAAACACTTTTAGGAATACTTTTAAACGATACGCTTAGTGGCGAAAAGTTGAAAACTACGATAGATCATCTTGAAAAATCGAGTAATACTATTGAAAATTCACTCGAAAAATTAAGTGGAATGGTCAATGAAACGCAATCAAGTAAAGGTGCACTAAACTATTTCACAAAGGACACCGCATTAGTCAAGACCTTAAAAAACACTCTTGAAAATATTCAGTTAGGGACAGATAACTTTAACCAGAATATGGAAGCTCTAAAACATAATTTTTTAACCAGAGGATACTTCAGAAAATTAGAACGCGAAAAGAAAAAGAATAAAACTAAGAGAAACGAGTAGTCTTTTTTCGAAATTTACTCCAACTACTAATCAAGTTTTTGTTTAATAGTATCCAATAGAGTATTAAAAACATCATCAAGTGAAAGGTCAGAAACATCAATAAGTAGCGCATCATCAGCTTTCACAAGTGGCCCAACAGCACGACTACTGTCCAATTCATCTCTTTTTATCACATTGGCTAAAACCTTCTCAAAGCTTGTAGAAACCCCTTTTGAGGTCAACTCCATTAGACGACGTTGCGCTCTTATTTCAGGTCGTGCATTTAAAAAAAACTTAATCTCAGCATTGGGAAAAACAACAGTTCCAATATCACGACCATCCATCACAATACCCTTTTCACTTCCCATTGCTCGCTGCTGTGCAACAAGAAAATCACGAACTTCAGGGATAGCAGCAATAGCACTAACCCGATCGGATATTTCCGGTTTTCGGATCGTTTCTTCAACATCTTCATTATTGAGGAAAGTATGTTGTTTTTGATTGATTGTTTGAAAATGAATTTCAATACCCTCTAAATACTGCTTTCGTTGATCAGCGGATAATTCTTTTCCCTCCAACCCCCTATTCTGTGATGCATAAAGAGTGACGGCGCGATACATCGCTCCAGTATCAACGTAGGTATAATTAAAATACTTTGCTAAGCGTTTGGCTAGCGTACTTTTGCCAGTAGCCGCGTAGCCGTCAATTGCAATTGTGATTTTTTTCATCAATCCAATTTAACGTATTAAACAGTAGCTTGTTCTTTTTGCGAACGCAATGTTTTTACATTAATGACATCTTTATCGGTAACAGCTAGTTTAATCACCTCTTCCATTTCGTTAACGTAATGAAAAACAAGACCCTTCAAATATTTTTGATTGATCTCCTCAATATCTTTTCTGTTTTGTTCACACAATATGATTTCCTTAATTTTTGAGCGTTTAGCCGCAAGAATTTTTTCTTTAATTCCACCCACTGGTAAAACTTTTCCTCTCAAGGTAATTTCTCCAGTCATCGCCAAACGTGACTTAACCCGTTTTTGAGTAAACAGGGAAACCAATGAGGTAAGCATTGTAATTCCGGCACTAGGACCATCTTTGGGAGTAGCTCCTTCAGGAACATGAATATGAATATTGAATTGATCAAAAGGAAAAGACGCTAAGCCCAAGCGAGCCGAATTTGCTTTAATGTATTCTAAAGCTATTGTCGCAGACTCTTTCATTATTTTTCCAAGATTTCCTGTAATGGTTAGCCCCCCTTTACCTTGAGAAATGGTAGATTCAATAAATAAAATATCCCCTCCAACACTTGTCCAAGCTAGCCCGGTGACTACTCCTGCAACCTGATTATTTTCGTAGAGGTCTCTTTGAATTTTTTCTGGCCCCATCATCGCTGTAAGATCAGTTATAGAAGGTGTAATTTCATAAGATTCTTCCATAGCAATCGATTTTGCTACAAAACGGACCACTTTAGCTACTTGCTTTTCCAGTCCTCTAACCCCAGATTCACGCGTATAACCTTCCACAATTTTTTCAATTACAGGACGCTTTAATTTCAGGTGTTCTTTTTTAAGACCATGTTCTTCCATCTGCTTTGGTAGTAAAAACTTTTGCGCAATGGCTGTTTTTTCTTCCAAGGTATACCCACTCACATTGATGATTTCCATTCGATCACGAAGTGCTGGATGAATTGGAGAAAGACTGTTGGCTGTTGCAATAAACATCACTTTTGATAAGTCATATCCCATCTCTAAGAAATTATCATAAAACTCCTTGTTCTGTTCAGGGTCAAGCACTTCTAACAAAGCCGCTGCAGGATCTCCCTGAGCTCCAACAGCAAGTTTATCTATTTCATCCAACACAAAGACTGGATTGGAAGTTCCTGCTTTTTTTAAACTTTGAATAATCCGACCGGGTAATGCCCCAATATAGGTTTTACGATGGCCGCGGATTTCAGCTTCGTCCCGCATCCCACCAAGAGATATCCGAACATATGAACGTCCTAAAGCTTCTGCGATTGATTTCCCTAAAGAAGTTTTACCTACTCCTGGAGGCCCATACAAACAAAGTATAGGAGATTTCATATCATTACGAAGTTTGAGTACCGCCAAATATTCAATGATTCGCTTTTTAACTTCTTCTAAGCCAAAGTGATCTTTATCCAAAATACGTTGCGATCGTTTTAAATTAAGATTATCCTTTGAAAATTCCCCCCAAGGTAAATCGAGAAATAATTCTAAATAGTTACGATGAATCGAATATTCAGCAACTTGTGGATTCATCCGTTGTAATTTGAGTAATTCCTTATTGAAATGTTTTTTTACACTATCACTCCATTTTTTCTTCAGAGAGCGTGCACGCATTTCATCAATTTCTTCTTCATAAGAACCACCACCCAGTTCTTCTTGAATGGTTTTCATTTGTTGGTGTAAATAATACTCCCGCTGTTGTGAATCCATCTCATTCCGAACTCGGGACTGAATATCATTTTTAAGCACCAATTTTTGATGCTCTAAATTCATGTGTTTTAAACAACGGATCGCTCTTTTTTGAAGGTTGACCATTGCGAGTATTTCTTGTTTTTCACTAACCGTTAAGTTCATGTTTGAACAAACAAAATTGACTAGAAATACTGGGCTTTGAATATTTTTAATCGCAAAAGAAGCCTCAGATGGGATATTTGGATTTTCTTGAATGATTTGAAGTGCCAAATCTTTTATGGAGTCTATGGTTGCCGATAATTCTTTGTCATTTTTTTCAGCATATTCTTCTTCGACACTTTCAATTTCCGCCTTGAGGTAAGGTTGTTCTTCAACAATACTTTTGATTTTAAAACGTTTTTTACCTTGAATGATAATCGTAGTATTACCATCGGGCATTTTAAGAACACGTAATATTCGAGCTACTGTTCCTAAATTATGAATATCACCAACCTCAGGATTTTCAACATTATGATCTTTTTGTGCAACAACACCAATTACCCTGTCAGCTTTGTTGGCATCTTTAATCAGTTGAATGGATTTATCCCTTCCAGCAGTAATAGGAATGACAACTCCTGGAAAAAGTACGGTGTTTTTCAACGGTAAAACGGGAACATATTGAGGCAAATCTTCATCCTGAAGTGCTTTTTCGTCCTCGGAAGTCATTAAAGGGATTAAATCAGCATCTGATTCGATATCTTGGAGTGACAATGTGTCAATAGATTTAAACAACGATTTGGTCATAAATATTAATTAAGTCATTTTGTCATTGAAAAGGTTTAATCACATGAAGGATGTCTCTACAGCATGGGAATAATCACTATAATGAAATTTCAAAGTAAATATTTCAATAGTTATGCCAAAAAAAGAGGAATGAATTGTAACAAATTAAAAAAAAGGCCCTCATAGTAATTGAACGTCGCAAATTGAAAGAGAAATATAATTATATAGAAGAACTCGTAATTGCTTGTAAAAAGCAAGATGAAATTGCACAAATGGAAATCTACAACCGCTTTAGTGATGCCATGTACGCAAGTGCACTCCGAATAGTCAAAAACCCTGACGATGCGGAAGATGCCATGCAAGAAGGGTTTATTACTGCATTTGAAAAGATCCATCAATACAAAGGTGAAAACAACTTTGGAGGTTGGCTGAAAAAAATAGTGGTTCGAAAGACCCTTAATTATTATTATTACAATAAACGCATTGCACATTCACAAGACATGGAAGGCGTTTCCGAAAAAGCAGTAACGGAACATTTGAGATTTGATGAGGCTGATAATCATTCTCTTAAACTACAAAATGCACTCAACCAACTAAAAGATAAGCAGCGGATAATTTTACAATTATTTTACTTGGAAGGTTATGATTATGAAGAAATTGGAAGCATAATGAATTTGAGTTATACTAATTGCAGAACAACCATGTCCCGTGCTAAAAGTCAACTAAAAAAAATCCTTGGATGAACGAAAAACTACTCGAACAATATTTTAAAGATTTAGCTGAAATCAAATCTAAACAGGTTCCCCAAAAGGGTCACCACAAACGTTTTCAAAAACGCTTACTACGCTCAAAAAAACAACAAGGTCAGCGACGAAACTTGTTGCGAATTGCAGCTGTGGCCCTCATTTTAATTGGTGTTGGAATCTTTCCTTTGCATTGGGAATCTAGTAATGTGACAAAAGAAATCTATGCCTTTGAACTTACAGAGTCCTATATGAACAACATGATTCAAACCCAATTAGCAACCATTGAGGCGATAGAACACCCCTCAACTTCAAAAATCATCCTAGATACCAAGCTACAAATTGAACGTATGCAAGCAAATTATTCTGATATATATATCCATTGGAAAGAAGAACCTTCACAACCTCAATTGCTTAACGCCTTGATTGCTAACTTAAAAAAACAAGTTGACCTTTTGACCGAGTTACAGGAACACCTTCTCCAACTTCAAACTAAAAAACATGAAAATGAACTTTTATAAACTATTATTATTTTTAACATTACCCTCACTTTCGCTGTTTGCCAAAGAGGGAATTATTGAAAAAGTTACCAAAGAATTTCACAAGGAAATCATGGTTAAACCGAATGCTACGGTTCAAGTAGAAAACCAATTTGGTGATATCATTATTACCTCTTGGGATCAGAATAAAGTGGTAATCGATGTATTGATTACTGTCGAAGGCAATAATGTTAAGAAAATCAATCAAAAACTAAATAGTATTGACATTCGTTTTGATTTAGATTCAGATTTAGTCCAAGCCATAACAGAAATTAATGATAAATGGTCTTTTTCGTGGATCAATACCTCCAAGGTTAAATTTAAAATTGATTATACCATAAAAATGCCCGCAACCAATGCCATTAACCTCAAAAATGATTACGGAACAATTGTGTTGAATTATTTAGAAGGTAAGGCACGTCTTTCCTGTGATTACGGAAAAATGATCATAGGAGAATTATTTGCAACTGACAATGAACTTTCGTTTGATTATACCTCCAATTCAAGTATTGAATACATAGCAGGAGGTGAAATCAATGCAGACTATTCTGGGTTTGAAATTACTGAAGCTGGAATCATTGACTTAACGGCTGATTATACTTCTTCTTTTTTTGAAATGATTGATTCACTGCATTACAGTAATGACTATGGCAAGCTTAAAATAGACAAAGCAAGAAGCGTAAATGGCAAAGGAGATTATTTAACATTTACCCTAGAAGAAATATCAGAATTTCTAGACTTAAAGAATGAATTTGGCTCTATACGAGTTGCCTATGTTGCTCCGTTAACAAAAAATATTTCTATCAATGGAGAATATACAGGAATTCAATTAGGGATTGATTCTGAATGGCCTTTTGTCTTTGAATTTGATCTAGAATTTTCAAGTATTAAATCCAAATGTGATTTCGAATTTGAAAAACAAATTATTGAAAACACCGAAAAGTACTATAAAGGCCACCATAAAAACCCAGAATCAAACAATACTTTGATGATTGTTTCTGAATTTGGCAACTTAAAATTATATCCAACATCTAAACATTAAAACCTATGAAAACCTTGACGCTACTAGTAAGTATTTTATTTATTCACGTTAATACACCCCTTTCCAACAATGAAACCATCAAAGAAGAAAAAAGAACGGTAGGAACCTTTGAAGGGATCTCTGTTGCTGGCCCCTATAAAGTTAGTTTGATTGAAGGTGCAGAAGGGGAAATAACC
>CBFIJI010000074.1:0-2020 GCA_965662885.1 Flavobacteriaceae bacterium | reverse complement strand
CTCTGATGATGACTTAGCCATCACAGAAACAAAAATCAAAAATAATGTCTTGATTATTAAAAGTAAAGAAACTTCTTGGCTTAAAAAATGGAAATTTGGACCTGTTGAAATCATCATCCCTGTAGAAAAAGTATCTAAATTAGTTATGAGTGGTTCAGGATATATTCAAAGTAACTTTACTCTTAAAGCGAAAGAGTTTAAAAGCGTTGTTACTGGATCAGGTGAAATTACTACGGAGCTCTCAACAGAAGAATTTAGTGGTTTAATTACTGGATCAGGAAATATTGAGGTTAGCGGTGAAGCCACCTCAACAACCGTAAAAATTACAGGCTCTGGAGATTATCACGGACGTAGATTAAACTCAATGGATACTGAAGTTAACATTACGGGTTCTGGAAAAGCCGATGTCCAAGCAGAAGAATCATTGGATGTAGTCATAACAGGTTCTGGAAATGTTCACTGTTTTGGAAATCCGAAAAAGCAAAAATCTAGAGTAAGTGGTTCTGGAAAAGTTTCGATCAACCGTTAGCTGAGTTTTTCTCTTGGAATACGTATTAACATCATTGCCCCTAGAATGAAAAAGGCTAGAAACACCAATATGGCATTTCTCATACTACCGGTTATTTGATCAATAAAACCAAAAAAGAGCATTCCAATAACAATTCCAATTTTCTCTGTCACATCATAGAAGCTAAAAAAGGACGTGGTGTCCTCTGTTTTTGGAATGAGTTTTGAATAGGTAGAACGGGATAGCGATTGCAGTCCACCCATGACCAAGCCAACAAAAGAAGCTGTGATATAGAATTCTATGGGAGATTCAATATAATAAGCACAAAAACAAAGTGCAGCCCAACACAGATTGATAAAAATTAATGTTGGAATATTCCCAAAACGTTCTGAAGCACGAGACGTAAAAAGAGCTCCAAAAATTCCAACAATTTGAATTAGTAAAATACTGACAATCAATCCAACGGTTTTTTCACTTGAACTTCCCCAATTAATTTCTTCTTCGCCATAATATGCTGCAACAAGAAGTACGGTTTGTAATGCAGTACTGTAAAGAAAAAAAGCAGGAAGAAAACGACGTAATCCAAGTTCTGTTTTCATGAGATTCCAAACCCCCCGCAACTCTTTATAACCGTTCCAAAAGATGGCTTTTGTAATTTTAGCTTGATGATTATTTCCTTTTGGTAAATAAAAAAAAGAATATTGACTGAATAATGCCCACCAAATTCCAACAGAAATAAAAGAATACCGCATTGCCTTCATTGATGCTTCGCCTTCTGTGGCTCCCGTAATTCCAAACCAATCAGGTTGCATAACCATAGCCAAATTGGACAATAATAAAATAACACTACCTACATACCCCATGGAATATCCTCTTGCACTTGCGCGGTCTTGTTGTTTTGGATAAGCAATGTCAGGTAAATAAGAATTGTAAAAAACCAAACTCCCCCACAAACCAATCAAAGCGATAAAGTAAAAGAAAAGCCCCAAAAAAATGGTATCTAATTCAAACCAATAAAGTCCAATACAGGAAATAGAACCCATATAGACAAAAAATTTCATAAACCTTTTTTTGTTGCCGATATAGTCTGCAATTCCCGATAACAATGGAGAGGTAAATGCAATCAAAACAAAAGCGGTAGCCATAACAAAACTTATCATGGCTGTGTTTTTTATATCATAATTAAAAACACGTATGGTGTTAATTTCATTAAAAAGGGCTGCAAAATAAATAGGGAAAATTGCGGAAGAAATTACTAAGGAATATACAGAATTTGCCCAATCGTAAAATGCCCAAGCATTGATGAGCTTTTTACTTCCTTTTTCTAAAGGAATTTTAGGTGATAACATTTGTTAAATTTAGTTTCTCAAAGTAAGTAAATTAAATCAATTGAAGGTTGATTTAAGTTGAACATCTAAGCAGTTAGGATTAATTCTTAAAACATTATAATGGTCACGACTAAACATTAAAGATGAATTCTATAATTATAAAATCATAAAAAAAGGACTAAAA
>CBFIJI010000073.1:0-10625 GCA_965662885.1 Flavobacteriaceae bacterium | reverse complement strand
GTTCCAAATTGCATTCCCAAAGAGGTACGATCATTAAAATTTTCAAGGGTAACCTCATCACTATCTTGTGACATAACATATTGAATTGATGGTCCTGCAAATACACTTAAAAAGGGAAGTACTTTATAGCCTACAGAGATGGGTAATTCAATTTTAGATTCTTTAAAGGATACCGTTTCAAAGTTTTTAGCATAACGAGTAAACTGTAATTCTGGACGAATGTACACGAATAAAAAATCGATATTTGCATAAGCACCAATTGAATATCCAGTGGCGTTGTCTAATGATTCACGAGCTGTATTAAAGTCACCAACAACATTTGTTATTTTTCCTGACGCATTATAAGAAACACCGGCTTTAATTCCATAATCAGTTTGACTAATTCCAACAAATGAAGTGATTAGAAATAAAAGGAAATAGATTTTTTTCATGTTATTTAATTTATAGTTAGTGATTAATTAATGTCTTTATTTTCTAGCAATAACTTTTATTGCTTTCTCAACAATAGCAGTACTGTTGAGTTGATATTTATCCATAAGTTGGGCTGGAGTTCCAGATTCCCCAAAAGTATCATTGGTCGCTACAAATTCTTGTGGTGTAGGATGGTTTAATGCCAATACACCAGAGACGCTTTCTCCTAAGCCCCCAATATAATTATGTTCTTCAGCAGTCACAATACACTTGGTCTTTTGAATCGATTTCAAAATAATATCTTGATCCAAAGGTTTGATCGTATGAATATTGATGACTTCAGCAGAAATATTTTTTTCTTCTAGAATTTTTGCAGCTTCTAAAGCTTCCCAAACCAAGTGACCTGTTGCAACAATGGTCACATCTGTACCTGGACTTAATAAAATACCTTTTCCAATTTCAAAGCCCAAGTCCTCCGTAGTAAAGTTAGGCACAACAGGACGGCCAAACCTTAAATAAACAGGACCCTGATGTTCAGCAATTGCGAGGGTAGCCGCTTTTGTTTGATTAAAGTCACAACTATTGATAACAGTCATTCCTGGAAGCATTTTCATCAAACCGATATCTTCTAAAATTTGATGAGTGGCTCCATCTTCCCCTAAGGTGATTCCGGCATGGGAAGCACATATTTTTACATTTTTATCCGAGTAAGCAATTGATTGTCGTATTTGATCATAAACACGACCAGTAGAAAAATTAGCAAAGGTTCCTGTAAAGGGTATTTTTCCTCCAATAGTTAAACCTGCAGCAATCCCCATCATGTTAGCTTCAGCAATCCCAATTTGGAAAAATCGTTCTGGATTTTCCTTGATGAACTCATTCATTTTTAACGACCCAATTAAATCGGCACAAAGTGCGACCACATTGGGGTTTGTTCTACCTAATTCTGCGAGTCCAACACCAAAACCAGAACGGGTGTCTTTACTTCCTTGATTTGTATAATGTGTCATTGTTTTCGTTATAAATTAATAATCACCTAGGGTAACTGGGTTTTGTGCAAGCGCAGTAGCTAACTGTTCGTCGTTAGGTGCTTTTCCGTGCCATGCATGGGTATGCATCATAAAATCGACACCATTACCCATTTCAGTTTTCATAAGAATAACCACAGGTTTTCCTTTCCCAAGAAGCGATTTTGCTTTGGCTTGTGAAGCGATAATTTTTTCCAAGTCATTTCCTTCTTCTAGTTCAATGACTTCCCAATCAAAAGCAGCGAATTTAGTAGCAAGATCTCCCATATTAAGCACGTCATCCGTACTTCCATCAATTTGTTTCCCATTAAGATCCACAGTAGCAATCAGGTTGTCCACTTTTTTTGCAGATGCATAAAGAATGGCCTCCCAATTTTGTCCTTCCTGTAATTCACCATCACCAAGCAATGCATAAACCGTATGCGAATCGTTGTTTAATTTTTTTGCTTGTGCCGCACCAATAGCTACGGACAACCCTTGACCCAAAGAACCAGATGCAATTCGAATACCAGGGAGACCCTCATGGGTAGTCGGATGCCCTTGCAAACGGGAATTGATAAGTCGGAAGGAGTTTAATTCATCGACAGGGAAATAACCTTTTCGAGCAAGAACACTGTAAAAAACAGGGGAAATATGACCATTGGAAAGGAAAAAGACATCTTCATGCATACCATCCATTTCAAAATTTGGTTTTAAATACATTGTTTTGTTGTACAATGCCACAAAAAACTCTGTACAACCTAGTGAACCACCAGGATGCCCTGAATTTACATTATTAACCATTCTTAGGATATCCCTTCGAACTTGGCTTACAAGCCCTTCTAGTGCTTTTAAATCTGCCATGTGATTTTTATTAATATTTTAATCAAAAGTAAGGGTTCAGTTCAAAAGTGACAATGATTGTAGGGTATATTTTAATTGAGTTAATAACAAATTAGTTAAATAAAATCAATTCCATTAAACAGTATAGTATCTTTGCCCACGATGAAATTCGATCTCCATACCACAGATCCTAATACTAGTGCCAGAGCTGGAACTATTACCACAGCTCATGGACCTATTGAAACCCCTATTTTTATGCCTGTTGGAACTGCGGCTACGGTTAAAGGAGTTCATCAGCGTGAATTAAAACAAGAGATACAACCCGACATTATTTTGGGAAATACTTATCATTTATTTTTACGTCCTGGTACTTCCATCATTGAACAGGCTGGAGGTTTACACCGTTTTATGAACTGGGAGTATCCCATTTTAACCGACTCGGGCGGGTATCAAGTGTACTCTTTGTCTGCCAATCGGAAAATTAAAGAAGAAGGGGTAAAGTTTAAATCCCATATTGATGGTTCCTATCATGTGTTTACTCCAGAACGGGCCATTGAAATTCAAAGGAGTATTGGTGCAGATATTATCATGGCATTTGATGAATGTACGCCTTATCCTTGTGACTACAACTATGCCAAATCTTCGATGCAGCGAACCCACCGCTGGTTAAAACGATGTATTAAGGCGGATAATGAAATACCGTTTAAATACGATTATCCACAAACTTTTTTCCCTATAGTCCAAGGAAGTACGTTTACAGATCTTCGTAAAATTTCCGCTGAATTTATAGCGGAACAAAACGCCTTCGGAAACGCAATAGGTGGATTGTCTGTGGGGGAACCAGCACCTGAGATGTATGCTATGTCAGAAGTGGTTTGTGAAATTCTTCCTGAAGAAAAGCCCCGATACCTTATGGGAGTTGGAACACCCATCAATATCTTGGAAAATATTGCTTTGGGTATTGATATGTTTGACTGTGTAATGCCCACCCGAAATGCACGTAATGGAATGCTTTTTACAGCACATGGGACCATAAACATCAAAAATAAAAAATGGGAAAATGATTTTTCTCCAATTGATGAAAACGGCTATTGTTTTGTTGATTTGGAATATAGTAAAGCCTATTTAAGACACCTTTTTACTGTAAATGAAATGTTGGGTAAACAAATTGCTACCCTGCACAATTTGAGTTTTTATTTATGGTTGGTTCGTGAGGCTAGAAAACATATATTAGCCAGTACGTTTGCAACTTGGAAATCAAAAATGGTACGTCAAATGGATCAACGACTTTAGTATGAAACTCATTGATTTATACATTATAAAACGCTATTTAGGAACTTTTTCAGTAATGATTTTGTTGTTTATCCCTATCGGGATAATGGTTGATTTAGCTGAAAAGGTCGATAAGCTTAAAGAAAAAGAAGTCCCCATCATTGAAATTACAGAATATTACATTGACTTTATCTGGTATTTTTCGAATCTTCTTTTTCCTATTTTTGTCTTTCTTTCCGTGATTTGGTTTACATCAAAATTAGCCAGTAATACCGAAATTATAGCTATTCTAAGTTCTGGAATTTCTTTTTATCGCTATCTGAGACCATTTGTAATTGGTGCATCTTTAATTGCTGTTTTTTTCTTTTTGATCGGTATGTTTATTGTGCCAAAATCGAATTTAGGCTTTAATGAATTTCGATATAAATACCTTGTTACTGAGAAAGAGCGAACTACCTCTAATGTGTATCAACAAATCAACGAAAACGAATATATTTATGTGAGTAGTTACGATCCTATTCGTAAAAGAGCATCCAATTTCACTTTAGAACATTTCGACGAAAACGTATTGACCTTTAAAATTAAAGCCAACAGTATTCGATGGATTGAAAAAGACAGTATTTTCCGAATGGAAAATTTTCGATTAAGACGTATTGTTGGAGCTGAAGAAATCTATCTAAAACAACCCCGTAAAGACACTATTCTAGATTTTTCAATTGATGATTTAGCACCTGTTAATTATTTGGCCGAAACCCTAAATTATGGAGAGTTAAATCAACTTATTGAAGAGGAACGTGAACGTGGATCTAATTTAATCAACAACCATCTACTTGTTCGGCATAAACGATGGAGTTTACCATTGTCCACTTTTGCACTTACCATCATTGCTGTTGCTGTATCTTCTTTTAAGCGTCGCGGCGGGATGGGGATTAATCTCGCCTTTGGAATAACTTTAGGTTTTCTTTTTATCTTTTTTGACAAGGTTTTTGGTGTGCTTGTCACTAAATCAACATTTTCACCTGCAGTGGCTGCTTGGATGCCTTTATTGCTCTTTGGCCTCTTAGCCATTTTACTTCTCCGCTATGCAAGACGCTAGAACAAAAAGTTTACTTCATTATCATCTCATCGTATTTATTTTTGGGTTTACTTCAATTTTGGGTGCCTTAATTTCAATTGATGCAATACCCTTAGTTTGGTGTAGGATGCTAATTGCTAGCCTCAGTTTAGCAGTCTTTTTTATTTTTTTTAATAAAAAGAATTTCCGATTACCCAAGTCATTAATTGGTGGGGTAGTTTTTGCTGGTTTGGTTATCGCGCTTCATTGGATTACTTTTTTTCATGCCATTAAAATAGCGGGTGTTTCGCTGACCCTTTCCATGATGTCAATGGGAGCTTTTATTACCGCCATACTTGAACCCCTTTTCTTTAAACGTAAATTTTTCCTCTATGAATTCCTTTTTGGGAGTATGGCAGCCTTTGGAGTACTGTTAATCTTTGATGCAGAATTTCAATATATCAATGGTATTTTAATTGCCCTTTTTTCTGCTTTTTTAAGCGCTGTATTCACTTTAATTAATGGAAAAATTGTTCATAAAGCACCTTCTATTACTCTTTCCTTTTATGAGTTACTTGTCGGAGCTGTTGCAATTACCATCTATTTATTAGCAACCAGTCAATTTCAATGGACCTCTTTTTCATTGAATTCCTATGATCTTATTTGGTTGCTTGTTTTAGGAATTATATGTACTGCCTATGCTTTTAACGCATCCATTAAAGTGATGAAAAATTTATCCCCTTTTACGGTGATGATGCTAATTAATATGGAACCTGTGTATGGGGTTTTTCTTTCCCTTATGATTTTGGGAGAAAAAGAATTTATGAGTGTTAATTATTATATCGGTTTATTCATTGTATTGGGTTCGATCTTATGCAATGGAATATTTAAACACAGAAAACAATTAAAAGAAAAAGCACTTTAATTCAAAGAATTTATATTTTTGTTGCGAATAGATTATTATGGAATATTTGGATTTTGAATTGCCAATCAAAGAATTGGAAGAACAATTGGATAAATGTATAATCATTGGAGAAGAAAGTAAAGTAGATGTTAGTGAAACCTGTAAACTGATTTCTGATAAACTTGATACTACTAAAAAAGATATTTATTCAAATTTGACTGCTTGGCAACGCGTTCAACTATCACGTCACCCATCTAGACCATATACTTTGGATTATGTTTCAGCCCTTTGTGGGGACACATTTTTGGAGTTACATGGAGATCGAAATGTGGGGGATGATAAAGCTATGATTGGCGGTTTGGGAAAGATTGATAATCAATCGTTTATGTTTATTGGTACTCAAAAAGGGTACAATACAAAAACCCGTCAGTATCGAAACTTTGGTATGGCAAATCCTGAAGGCTATCGAAAAGCGTTACGCTTAATGAAATCTGCTGAAAAATTTAATATTCCAATCATTACTTTTATCGATACTCCTGGAGCTTTTCCGGGAATGGAGGCTGAAGAAAGAGGACAAGGAGAAGCCATTGCAAGAAACATCTTTGAAATGATGCGAATTAAAGTTCCTATCATTGCTGTTGTGATTGGCGAAGGTGCCTCTGGAGGTGCCTTAGGAATTGGTGTTGGTGATAAAGTGTATATGTTGGAAAACACATGGTATTCTGTAATTTCTCCAGAATCTTGTTCGTCTATTCTGTGGCGAAGTTGGGAACACAAAGAAACGGCTGCAGAAGCGCTTAAACTGACCCCAAAAGACATGAAAAAAGCGAAGCTTATTGATAAAATCATAGCGGAACCTCTTGGAGGTGCTCACGCCAATAGAGAAGAAACTTTCCAGATTGTTAAAAATGAATTACTTGCTACATACAAAAAATTATCAAAAATAAAACCTGATGATTTAATAAAAACCCGTAGAGATAAATTTACTTCCATGGGAAATTTTATAGGATAAGCGAATAACCACATTATTAACATTTTTAATTTTTTATCAACAGCCTTGTTGTTTAAATTTCGCCCAAAATCAAGGAGGATGTTTTAGCCATAATCTTTTATTTCAAGTTACATTAGCGTCATGGAAGACAAACAACCTTTTGATCGCAAAAAGACCACCTCGGCTAATGTGATTTCCTTACAACAAGGGAAAATTCCTCCTCAAGCCATTGATTTAGAGGAAGCGGTACTAGGTGCCATGTTGATTGATAAGAAGGGGGTTGATGAAGTTATTGATATTCTACAACCTGATGCTTTCTATAAAATAGCTCACCAACATATATTTGAGTGTATTTATCAATTGTTTGAATCTTCCGAACCAATTGATTTGTTGACTGTTGCATCGGGCTTGAGAAAAAACGGAAAATTAGAGGCTGTAGGTGGTGATTTCTATTTGGTACAACTCACTCAAAAGGTAGCCTCTTCTGCACACATTGAATTTCACGCACGAATTATTCTTCAAAAGTTTATTCAGCGGAGCTTAATTAAAATTTCTTCTGAAATCATCGACAGTGCTTATAAAGATGCTACGGATGTTTTTGATTTATTGGATGAGGCAGAATCTAAGTTATACGATGTTACGCAAGGAAATATTAAAAAGTCATCTGAATCAGCTCAGAATTTGGTTATCCAAGCCAAGAAGAAGATTGAAGAAATTTCAAAACGTGACGGACTAAGTGGAGTCAGTACTGGATTTGAAAAATTAGACGGCTTGACCTCAGGATGGCAACCCAGTGATTTGATTATTATTGCTGCCCGTCCAGGGATGGGGAAAACAGCGCTAACACTTTCCATGGCACGAAATATTGCTGTAACCAAACAAATTCCAGTTGCCTTTTTTTCTTTGGAAATGTCATCTGTACAATTGATTACCCGTTTAATTTCAGCTGAAACGGGCCTCTCCTCCGAAAAATTACGGACTGGAAAACTCGCCGATCATGAGTGGCAGCAACTAAATGTTAAAGTTTCCGATTTGGAAAAAGCCCCCTTGTTTATTGACGACACCCCTTCCTTGTCAATTTTTGACCTAAGAGCAAAGGCAAGACGTTTATCTTCCCAGCACGGAATAAAGCTTATTGTTATTGATTATTTGCAGCTAATGACCGCTGGAACGAACAATAAATCTGGAAATCGGGAACAGGAAATATCTACCATTTCCAGAAACTTAAAGGCACTCGCTAAGGAATTGGATATTCCTGTAATTGCGTTGTCTCAATTGTCTCGTGCTGTTGAAACAAGAGGAGGAACAAAACGCCCAATGCTTTCCGACCTTAGAGAATCCGGAGCGATTGAGCAAGATGCTGATATTGTTTCCTTTATCTACCGTCCTGAATACTATGGAATTGACGAATGGGATGATGAAGAACGCTCACCCTCACAAGGTCAAGCGGAATTTATTGTAGCCAAACACCGAAATGGTGGATTAGATAACATTCGTTTAAAATTTGTTGGGCATCTCGGTAAATTTGAAGATTTAGACTCCTTTGATGCTCCATTTGAGTTTCAATCTAAAATGAATTCGAATCCTTCTAATGAAATACCGCCGTCTAGTTTACCTTCTCCTGGAGACGCTTTTGGAATTGGTGAAGAAGATGACGTTCCATTCTAAGAATATTTTACCCCAATATTTCAATCACCTAAGTTTTTATTTTAGTAGTATATTTCTGCTAATCAAATCTGTTCTTAGCTTTTCTGGACTATTAAAATGATGGGTATGAATTTCTAATTTATTAGCAGCAGCAATATTCCGTGCATTATCATCAATAAAAAATGACTCTGTAGCTTTCAATTCAAAGCGGTCTAAAGTTAAATGGTAGATTTCATCAAACGGTTTTCGCATTTTTTCTGTTCCAGAAACAACAATACCTTCAAACCAATGTAAAAAATCAAAACGTTCTAAAGCAACAGGAAACGTCTCAGCACTCCAATTGGTTAATGCCACCACTTTATAGTTGGGATCATCAATCAATTGTCTTAGAATGTCAACAGTCCCTTGAATTTGATTTCCCAACATTTCTTCCCAACGTCCGTAATACATACGAATCCATTCCTCATATTCGGGAAATAGCGCAACACGATCTTCAGTAGCTTGTTGAAGAGGGTATCCAGCATCTTGATTTTCATTCCAATCCATGGTACAGATTTCATCAAAAAACCAGTGCATTTTTTTTCGATCTCCATTAAAAACATCTAAAAAGACATATTCAGGATTCCAATCGATTAAAACACCCCCTAAATCAAATATTATATTTTTAATGTTTTGTTGCATTAGTCTTCTTGTTTTTGCCCCATAGTCATGAGGTAGGATTTTAAAAAAGAGTCTATTTGACCATTCATTACCCCTTCTACATCGGTTACTTCGTGCTGAGTTCGAACATCTTTCACCAATTTATAAGGATGCATAACATAATTCCGTATTTGTGAACCCCATTCAATTTTCTTTTTGGAGGCTTCGATTTCCTTTCGAGCAGAAAGCTTTTTTTGCAATTCAATTTCATACAATTGCGAACGGAGTAATTGCATGGCTTTATTTTTGTTCTCTAGCTGAGAACGAGTTTCGGAATTTTCTATAATAATACCTGTAGGTTGATGCCTCAGGCGTACAGCCGTTTCCACCTTATTGACATTTTGACCTCCAGCACCACTAGAACGCATGGTTTCCCATGTGTAATCTGCTGGATTGATGTTGATTTCAATACTTTGATCTACCAATGGATAGACATATACCGAAGCAAAAGAGGTATGTCGTTTCGCATTACTATCAAAGGGCGATATTCGGACCAAACGATGTACACCATTTTCCCCTTTAAGCCAACCAAAAGCATGACTCCCTTCTATTTCTAAAGTAACTGTTTTAATGCCCGCAACATCTCCAGCTTGGTGATTAAGTTCTTTGACTTTATAGTTGTTTTTTTCTGCCCACATAAGATACATACGCATTAACATTTCTGCCCAATCACAACTTTCTGTGCCTCCGGCACCTGCAGTAATTTGAAGGACACCACTAAGGTCATCTCCTTCTTCGGAGAGCATATTTCTGAATTCTACATCCTCCAAAAGTTGGATGATGGAATCGTACTGATGCTCTACTTCTTCGCTGCTTGCTTCCCCTGCTTTTTCAAATTCAATCATCACCTCCAAATCGTCACAACGCTCTGTTAGCGATTGGTAATCATCCACCCATTTTTTAAGATTACGAAGTCCTTTCATATGGATTTCGGCTTCTGTAGCATTGTCCCAAAAGTTTGGGGCAAAGGTCTTTTCCTCCTGATTCTTTATTTCAATTTCCTTACCATCAATGTCAAAGATACCTCCTTAACGCTCCGAGGCGATCCATTAAATTTTTGAATTGTTCTGTTGAAATCATAAGTCGAAGTAAAACTACTATTTAATTAGGACAGTTTCTCTTTTTGGATGGCTATTTTTAACCTTTATAAAAGTATGGGCAAGAGTCTTTTAAAACTAGGAGACCATTTCGTCATATTTTAGTAGTTTTAGTACAAATTTTATACAATGAAAAGATATCATTTACTTTCCCTTTTTTGTTTGTTTTTTATGCTTTTTAGCAATGCACAACGAAAAAAAGATAAAACAGAAGGGATTAGCAAGTCCGCAACAAAATCTGTAATTGAAAATAGCACTCCTTTTAAGGGCTTTTTTAATTTCTATTACAATGAATCAAAAGATCGTATTTATTTAGAAGTGGATCAGTTGGAGACTCCATTTTTATATGTCAATGCTTTAAGTGCAGGAATTGGGAGCAACGATATTGGTTTAGACCGAGGTCAGTTAGGTAATAGTCGTTTGGTTTTTTTCCAAAAAGCAGGGAATAAATTGATGTTAGTTCAACCCAATATGAACTATCGTGCGAACACAGAAAATATTTTAGAAAAACGCTGTGTTGAGCAAGCTTTTGCAAAATCAATTCTATTTGGTTTTCCCATTGTTGAAGAAAAGGAAGGAACCTATATCATTGATTTAACTCCCTTTTTAATGCGAGATGCCCATGGAGTTTCAAAGCGACTTTCTCAACGTAAACAAGGCACGTATAAAATAGATGCCAGTCGTTCAGCAATTTCTTTGG
>CBFIJI010000072.1:0-10629 GCA_965662885.1 Flavobacteriaceae bacterium | reverse complement strand
AACTTTTTCAGGTGCATTACTCACAAAACGTTCATTAGAAAGCTTTTTTTCTACGGAGGCCAAAAATCCTTTAGCATAGTTTAATTCTGTGATCATTTTTTCCCGCTCCTCCTCTTCATTCACTGAACTACTAACAAGAGGAATAAAAAACGCTAAGTTTTGAACTCTAAATCGTCCCCCTTGAGCATTTTCATCAATAGCCCCTATATAAAGGTTTTCCAGCAAAGCTAATTTTAAAATACTCTCATGAAAAGCTAAAGGTTGCTCCGTATTACTTACATGTAAAGGCAATAATTCCTTAAATCCAAGTTGTTTTTCATTTCTAAAATTCCGCAC
Source organism: Flavobacteriaceae bacterium (assembly GCA_965662885.1). Taxonomy (GTDB): domain Bacteria; phylum Bacteroidota; class Bacteroidia; order Flavobacteriales; family Flavobacteriaceae; genus CBFIJI01. Next base: position 10,293 of record CBFIJI010000072.1, on the reverse strand, counting down.
ACCAGCCACTATTTCTTTAGCGCGATCAAAATCTTCCAACAACTTGTCATCATAAGGGCTTTGTTTTGGCCATTGGGAAACAATCAAGGCTTGATCTGGTGATCGTTGGGCAATAAAATGCCACAACTCCTCCGTTAAAAAAGGCATAAATGGATGAAGCAAGCGTAAATTGTCTTCAAATAAAACCAATATTTTTGGAATGACATCGGCTGGAATAGGACTGCCATATTGTGGTTTTACAATTTCTAAAAACCAAGAACAAAAATCGTCCCAAATCAGTTTATAAATGGCCATTAGTGCATCTGAAATACGGTATTTGTCAAAATGATCTTCCACCAGCGCTAAGGTTTTTTGAAACTGATTGGCATACCAATCCAAAGCTTGTTGGGTCTCTTTAGGAATTGCTAGTCCTTCTTGAACTTCCCAACCATCAATTAAACGGTAGGCATTCCAAATTTTATTGGAGAAATTTTTTCCTTGTTGGCATAGTTTTTCATCAAAAAGTAAATCGTTCCCAGCAGCAGAACTAAGCATCAGTCCAACGCGTACCGCATCAGCTCCAAAATCATCTATAAGGGCTAAAGCATCAGGAGAATTTCCTAACTGCTTAGACATTTTACGTCCTTTGGTGTCCCGAACCAGTCCGGTAAGGTAAACATCTGAAAAGGGTTTTTCATTTCTAAATTCATATCCAGAAATAATCATTCGAGCTACCCAAAAAAATAAAATATCAGGACCAGTGACCAAAACCTGTGTGGGGTAGTAATAATTAATCTCTTTGTTGTTGGGGTTTCGAATGCCGTCAAAGACAGAAATGGGCCACAACCATGAAGAAAACCAAGTATCTAAAACATCATCTTCCTGTCTTAAATCGTCAAGGGAAACCGTTGACAGTCCTGTTTTTAAATGCACTTTTTCAAGGGCTATTTCAGGGGTTTCAGCGACAACAAAATCATTGGCCCCATCACCATAATAATAGGCGGGAATACGTTGCCCCCACCAAAGTTGGCGAGAAATATTCCAATCACGAATATTTTCCATCCAATGGCGGTAGGTGTTTTTAAATTTTTCTGGCAGCAATTGAATAGTGTCCTCCTTTAAAACAGCGTCAATGGCAGGTTGAACCAAATCGTCCATTTTCAAAAACCATTGTTCGGAAATTCGTGGTTCAATAATCGCCTTTGTACGTTCGGAAGTTCCTACTTTATGGAGATGTTGTTCAACTTTGACCAACATGCCCGATGTTTTTAACGCTTTAACGATTTGTTTTCGCGCCTCAAAACGATCCATTCCTTCATAGACTAATCCATTTTTATTTAAACGGCCATCAGGATGAAAAATATCAATGAATTCCAACTGATGCTTTTCACCTAGGGATTTATCATTGATATCATGAGCCGGGGTTACTTTTAAACATCCCGTTCCGAATTCCATATCCACATAGTCATCTGTTATCACAGGAATTTGACGTTCTGAAATGGGAACAATGGCCTGCTTCCCTTTTAAATGTTGGTAACGTTCATCATCGGGATGAATACAAATAGCGGTATCTCCTAACAGCGTTTCTGGGCGTGTGGTGGCAATGGTAACATATTGATCACTTTCCGCTATTGCGTATTGTATATGGTAAAGGTTCCCTTGTTTTTCTTCATAAATAACCTCTTCATCGGAGAGGGTGGTTTGTGCTTCAGGATCCCAATTTACCATTCGATAACCACGATAAATCAACCCCTTTTCGTAAAGGTCAACAAAAACTTTGATGACAGATTCCGACATCTCCGGATCCATTGTAAATTTGGTTCGCTCCCAATCACAACTGCATCCTAATTTTTTTAATTGTTCCAAAATTACCCCACCGTATTCATGAGTCCAATCCCAAGCATGGGAAAGAAATTCGTCACGTGATAAATCACTTTTTTCAATCCCAGAAGCCTTTAACTTGGCAACAACTTTAGCTTCTGTAGCAATAGAAGCGTGATCTGTTCCAGGAACCCAGCAAGCATTGTAGCCTTTCATTCGTGCACGACGAATTAGAATGTCTTGAAGGGTGTTATTTAACATGTGTCCCATGTGCAATATACCTGTAACATTAGGGGGTGGAATGACTACCGTATAGGCTTCTCGTTCGTCAGGTTCAGAATGAAAAAAATTATTCTCCTGCCAATAGGCATACCATTTGGATTCAATTGAATTTGATATAAATTTTGGCGGAATCTGCATATGTTTTGGTCTGGTATTTGATGAACAAAAATAAGAAGCCTTTCACGATAATAAAAGTCTTGGCTTGTATTTAAATAAAGAAATGTATAAATTTGAATTAAACCTTATATGATGAAAAAATCCCCCCTATTCTTAATTTTACTTCTTCTTACGTGTACTTTTATTACTGCTCAAGATGGTGCAGCAATCAGTTTTGAAACAGAGAACATTGATTATGGTGAAATTGCTAAAAACAGTGATGGAAGCCGTGTTTTTACCTTTACCAATACTGGTGGTGAACCCTTAATCATCCAAAAAGTACAATCATCTTGTGGCTGTACCATTCCAAAACGACCAGAAACGCCTATTGAACCCGGAGAAACTGGAGAGATCGAAGTAAAATACGACACTAACCGTGAGGGGCCTTTTAGAAAAACCATTACGGTGACCTCAAATGCGGTGAATACCCCAATGATCGGTTTAAAGATTAGAGGTACCGTTCTTCCAGAAAACTAAAACAGCGGTTTTAGACGAAATTTAAAGGTTTTAATTGTTGTCCCTCTTCGGATTACTAAATTCAATTTTTTACCTGGTTTTTTCTGAAGTAGGGCAATGATTTCGTAAAGTTCCAATTGACCAACTTTTTTTCCATTAATGCGCAAAAGAAAATCACCCTCCCTTACACCTGCTTCATCTGCTGGTGAATCTGGACGAATAGAAAATATTTCAATGAGTTGACGCAGTTGAAAACGAAACTGAGGACGCATATAAATCTCAACACCTTTGGTTTTGTTTTCTGTATTTATCAGTAACCCCATGGGATTAGTCAAACGCTCCTTAACCATTTCTACTCCACTATGCTGTATTTCAATACCACTCATATTATAGTAAAAAGGAGCTGTTAAGCCAGAAAGTGGCTTTAAAAGTAATTGTTTGTTCTTGTAATCAAAAATCACTGTAAACCGTTTTAAAAGCTCTCCCCCTATACTCCCTACTCGATCTTTCATAAACGAAAGCTTTGTAAAACTTGCTATTTCAGGATAAGCTACCTTAACTGCTTTCATGGAAAATGGTCCAAATTCCAATTGGTGAATCTTGCCCCGATGACCAAATATACTTCCATTGATGCCCCGCCCAATAAAGTCATAAAAAACGGGAGGGGCAACCTTAATTTTCTCACTTTTAAACAACCAAAGAGCATCACTAGAACCGGAGTCTATTAAAAAATATCCTTTTTGATTATTGCCTATTTCAGGAGAAAATTCTAGTTTAACAAAAGGCTTATTTCTGTGAAACTCCAAAGGAAGACTTTTACTTTTTTTTAAAAATCTTTTAGGAAGCTCTCCTGCTTGATAAAATACTAAACGTTGATTCGAATAATTAATCCGAACTACAAAGTTTTTAAAAAGGGAATAACCAATGATTCCATCAATTTGTGTCCCCATCCTTTGGGAAAGCTCGAAATTTGTTTCATCAATAATTAAAATATCCTGATTCGTTGCCGAAAGTCCTTCCATTTGAATCGTATTCCCTTTTGAAAGGGAGGCATTAACAAAGGCATCTCTCCCCAAACCACTTAGGCTAAAGCTTTGCCCTTGATCAAAAAAAAACGGATCAACATTTTGATTTTTAAACATCAAAGTAGTACTCACTCCAGAATCTAAAATGAAGCGGAATTGGACATCATTGATCTTTATTGGTAGGGTAATAAGGTTATTAATCAATTCAAAAGAAACCTTCTGAACTCTTTTTTTACTCGTAAATTCAATTGTTTCTTGCGCATTCGACCGAGGCAAAAAAATGACAAACAACACCCAAAAAAACAAACTGTTTTTCAAAATTCATAGGTTTAGTTTTAGAATATACAATAAAAAACACTTAAGCCTTAAATTGTTATATAAGTTAGAAAAGGAGGGGGAAAGAAAAGAAATTTTTACAAATTTGCATTCTTAAATAAAGTGATGCCACAATTATCCCAAAAAGGAAAAGATTTACCCTCTTCCCCGATTCGAAAACTTATTAAATATGCTGATCAAGCTAAAGCAAATGGCGTATCCATACTTCATCTAAATATTGGACAACCTGACATTGCTGCACCAAAAGAAGCCCTTGACGCTGTTTACCAGTCCAACTTGGACCTTTTACCTTATGGGACGTCTCAAGGGACACTGCGCTACCGGAAAAAACTTTGTGCCTATTACGCCCAACACCAAATAGTAGTCGATCCCGAAAATATTTTAGTGACCACTGGTGCTAGTGAAGCCTTGACTTTTTGCTTAAATGCCATTTGTGATGTAGGGGATGAAATCATTATCCCTGAGCCTTTTTATGCTAATTATAACGGTTTTGCTAAGGCTGCAAATGTTGAGGTTGTTCCGATCATTTCTGATTTTGACAATGGGTTTGCATTGCCTTCCCCAAGGGAATTCCAAACCAAAATAACACCCAAAACCAAAGCAGTCTTGATTTGTAATCCTAACAATCCGACTGGCTATGTTTACAGTAAAAAAGAAATTGAAGCCTTGGGAAATTTGGCTATAGAGAACGATCTGTTTTTAATTGTCGATGAAGTTTACCGTGAATTTATTTATACTGAGAGTCGCCATTATTCCGTTTTAGCAAATTCCCTTTGGAAAGAACATGCCATAATGATTGACTCGGTCTCAAAGCGCTATAGCCTCTGTGGCGCGCGTGTGGGCTGTATAGTATCTCGAAATGAAGAACTCATTCAAACTATTTTAAAATTTGCTCATCTACGTCTCTCCCCTCCTACCTTGGCCCTAATTGCCAGTGAAGCTGCCTTAGATGCTCCTAAAAGTTATCTTGAAAAAGTGGTCGCAGAATACAGCAAAAGAAGGTATGTTTTAAAAAACGCTTTAGAAAAAATACCCGGTGTAAAAGTGTCAGACCCCATGGGAGCTCTTTTCTGTATTGTTCAGCTTCCCGTTGAAAATGCAGAAGTTTTCTCCAAGTTTCTTTTGACAGATTTTTCAGACGAAAGAGAAACCGTTATGCTTGCTCCCGCTTCTGGTTTTTATGCAAGTACAGGTTACGGAAAAAATGAAGTTCGAATTGCTTTTATTCTTGAAAGTAGTAAACTCCTTCGAGCAGTTGCTATTTTAGAAAAAGCCTTGGTTGCTTATAGTAAATCATAAGAGTTTTTTTATCTTGCTCTAATGGGAATTATCCAGCCTAATGTTTCATTAAAGTCCTATAATACCTTTGGCATTGATTGTATCAGTGCCCAATTTGCTGCCATTGAATCGGTCAATGATTTAAAAGAAATTCTTCATAAAAACACTTCTGTACCCTTTCGAATTCTTGGGGGTGGGAGTAATATCTTACTCACCCAAAATTATGAGGGTCTTTATCTTCATTTAGTAAATAAAGGGATTACTATAGTTAAGGAAACCGAAAAAAATGTTTTGGTAGAGATCCAAGCAGGAGAAAATTGGCATGAATTTGTAATGTGGTGCCTTAAAAATGATTTTGGTGGGGTTGAAAATTTAGCCCTTATCCCTGGAAATGTTGGCGCTGCTCCAATTCAAAATATTGGTGCCTACGGGGTCGAAATCAAAGATGTATTTTACAGTTGTCAGGTTCTTGAAATTGACACTTTGAGAGAAAAAACACTCCTAAAAAAAGACTGTCAATTTGAATATCGAAACTCCATATTTAAAACTTCTGCTAAGGGAAAATACATCATTCTTTCACTACAATTACTGCTTCAAAAAGCCCCTCATCAAACCCATACTACCTACGGGGCCATTAGTTCTCAACTCGGAGATAGAGAACCCAGCATCCAAAATATAGCAGCCAGCGTCATTGCGATTCGTCAATCGAAGTTACCCGATCCCAAAAAGCTTGGAAACAGTGGTAGTTTTTTTAAAAATCCTACGCTTTCTCGTTCTGAATATGAAATTTTAAAGAACCGCTATCCTGAACTTCCTAATTATCCAATAAGTAAGGATAAAGTTAAAGTTCCAGCCGGTTGGATGATCGATCATTTAGGCTTTAAAGGTCATCGAGAAGGAGATGCAGGAGTTCATGAAAAACAAGCATTGGTTTTGGTTAATTATGGAAATGCAAAAGGAAGTGACGTACTTCAACTCGCTAGGAAAATTCAACAAAAGGTTAAAGAAAACTTCGGTATTGATCTCGAAACCGAAGTAAATATTTTATAAAACTATTCTTTATTTTTAGAGTCAATGATAAGCGTTACAGGCCCATCATTGGTGAGGCTAACCTGCATATCTGCCCCAAACTCACCAGAAACCAACTTTTGACTAATTCGATCTGCTGAAGTTTTTAAAAATTGTTCATACAATGGAATAGCATGATCGTGTTTGGCTGCACGAATATACGAGGGGCGGTTGCCTTTTTTTGTGGCAGCCATTAGGGTAAATTGACTGATCACCATTAATTCTCCCTGTATGTCGATAAGTGATTTATTCATAACACCCGCTTCATCATTGAAAATCCTAAGATTTATGATTTTATTAACCAACCATTCAACATCTTCACTGGTGTCAGCCATTTCAATACCTAACAAAACGACTAAGCCTTGATGGATAGACCGATTGATGGAGCCGTCAATAAGGACATTGGCTGCTGTAACTCTTTGAATGACTACACGCATATTAACTTCTATATTGTTTATCAGATTCCATCAATTGAAGATAACTTTTGTATCTGGACGCTGCAATTTCTCCATTTTCAACCGCTTCAATAATGGCGCATTTGGGTTCGTTGGTATGGGAGCAATTATTGAATTTACAGGCGCTTTTACGCTCTAAAAATTCCCGAAAATACAGAGCGATTTCTTCCACTTCCATGTCTACAATTCCAAAACCCTTGATTCCTGGGGTATCAATAATCTTAATCCCCTCTTCTAAATCAAACATTTCAGCAAATGTGGTAGTGTGCTGTCCTTGCTGATGTTGCTCAGAAATTTGTGCTGTTCGCAATTCAAGTTCTGGAGCTAATGCATTTACTAACGTTGATTTACCTACTCCACTATGACCAGAAAACATACTCACCTTACCCTTCATCAAAGCTTTGACTGCAAGGGTATCCCATCCCAAAAGTGCAGCAATATCATAACAGGGATATCCAATGTTTTGATAAATCTCTTTTAACTCTGACAGCTCTTTTTTTTCTTGCTCATCATAACTATCCATTTTATTGAATAACAAGACAGCAGGAATGTGATAGGCTTCTGCAGTCACCAAAAAACGATCGATAAAGGCTGGAAATGTTGGGGGATTATTTAGGGTAACCAATAAAAACACTTGGTCAATGTTGGCGGCAATAATATGGGTTTGTTTGGAAAGGTTTACAGATTTTCGGATAATGTAGTTTTGCCGTGGGTGAATTTCAACTATGGTGCCCACAGTCGCCTGTTCTTCCTCACTTACTTCAAGGCTCACAAGATCGCCAACGGCTACTGGGTTAGTGCTTTTAATTCCCTTTAGACGTAATTTACCCTTAATCCTACACGCTATAAAACCTTCATCGGTTTTAACCGTGTACCAGCTTCCTGTTGACCGATAAACTACACCATTTATCACTTTTTTATTTACAAAGAAACATCTTTTTTTCGAGTAGCTTCATTTAATTATAGCACTTAGGAATTCGTATCTTTGAAAAAATATTTTAAATGTCTGAGAAAGTACTCTTAATGATTTTAGACGGTTGGGGAAAATCACCCGACCCCAAAGTTTCCGCAGTAGATTTAGCTAATACCCCTTTTATTGACGAACTGTACGAGAAGTACGCCCACAACACACTCCGAACTGACGGAGAACATGTTGGACTTCCCAAAGGACAAATGGGGAATAGTGAAGTAGGGCATATGAATTTAGGTGCTGGTCGTATTGTATATCAAGATTTGGCAAAAATCAATAGAGCCGTAGAACAAGGAACTTTAGGACAGGAACAAACCCTACTTAAAAGTTTCGAGTACGCTAAAAAGAACAATAAAAAAGTTCATTTGCTCGGCTTATTGTCCGATGGTGGAGTACACTCCCACATCAACCATCTAGAAGGCTTGTTGGAGTTGACCGCTGAACATAAGCTTACGGATGTTTATTTACATGCTTTTACCGATGGTCGTGATGTAGATCCTCAATCAGGGATTGGGTTTTTAAAACAAATTCAAGATAAATTAAAAAATACTGGAGGGCAACTAGCTACCGTAATTGGACGATATTACGCCATGGATCGTGACCAACGTTGGGAACGGATTCAAAAAACATATGATTTATTGGTACATGGAAAAGGAACTCCAACTAACGATGTGATAAGCAGTATAAAGGCGAGTTATACCGAAGGAATTACAGATGAGTTTATAGCGCCCCTGGTTCAGGTGGATAGTAATCAAAATCCTATTGCCACAATAGCCAATGATGATGTAGTTATTTTCTTTAATTTTCGAACAGATCGTGGAAGGCAATTAACACAAGCTTTGAGTCAAAAAGCATTTCCAGAGTTCGAGATGACCCCCTTGGATTTATATTATGTGACCTTAACCAATTATGACGATTCCTTTGAAAAAGTTCATGTCGTTTTTGATAAAGACAACCTTAAGGACACCTTAGGCGAAGTGCTTTCCAAGGCAGGAAAAACACAAGTTCGAATTGCTGAAACTGAAAAGTATCCCCATGTCACCTTCTTTTTTAATGGAGGAAGAGAAATTCCTTTTGAGGGAGAAGATCGAATCCTTTGCCCCTCTCCAAAGGTAGCTACCTATGATTTACAACCCGAGATGAGTTCCTATGATATTCGAGATGGTATTATTGCAAACATTAAGGAAAAATCACCTGATTTTATTTGCTTAAACTTTGCAAATCCTGATATGGTTGGACATACTGGAGATCTCGCTGCTGCAATCAAAGCGTGTGAAAGTGTTGATATATGTACCAAAGAAGTGGTTGAAACCGCCTTGGCTCATAATTATGTATCTATCATTATTGCTGACCATGGCAATTGTGAAACCATGGTTAATGCAGATGGAAGTCCAAATACAGCGCATACAACTAACCCCGTTCCAATCCTGTTGGTTGATGCCAAAAAAAGAGGGATAAAATCTGGGATTCTCGGTGATATTGCTCCTACAGTTTTAGATTTAATAGGGGTAAAAAAACCAGATACAATGACTCAAAATTCACTTTTAGAAAAATAATCCAAGTCCAATTAAATACTTTTTTAAATGAAACAACTCCTTTTTATTCTCCTTCTTTTTTCTTCGGTAGCTTGCCAAGATGCTTCCAAAAAAAAGAAAGTAGCCCAACAACCCCTTCCCATTTCAGAAATGGTCACTACGGATGATGAAACCATTTTGATGGGGAAAATTAACCGTGCAAATTTATTAGTAACTCCCTATACGACGTGGTTTAAAGAAGAATACGATTTTTATAAGGTGCCAGATGGATGGGCAGACAACCTCAAAAATGAAATGGAAGGGGTAAGTGTTAAGCTTTTTATGGGTACTTGGTGTGAAGATACGCAACGCGAATTGGGAGGGATTTTTAAGCTTTTAGACGCTTTAGCTTTTGATGAAAGTGCTTTGGAAATGTACTCCTTGTCCGAATTTAAGGACAGTCCAGAAGGTATTGAAAAGGAATATAAAATTACCAATATTCCAACCTTGATTTTTTTTAAAAACGGAGTAGAGATGAATCGCTTTGTAGAAGTTCCCGTGGAAACCACAGCAGCTGATATCAAAAAAATCATTTTAGGAGAACCCTATAAAAATGCCTATACTGTAGAATAGTTCATGTCTGATATTGTATTAAAAAATCCAGAAGAAATCGCTTTAATGCGTGAAAGTGCCCTGATTGTTTCAAAAACGTTAGGTATGTTGGCCGCAGAAATCAAACCTGGGGTTACTAGCCTGTACTTGGATGCTCAGGCAGAAACTTTTATTCGTGATCATGGTGCATCTCCAGGATTTTTAGGTTTATATGACTTCCCAAACACTTTATGTGTGAGTCCAAATGCACAAGTGGTTCATGGAATCCCCAACGACAAACCCTTAGAGGAGGGAGATATTCTTTCTGTGGACTGCGGTGCCCTTAAGAATGGTTTTTATGG
>CBFIJI010000071.1:0-10667 GCA_965662885.1 Flavobacteriaceae bacterium | reverse complement strand
CTCTTTTCAACGCAAGGAAGAAGGGGTCAACCATCAAATTGTCATCCCCAATGTATTAACTCCCAATTTGTTGTTAAACGATCTACAACAGGCTCTTGAGATTAAGGATGCTGACCCGGAACGTTATCAACGATTAATCGAAGCCCATCCAAAAATTTTTGAATTTCGCCCTGTAGAAAAAGCCACCTATTTACGAACGCAAAATAGTTTACCTCATTCCTATAATTGGTTTAAAGCCCGTGAAAAGGTTGCGGTAAGTTTACCCATGCAACATCAACTTTTGGCGTTTGCTTCCGATTATAGTTTACTATTAACTGCCACCTTACCTCACCGGGAAGAATTGACTAAATCAAAGATTTTTTATGCAAGTTTGGATCATGCACTTTGGTTTCATCGTGATTTCACCATTGATGATTGGTTGTTGTATGTTACCGAAAGTCCGAGTGCTTCCAATGCACGTGGTTTTGTTCGGGGGAGTATTTTTAATAAAGAAGGCATTTTAGTTGCTTCAGTGACCCAAGAAGGGCTGATGCGAAAATATTCCTAAAACGTTTGAACCGTTATCTAATTTTACATAAACTTAATTTTAAGAGGCCTATGGCTATTTTTATAATGAGTAATTTTATTTAAAACCATTTTATGAAGGCATCTATTACAACCTATTATCTTCTCTTTTCACTATTGTTTTTTAATTTGACATTAAGCGCACAAGAGACTCTTGACACTCCTTTTTTTAAATCTCCTGAAGGAGTAGAATTGGTCAGTACTGACTTGCATATCCATACTGTTTTTTCCGATGGGGCAGTATGGCCCAATATCAGGGTGGAGGAAGCTCGACGTGAGGGTCTGGACTTGATTGCTATGACAGATCATTTGGAATATCAACCGCATGCTGAAGATATTCCCCATCCAGATCGAAACCGTTCCTATGCCATTGCTAGAGAATCCCTTTATTCAAATGACAATTTACGAGTTATCAACGGAGCGGAGATCACCCGTGACATGCCTCCGGGTCATATTAATGCTGTTTTTATTGATAATGCCAATCTGCTGTTACACGAGGCTGATTCCCTTTCTGGTATCCAAGCCGCTAATAAACAAAATGGTTTTGTGTTTTGGAATCATCCCAATTGGGACAGTCAACGTCCTGATGGTATTGCGCGTTTGGAGCCTTTCCATCATTTTTTAATTAAAAATAAATTACTTCATGGGATTGAAGTGGTCAATGAGACCACATTCTCTGAAGAAGCTTTACAAATTGCGTTGGATCATGGGTTGACCATTTTAGGAACTTCTGATATTCATGGATTGGTCGATTGGGATTTTGACATTTCCAATGGAGGGCATCGACCACTCACGTTTGTCCTAGCAGAAGACCAATCCGTTTCGACCATTAAAAAAGCCCTTTTTGATGGAAAAACCTTTGTGTGGTTTAACGATATGTTGATTGGAAAACAAGCTCATTTGGAATCGGTTATAAAAGCAAATATGATGCTTAGTAGTCAAGGCTATGCAAAAGATAAAACCCTTTTAAAGCTAACCATAACCAATCAAAGTGCCTTACCGATTCAGTTACACTATACAGGCAACTACAGTTTTCACAGCCGAAGTGAAAACTTTATTGTTCCCCCTTACACTTCCCTTGCTGTTCAGCTTAAAACAGGAAAAAAGTTATCCCAAATAAGTCTACCATTTACCATTTTAAATGCGATTACAGCTCCCAAAAAGAACCTATCGTTGACTTGGGAAGTCGATTTAAATTAATTTGATTTATATTTATGTTTAATTGAATTCAAATGATTAAAAAAAGTGAATGGCGTCCCTTGCCCAAATCTTTAACGATTGCTCAAAGTAAAATCGAAGGGGTGGGTTTGTTCGCTACTGAAGTAATTGAAAAGGGAACGGATCTCGGCATTTCTCATGTCCAAGACGATCGCTTTCCTGATGGATTTATTCGCCTTCCTTTGGGCGGTTTTGTCAATCACCATGAAATTCCTAATGCAAAAGCTGTTCTTCATAAAGATGATCCTGCTATGGGGAACATCCAGCACATCAGAATCATAACCACTAAGGAAATCTCCATTGGAGAAGAGGTAACTATAAAATATATTATCAATAAGTTGGATGATCCTAATTGGGAATTTGAGTACGAGACCTCCCAATAATTTTATCGGTTTTAGCCTAACTAAAAAGTACTTTATATCTCAATAAAAAAGGAGAGCCGATGAAAACTCTCCTTTTGAATAAGGGTAAAATTAACTAAATTATAAAGAATTATATTGATGTAAAATTACATCTTAGCTTGTTAAAAAAAATATAAAAGAAGGTTAAAGGCAGGTTAAAAAAGGTGTTTCCTAATTATACCATTTTGTCTTTTGATTTTCGAATACGAAATGGATTTAACCAAAGTATAAAACCACTCATAGAAATAATAATTAACCCCAGTGACAACGTTGTGGTATAGGTCAACTTTGCCCATTTAAGTTCATTTCCAAATAAGTAGTCAATAATTGAACCGTCGTGTATTTTCTCAATGATATCTGATTTACGAGTGGCAATGGACAGAATAGCACCCGTTTTACAGTCTATTTGAAGTTCTTTAAAATTATTTTGATAAATAATTTTTGCAATCCCTTTATCAGGACGAATATCTATTCTCGATAAAGGGGAAAAGGGTAAATTTTCTGAATGAAGATAGTTTTGAGCAATCGTTTCAATTTTGTGGAGGGGGAGCCAGTCTGTCGCATCTACTGTTGCGCCTACTTGTACTTTGGGAAGTAATTTAGTTTGCTTCTTCCAGCCTAATAGGAGTCCAGTGACTCCACTGAGAAACATGAAAGTTCCTAAAACAATAGCAACGCTTTTATGGATTTTTCTCCAAAGGCGTGTTTTTTTAGCAATTTTTGATGATTTTTTGATAGTAGCGATATTAAAATACTTTAATAATTCAAAGTTATTCAATTTGTTGGCATATCATAAAAAAGATAGCAAGGCATCAAGATAATTTAGTAACAAAACATGTTCTAATAAACCTGTATACTCATCCCGAATAATTTTAGCTTATTAATGAGAAGCATATAAAAATCGTTTATTTAAAAAAAAATGCTTAAATGATAAAAATTTTGTAAAAAACAGTAGTTTATTTAAAAGATTTTGTATGTTTACACCGTCAATTCTTCGATGATGAATTGGTTTATGGTTATGGCCTTTGGAAATAAGTTCTGAAGGCTTTTTTTTTTGGAGTATTTTTAATGGTCTTCAAAATAAATTTCGTCCCTTGATTTAATAACTTTTTTTATCCTGAACATTCCACTTTTTCAAAACATGCACCGATTTTCATATTGGCTTTTAACAGTATTTTAAATTAAAAAGTAGCCGAATAAAAAATAATAAAGTTAATTTTGGTCTTGGCATTATACTTGATAGAGTTGGATGCGTAATTATATATTAATCAACTAACTATGAAAAAATTACTTTTCCTCTCCATTCTTTTATTTTCAATCATTGGACAAGCCCAAACGGTCATTGAAGCGAAGGAACTTTCAAAAAAAGAAATCCGGGAATTAAAAAAACAAAAGGCCTATGAAAAGCAGATAGAACGTTATAAAAAAAGAGGGCTTAACGAATGGGGAATTAATGAAAACGCACCCAATATTGTTGCTGCCATTCGTGAACACTTACCTACAGCCCGAATCGATGTAAGTTCTGGGTTAGTTGTTCTTAGGCCAGCGCAATCCTTGAATACCGGAAGAAAGTATCCTCTATGGGTTGTCGATAATAATATCTATGATTTTCCACCCACCATATCATTTAATACCATTCGGGAAGTACGTGTTTTTGAAACACTTTCTGAAACGACACGTTGGGGAAACCAAGGTCGGGCAGGAGTAATACAGGTCAACACAGAAAACACCTATAAAAAAAGTCAAAATTAAAAACCTTTTTTATAACGCATTGCCAAGGCCCTTTAGTTGATGTTCGATTAAAGGGCTTTTTATTTCCTAGAATTTAATTTCGCTAATAGCCTTAAAATCTCAAGATATAACCATATAAGGGTTACCAAAAGACCAAAAGCACCATACCATTCCATGTATTTTGGCGCCCCTTGCTCAGCTCCTTCTTCTATAAAATCAAAATCCAGGACCAAATTCAATGCAGCAATAACCACAACAATAAGGCTAAAGCCAATACTGTAGATCGATGCATTTTCAATACTCATAATTCCCATGGAAGAACCAAAAAATCCCATTACAAAGTTGATGAGATAAACAATAGCAATACCTCCAACAGCCGCAAACATCCCTAGTTTAAAGTTTTCTGTAGCCTTAATCCATCCCGACTTATAGGCCATCAATAGTGATAAAAGAATACCCACTGTAAGAAAAATTGCATTGGAAACAATACCGTCATAGAGCATATTGTATTGATAAGAAATACCGCCTAAAACAGCCCCTTCCAAAATAGCGTAAATAGGTACTGTGGTTGGCGCCCAATGCTTTTTAAATACGGTAATAAGTGCAACAATAAAACCACCGACGGCGCAGCCGATTAATAGAACAGGACTCATCAGATCATAACACCAATAGCCTGTTAGGAGCAATAATGACAAACTTATTGCTGTCTTATTTACAGTACCGTTAATGGTCATTACATCACTTTTTGAGTGACTTAAGCTATTGGAAAATGTTTTTTTTGACAAGACCGGGTTTCCGGAACGAAGGCTTAAATGCTTTGACATCTTTATAGTTGATTAAAGTTTAAAAATACACTTTTCTGTTTGATTCTTAATCATCTTGTTTTGTGTACAAGACCCAAAAGCAGCAACTGATTTTAAATACCTAGATTTAAGTCTTTTTTAATTCATTTCCCCCTTCTTTTGGAATATTTAGGATACACCACAACCATTACTTAGCCTTCCTCAATTGATGGGTTCAACAAAAATTTAACGGTTTATTATAAATGTTAAAATTATCCTCGAAAAGACGTTTTATTCAAAATAGTACATCTTCATTAAAATTTGTTAATTTAGAACAAAACCAAAAAAGTATGAAGACTAAAAATATTCTTATCACCTTTTGTTGCATTGTATTCTTAACTTCTTGCGATGTTTCCAATCAAAATACCAAAGGAACGCCAGAGCAATTAGGGATTGATTCCGAACGCTTGGAGCGGATTGATGCTTATTTGAATCAAGCCATTAAGGACAGTATTATTCCTGGGGCAGTAGCATTGGTGGCACGAAACGGAACGGTAGTATACAAAAAAGCTTTTGGGATTGAAAACCCTGAAACACAGACAGCTTTTCAAACAGATCATATCTTTCGAATCGCTTCCATGTCCAAAGCCATAACTTCTTTAGGGGTATTGATGCTTTGGGAAGAAGGTAAATTTTTCTTGGATGATCCCATAGAAAAATATATCCCTGAATTTGAAGGCGTTGGAGTTTTAGATACGTTTAATCCTGCGGACAGTACCTTTACAACCAAAGCTGTTGAAACAAAAATCACTATCCGCCATTTACTAACACATACCTCTGGGCTGGGCTACGGTGTAATTGATGGTGACCCACGCTTTAAGGCCATTTATCATAAAGCAGGTATTGTTGATCTTTTCACCACGGAGGAAGTAAGTATCGAGGAAAATATAAAAAAATTGGCCACCTTACCCTTACATCATGAACCTGGTAAGCAATTTACCTATAGCGAAGGTCTAGATGTTTTGGGTTATTTTATTGAATTGATGTCTGGACAAAAATTTGACACCTTTTTGGAAACACGTATTTTCGAGCCGTTGGATATGCAGGACACGTATTTCTATCTTCCAGAAACTCACCACGAACGACTGGTGCACATTCAAACAAAAAAAGAAGGCCAATGGGAACTCTTTAAAGGAGCCTTTTACGATGAAAATTATCCTATGAAAGGCGCACAAACATTTTTTTCTGGAGGGGCCGGACTTTCAAGTACTGTTGAAGATTATGCTAAATTTTTACAACTTTTTCTAGATGGTGGTAAAGCCAATGGAACTCAGTTTATTGGCAAGAAAACAAGTGAACTGATTTTCTCCGACCAGCTAAAAAATGGAAGTGATTTTGAATATGGACTAGCCTTTGGAATTTTATCTAAAAATCAATACGATAAAGGAGGCGCAGGAAGTGTAGGAACCCTAACATGGGGCGGGTATTTTAATACCAGTTATTTTGCCGACCCAAAAGAAAATGTTGTAGGTCTAATTTACAAACAAACACAAAACATAGGGAATGACCCGACCTCTACAGCGTTTAGAGAGCTGGTCTTTCAATCCATAATTAAATAAATTAAAAAAAGAATCACATGAATTTTTCTAAATACATATCTATCCTTTGTGCTTTATTCTTCCTTGTACCGCTACAAGCCCAAAATAAACGAAAGAAAAAAAATGAAGCCGTAGCTGCGGAAACCACGTACAATGGTTTGGAATGGAGAAACATTGGTCCTTTTCGAGGAGGTCGGAGTGTTACTTCAACAGGAGTTGTCAAGGCATCTGCTACCTTTTATATGGGAACTACTGGCGGAGGTGTATGGAAAACAGAAGACAACGGACAGCATTGGAAAAATATTTCGGATGGATTTTTTAAAACAGGAACCGTTGGAGCCATAGCGGTTTCAGAAAGCGATCCCAATGTAGTTGTGGTGGGTATGGGGGAACATGCTGCACGTGGGGTGATGACTTCCATGGGTGATGGTGTTTATAAATCTACCGATGCCGGAGCAACATGGAAACATATTGGGTTGGATAATTCACGTCATATTGCCAATATTGAAATCCATCCAACCAATCCAGAGATTTTTTATGTAGCAGTACAAGGTGCACAATTTGGGCCCAGTAAAGAACGTGGAATTTACCGTACAGTTGATGGTGGCCTAAATTGGGAAAAAGTATTGTATGTGGATGCGACTACTGGAGCAGCCTCTTTAAGTATGGACAACAACAATCCTCGGATTTTGTACGCTGCAATGTGGGAACACCAGCGAAAGCCATGGCAAATGCAGTCTGGAGGACCTTCCTCTGGTCTCTATAAATCTACTGATGGTGGAGACCAATGGACATTGATGGAGGAAGGATTACCCCACCCGATGGGGAAAGCTGGAATTTCAGTCTCTCGTGCAAATAGTCAAATCGTTTATGCGAATATTGAAGCAGAAGGCGAAAAAGCAGGAGTGTACCGTTCTGATGATGGTGGTAAAAAATGGAAACAAGTCAATAAAGATCGAGTAACAGTAGCACGGTCTTGGTATTATATGGAAGTTTTTGCTGACCCTGTTGATGAAAATGTGGTCTATGTTTTAAATGCTCCAGCCTTAAAATCTATTGACAAAGGAAAAACCTTTCAAACCATACCCACTCCTCATGGCGATAACCACCATTTATGGATTCATCCTCAAAACAACCAGGTCATGATTAATTCCAACGATGGAGGAGCCAATGTCTCTACCAATGGTGGAAAAAGTTGGAGTACCCAACAAAATCAACCAACTGCACAATTTTATCGGGTGATTGCGGACCAGCAAGTCCCTTACCATGTTTATGGTGGACAACAAGATAATTCGGCCATAGGGATTAAAAGTAGAACCAACGATGGGGGTATTGATTGGAAAGATTGGTATTCCGTTGCCGGATGTGAAAGTGCGTTTCTTGCTTTTGATCCAAACAATCCCCAAACCGTTTTTGGAGGGTGCTATCAAGGAATTATTGATCGATGGGATCGTGTAACGCAAGAATCAAAAGGGATTAAGCAATACCCTGAACTGGGATTGAGTATCGAACCGAAAGATTTTAAATACCGTTACAATTGGAATGCGCCCATTATTAGTTCCCCACAAAACCCTCAGGTGATTTATCATGCTGGAAATGTCGTGTTTAAAACAGTAAATGCAGGTTTGGATTGGGAAGTGATTAGTCCCGATTTAACACGTAATGAGAAAAATAAACAAGGTCCAGGAGGGGTTCCCTTTACCAATGAAGCCGCTGGGGGTGAGAATTACAATACGCTGATGAGTTTGGTGGCTTCTCCACACGATGATAAGGTGCTTTGGGCTGGAAGTGATGACGGTCTGGTCCACCTCACTCGGAATGGAGGAACCACATGGGAAAACGTAACCCCCAAAGGACTCCAAGAAGGAATCATCAACAGCATTGAAGTATCTCCGTTTGATCCTGCTACTGCTTATATGGTCGTGATGCGTTATAAATCGATGGACTTAAATCCTTATGTTTTTAAGACCAATGACTATGGGGCAACATGGACATCCATTGTTGACGGTCTTGAAGGAGTACATAATTTTCCAAGGGTAGTACGTGCCGATAAAAAAGTTCCCGGATTGCTTTATGCAGGAACAGAAACGGGGCTTTATATCTCCAAAAATGATGGAAAAAATTGGATTTCCTTACAACTTAATTTACCTGTTGTTCCAATAAATGATCTCTATATTCAAGACAACGACTTAATTGCTGCAACCGCTGGACGGTCTTTTTGGATTTTGGATGATTTGACCCCTATTCAATTTTCTGAGGGAGTTGCTGATTTAAAAATTTTAACGCCAAAAGACACTTACCGTATTGTAGGAGGACAAGCACGTAATCCGAAAGCAACGATTGGACAAAACCCCAAAGCAGGGGTATTGTTGGATTATTATTTACCCGAAACCTCCGACTCTTTGGAAGTACGTCTAGAAATCTTGAAAAATGATCAAGTCATTAGAACCTATTCCAGTATAAAGCCGGAAAAGAAAAAATCTTGGCCCGGAGGACCTAGTGCTCAAAAACCATTACCCGCTAAAAAAGGATTCAACCGATTCCATTGGGATTTGAGAGGCGAACAACTGCCTTCGGTTGACAACGTATTTGTTTACGGAAGTTACAACGGTTCTTTAGTTGCTCCAGGAACCTATTCTGCAAAAATTTACTATCAGGATAAAAGCAGTACTACCGAGTTAACTCTTTTGGCTGATCCTAATATCGTGGCAGATGATGCTGACTATCAAGAGCAACAAAAGGTTTTAGATGCCATAGCAAAGGCTATCCACGATATTCATGAATCTGTAAATACGATGCGTTTGGTGCAGTCGCAATTGGAGCATCATTTTAAAACCTTGGGGGATGCTGATAAATATGCTGATTTAGTGGCCTTAGGGAAAACGATTTCAAAACGCTTACAAGAGTGGGAGGAAGCCTTGATCCAACCGAATCAAAAGACCTTTCAGGATGTGATTAATTTCAACAACAAACTCAATGCTCAATTGATGCATCTTAAAGGATTTGTGGATACTGCTGATCCTAAAGTTACTGGAGGGGCCAAACAGCGTTTGGCGGATCTTCAACAAGAGTGGAAAAGCCATCGGGAAACTTTAAACGAGATCATTGAAAAAGATATGGGTGCCTTTAATAAAGCATATAAAGCATTAAACATCGATCCATTAATGATTGCCGAAGATGCTGTTGTTCGTTCCGAATAAATAGAAAGAAAAGGGAAGCACATTTTGGCTTACTTCACTAAAATTGGAGGAGTAAGCCAATGCCTTTTTTTGAAGGTTTTAGGCTTGGTTTTTTTTGTTTTTTGGATATGTTGTAAAAATCAACTGCTTTTTTGTATTTCTTTTTATATCCTTTACTGACCAACAGTCCTAAAGCAACAATTCCAGCTTCAATACCTACTACTTGCCAGTTGGGGTCATTTCCATTGGTAACTCGCCCAATTTCATAACCAAGTAAACCTCCTCCAGAGAGGAGCAGAATTCCTCCAGTAACATATTGGAGTCTTCCTTTCTGATAGGTTTTTAATACAAGTGGATGTTCTTTTAAAAGCTTTTTTAATTCTTGTTGATCAATATGGTTCTCCCCGATGCTGAAGTTGTTTTGTTGGTCAACACTCAATTCTTGTGCATTAATCAGGCTAACCCAACAAAAACAAAAACATAAGAGTAGTAGATTCTTCATTGTATTCGATTTAAGACACTACTAAGATAAAAATTTTTTGACGGACAACGTCTAAAGAAGAAGAAGGGTTTTTGTAAAATGGAAACTTCTGATTACACGAAGAGGGGGCAATTACTCTTCCATAAGTAAAGAAAGTGCTAACCAGCGATCTGTTTTCGTTGTAATTTGTTCTTCCAGTGCATTGAGTTGGATGGATATTTCCTTTATTTCTTGGGCTTCAAGTGGTTCACTTGCAAACCGATTTTGAAGCATCTCTTTTTTCTGCTCTAAGGTTTCAATTTCTTTTTCCAGCTTTTTAAACTCCTTTTGTTCCTGATAGGACAGGGGATTGGCTTTGTTTTCCTGTGTCTTCCATTCTTTTTTGGCGGTAGGTTTACTTGTTTCGGAGAGGGGTTCTTTTTCCTCACTATTTTCATAAGCCCTAAAGTCGGAGTAATTACCTGGAAAGTCATCAACTAGTCCTTGTCCTTTAAAAACAAATAGATGGTCCACAATTTTATCCATAAAATAGCGGTCGTGTGAAACGACGATCAAACATCCTGGAAAATCCAGTAAAAAACTTTCCAACACATTTAGAGTAACAATATCCAAATCGTTGGTGGGTTCGTCAAGGATCAAGAAATTGGGGTTTTGTATCAGTACGGTACACAGATACAAACGTTTGCGTTCGCCACCACTTAATTTTTCAACAA
>CBFIJI010000070.1:0-11104 GCA_965662885.1 Flavobacteriaceae bacterium | reverse complement strand
AAAGGCTGTATCAAATTAGAATACGCTAATAAAGCAATAATTAATCCTTGAAACTCTTTTCCCAAATAGGTGGGGTATAAGTATAAGGTGTTTAAAGCACCTAAAATAAGGGCTAAAAATATACTAAAGACATTGTAGATAGATTGACGTGCAATGATCCCCATATTTTTACTCCTTGGAAGCCTTAAGCTTGTTTTGATAGATTAAACCTACCATCATTAAGATAAATAAAAGAAGGCTACCCCAACGAATTTGAGTCCCCAAACGAACAACTGGAGGTTGAAAAGACATTTCAAGCTCATGGCTTCCCTTAGGAAGGTAAGCAGCACGAAGAACATAATTAACGTTTAAAATAGGTGTCACTACTCCATCGATGGTTAAGACCCAACCTTTAGGGTAAAAAATTTCAGAAAATACTACCAATTGGTCATGCAAACTGTTGGACGTATAGTTTAATTTTCCTGGGCTGGATGCTATTAAATCTATGGTTGCGGTACTGTCAGGTGTAAAATTTCTAGGAAAATCATTATTCGTTTTGGATGCAATGAGTAAAGCCTCCTTTTTAACATCAAGGGTTTTTAAGCCTTCTAAAACAGCATCGGTGTCTTTGACCATTACTAAAGAATCTACAAACCAAGCATTACCTAAGGCATTTGGATTTCGCATAGGCTGAAGACCTTCTTCGCCCTCATAAAGGAGATATTTGACATTGAGCATGTCTAAAATCCCGCTGATTTGATGCGTAGTGTAATAAGTGAAAAGTTCTTCAAAGCGTCTAGGTTTTGCCCCGTGATACCCGCCTAAAGCTTTATGGAAATAAGAAGTTCTTGCTCCAGTGAGTCCAAGACGTGGTTCATAAACACGATATCTTGTAGTGTCCTGTAAAATGGCTTGATCAGCTGGGGTCATTTGGAAGGCTTGTTGTATTTGACGTCCAGAAACAAATCGAGAACGGTCAATATAGCGATTGGAAATCCCAATCAAATCGACCAATACGATGAGAATTAATGCGGTAATCGTTAGTCGTTTGTTGATTTTTTGATAAAGATATCCAACAACAATTCCAAGCAGTATAATAGAAAAAACAATTGCACGAATTAAATCTTGAGTAAATATTGCCTTTCGTGCAGCAATAATTTCTGCAAATAAAACCGCTCCATATCCTTCTTTAAGGTAGGGATCGGAAACTCCGGAAAACGACAACATTCCTTTTGAAAAAAGCACCAATAATAAAAAACCAAGTAAGCCTCCCCCTATGCGTAAAATAAGTGGAACTACTTCTTTTTTAGACTGAAATAGCGAATGAATTCCTAAGGCTGCTAAAACAGGCAAACAAAACGCCAAAATTACTTGTATAGAGGAAACAGCCCGAAACTTGTTATACAGTGGAAAATAATCGATGAAGAAATTGGTCAGTGCTGGAAAGTTTTTACCCCATGACAAGAACAATGCAAACAAAGAACCTATAAGTAGCCAATATTTGAGTTTTCCTCGAACTATAAACAGTCCAATCAAAGCAAAAAAGACAACGGATATCCCAATATAAGCTGGAGCTTCTAGTATGGGTTGCATCCCCCAGTAGGTAGGAACATTTTTAGAAAATTCAAGAGCTTGATTATGTGGCACCCCTTGTTGGGTTAGAAATTCATAAATGGCTGATTCTTTTCCAAGATTTTCACGTGACCCTCCACCCTGTACTCGAGGTGCAACTAAGCCAATACTTTCAAAAATACCATAGCTATATTCGGTGATATAATCATAATCTAATCCAGAACTTTGCTCTTTGGGGCTACCATCTGCATTGCGTTGTAGCTCCGTTGCCCCTCGCGTACTGAATGCTGAATATTCAGCAGTAGCTAAAATTGGAGTAGCATTGAAACCAAGTGCCAAAATTGCTGCACTTATTAAAAGAAAAAATCGAGTGCTAAATAATTGTAGTTTTTTTTCTTTAAAGGCGTTGTAAATCTTTACCACAATAAATACCGCCAACAACAACAACATATAATAGGTCATCTGATAGTGATTAGCCCTAATCTGAAGGGATAAAGCTATGGTGGTAAGTGCTATTCCTGCAATTTTCTTATCCTGAAATAGTAACAACACCCCCGAAAATACTAGTGGCATATAGGCTAAAGCCATTGCTTTGGTGTTATGCCCTACTTGAAGAATAATCAATAGATAGGTTGAAAAACCATAGGCAAAGGCACCGAATAAAGCAGTATACCATCGAACTTTTAAGATAATTAGTAATAGATAAAAGGAAAAGAAATACAAAAACAGCAAATGTGCTGGTCGAGGGAGGATTCGAATGATTTGATGAATTGGCGTTAAAAAATCAGCAGGATATTTAGCTCCTATCTGGTAGGTTGGCATTCCACCAAAGGCATTGTCAACCCAATACGTTTCTTCCCCAGTAGCCTCTCGTGTATCATTTAATTCCTTTGACATTCCCTGATATTGGATAATGTCTGATTGTAAAAGCTGTTCCCCTGAAAGTAATGGATAATAAAACGCTAATGCAATTAATGCAAATCCTATGACAATCAATCCATGAGGGAAAAAAAGAGTTTTGAAAAAAGACTTATTCAATTTCTTCATAATCGATATATTCCCCAAGGCCTTCTGTAGCGTTATCTTTCTTTTTTGAAGTAGGTTGTTTGGCTTCTTTTTTTTCACGTTGTCGTACCAAATTGGAAAACAACAGTTTGAATAAAAATGGAGCTGCAGCCCTTAAAAGGTAAACGAGGGCAAAAACGATCAATAAAAATTTAAATAGTACTCCCAATATTTCGTGTTTTAATTATCAAAATTAAGCTTTTCGGGCTGAACATAAAATCTTTTGTGTTTAAGTTACCCCATAAATAGGATATCCGCTATTTAAATCAACGAATTAGAAAATAGTTAGAGGGTTAATTATCATGAACAAACCCCCTAAAAGTCGACTGTATTGGCATTCAACAGCTAAATATTTTAGTGGTAAAGCTAAAAAAATCAGCACTATTTTTTAACGAAAAATTAAAAGTTCAACGAATTAATTTGATACTTTCTTTCTTATTTTTAATGGAATAACAATGGTTAGAATACTGTCAAAATACTCTAAATTAAAAGGTGATTTAGGTCGTGTCTATTTCATAAAAATCACAGTATCTTGCATGCAAATTTGAAGGAATGTTATCACGCTTACTTTTTGCGCCTTTAACTTTGATTTCCTGCCTACTTAATGGCCAATATACGGATCAAATCAATTCGAACCGACCTGGGATTTCGAGTGGTGCTTTTTCCGTTGGAAGGCGAGTCCTTCAACTTGAGGGGGCCGTGGAGTATAGAAGCTATCGACATGCACAATACAACGAATCATTGTTGAATGGTCGAAGTATTTTTTTTTCCTTTCGTACAGGAATATTTTCTGATCGTCTAGAATTTCATTTACAAACACAACATTTTTCTGGACTACTTATCGAAAAGGGGGTTACCCCCACTTTAGAGATCAAACAAAAGGGGTATATTCAAAATTTTATAGGATTTAAATATTTAATTTTTGATCCTTACAAAAACAAACAAGAGGTTAATTTATACAGTTGGAAAGCCAATAATAGTTTTCAATTGAAGGACTTAATTCCTGCAATTTCTATTATTGCAGGTACAAATTTGAGTTTTGAAAATCAAAATCCTTTTCCATATGGTAATACTTTTTCGTCTTTATATCAACCCATCTTTTTTCAAAACATCGGAATAGAAAACGAAAAGGAACCTTTCTTTAATTACCGTGCTGTTTTAGTTACACAATCTCACTTCTTAAAGAAATGGGTACTGGTGAGTAATTTTATGCTTGATCGAATTACAACAAAGTACCCAGAAATGAGTTATGCAGTAACCCTTACCCATTCGTTTAGCCCTACCGGAAGTGTTTACATTGAAAATCAAGGTATTTATGGAACATTTAATTCTGATTTTATTTTCCGCACAGGCTTGGCCTTTCTTTTGAATAATGACCTTCAAATAGATTTTAATGTAGCTTCCAACTTAAAGACAACACCTAGCTTATTTTTAACTAACTTGGGCTTTTCATATCGATTGGATTTTCATAAGGATTACATTAATCTGGATAAAGTATTAGACAATAATGCATATAAAGAAAGGAAGAGAGAAGAAAGAAGAAGAGCTAAAAACGTTAAGAAGTCAAAAAAAAATAGGCGTAAAGTTCGAAAAATATAATATGAGTTCGACCCTAGTTATCAAAGAAGTAACGGATAAAAAAGGATATGACCTTTTTGTACGTTTCCCTTTCAAATTATACAAAAACAATCCCTATTGGGTTCCCCCCATCATAGCAGATGAAATAGAAACCATTGATCCAAATGTCAATCCGGTTTATCAGAATGCTGAGGCCCGCTTTTATCTAGCCTATAAAGGCAATGAAATAGTGGGGAGAATTGCCGCGATTATTAACTGGATTGAAGTAAATGATTTAGGAAAAAGCAAAGTCCGTTTTGGATGGTTTGACACTATCGATGATGTTGAAGTTAGCCGTATGCTTCTTGAAAAAGTAATTGCAGTAGGTAAAGCAAATAAACTATCCACTATTGAAGGCCCCGTTGGTTTTTCAAATCTTGATAAAGCAGGACTCCTTGTGTATGGTTTTGAAGAACTAAACACTATGATTACCAATTATAACGCCCCCTACTATCAGGAGCATTTTAAAATGCTTGGCTTTAAAAAGTTGGCACAGTGGGTGGAATATGAAATCCAAATACATGATTATTCCGAGTCACCAGAAAAGGTAAAACGCTTTTCAGATATTGTCATGGAACGCTATAAACTTCAGCTTGTTGATTTTAAATCACGAAAAGATATCGTTCCCTATGTTGATGAAATGTTCGAACTTTTAGATAAAACATACAATAAACTTCAAACTTTTGTCCCTATCCAACCCTACCAAATCGAACATTATAAAAAACGTTTTATCCGTTTTATGAATCCAAAGTTTATCAAGTGTGTCGTTGATAATAAAGGAGATATGATCGCTTTTTCCATTACACTACCTTCTTTTACTAAAGCACTAAAAAAGGTTAATGGAAAATTAAGTTTACTGGGGTATTTACACCTTTTTAAAGCGATGTATTTCAATAATAGAGCTTCATTTTACCTTATTGGTATTCGTCCAGATTTTCAAAATAAAGGGATAACAGCAATCATTTTTAATGAAATGCAAAAGTCCTTTAACGCTTTTGGTATTACCACCGTAGAAACCAATCCTGAACTAGAAGAAAATAGTGCAATACAAAAGCTATGGAAAAACTATACCCACCGTCTCCATAAAAAACGGGCTACGTTTACGAAAGAGCTTTAAGATTTAATAAATCGTATACTAAAAGGATAATGGGAATCTCTACCTTTACTTGCATTGATTGCATTGATGATTGAAAAAAATAAAATTAGCAGTGCTATGACTCCTAATAGGATATAGCCGAGTCCAAAAAAGAATATCATAGGAATTGCAAGTAAGCTGTATAAGAACATGCTCAGTTGAAAATTAATGACGTTTTTTCCATGATAATCCATTTCAAAAACTTCCTCTTTTTTGGTTATCCAGAGGACAAAAGGAATTATTAAACCCCCGAAACCAGAAATTAAATCGAATAGTTGACTAAGGTGAAGGATGACTAAAAGTTGTTTATTTTCTTGCATATGAAAGATTTAGGCAATACTAATTTATAAAATAGTTGTTTGTAATACGAAAACATTTCTATTATTTTGCGGGATGCTATCAGAAGGAACCATAGTCGCATTGTCAACACCCTCGGGAATGGGAGCTATTGCTTTAATTCGTGTTTCTGGTCCAACAGCAATTTCAACAGTTTCTACCATTTTTCGTGCACGTTCCGGTTCAAAATTAACAGACGTAAAAACTCACACCGCTACACTCGGTGATATAACTGTTAAGGAGCAACCCATTGATGAAGTCTTAGTGACTGTATTTCGAGCTCCGAATTCCTATACGGGAGAAAATGTTGTAGAAATTGCTTGTCATGGATCTCCTTTTATTCAACAACAAATTATTCAAGAATTACTGCATTTAGGGATTGCGATGGCTCAACCTGGTGAATTTACATTACGAGCCTATTTAAATCAAAAGATGGATTTAAGTCAGGCGGAAGCCGTTGCAGACTTGATTGCAGCAGAATCGGCTGCTGCCCATCGTTTAGCATTACAACAAATGCGTGGTGGCTTTTCTAAAGAAATTCAAGCTTTACGAAAACAATTGATTGATTTCACCGCCTTGATTGAATTAGAATTAGACTTTTCTGAAGAAGATGTTGCTTTTGCCAATCGCAAAGAATTATTGGGCTTATTAGCACAACTTCACAAAAAATTAAGCACTTTATTGGAGTCGTTTTCCTATGGTAATGTAATTAAAGAAGGGGTTCCTGTTGCTATTGCAGGTAAACCTAATGCAGGGAAATCAACCCTACTGAATCTGTTATTAAATGAAGATCGTGCCATTGTTTCTGATATTGCAGGAACTACTCGAGATGCCATTGAAGACACCCTTATCATTGATGGGGTTAAATTTCGGTTTATAGATACGGCTGGACTTCGAGAAACTGAGGACACGATTGAAGCCATTGGTGTTAAAAAAGCCCGTGAAAAAGTAAAGAATGCGACAATACTATTATATCTCTATGATCGACTTGATAGCAGTCCTGAGCAGATTGTTGAAGATGTCAAATCCCTTCACCATGAGGGACTGATAACGCTACTCATCGATACTAAAGTAGATCAATACACAACTATTGATACGCAATTCAATACAACAATATGGGAAGAATTACAATCTACCTATGTTAGTGAACAACTATCCCTTTCAAAATTTGAAACCAAAAGTCTTGAGCAACTAAAAAAATCCCTTTTAAAAATAGTGACTAATCTGGCAAACAATAGCAATGTAGTTATTACAAATGCACGCCATTTTAATGCTTTAAAAGAGGCTTTAGCTGCAATAAATATTGTGGCTGAAGGGGTTTCACAAGAACTTTCGGGAGATTTACTGAGTATTGACCTTAAAGAAGCTATATCACATATTGCTACGATTACTGGAGAAATTGATATCGATCAAGATATACTAGGGACCATTTTTGGTCAATTTTGTATTGGGAAGTAAGATTACGGTATGCTTATTCTCTAAAAATGACTTTCTAAAAAACGGATATACACACTATTACTCAATTTATTTTAAAGCCTTTCCTATAAAAGAAAAGGCGATTTTTTTTATTTCCTTCACTAGGATATTGAGTAAATAGTGCTCATTGAATGATTTGATCAATTTTAAATAAAACGAGCGTACGCTTAAATCTAAAAATTCGAAACTAGATTAAAAGCTGCATACTTTTAAATTTTTAATATTTTTGAATCAAATATTTACACCAATGAAAATTCAAAATTTATTTTTTCTACTTTTTATTCTTTCCTGTAAAACTTCCAACGAAGTCAGTAATTTTCAACCTGCAGAAAATTTTGATCAAATCGAATTTTTAGCTCACGGTATATGGAAGGTTATCGTCAATAAAAATAGTCTAAGTGATGATGTTTTTTTTGAATACACTACAGACAGCATGTTTGTAATTAATAATTTTAAAAAATTTGCTAAACGCCTAGATTATTCCAATTTTGATTTTAAACAAAATCTGGTGTCCTATGAAGTACGAGGAGAACAGGTAATCAATATGCTTAAAATCATTGACCAAGACACGATGTTGTTTTGGCAAAAAGGCATGCCCGATAAAAAAGCAAAAATTTATCGTTTGGTTTATGAATAGGGATTTATTCTAAAAAGAACAATACATAAACAGCACAGATAATAAGGGCGATCAACGGGAGTAAACACCCAGAAACCGCACAACTTTTAAAAACTTCTTTGTCTCTTATGACTTCTTCTCTCAATTCAGGATTTTTCTAAAAGCTGTTGATAATATTCTGCTGTAATCTTAAAATAATAGCCTTTTTCTTCATGGATACTTCCGTCTCCTTGCCCATTTTGAGTATGATAAGTAGTAATATGATCCATGAATGAGTCAAAGTTAGGAACTTCATAGTATCTACCGTTGAGATCTTTAAGAATTTTCTTTTCCATTTATCGTATAACCTTTGTTATAATTATTCAAGTATAAATCGTTAATGTTTTCAAAAGAATTAGTTATCAATTTATAAAATTGAAAATATATATAATAATTGAAACGTAAATAATAATTGGAAGGAAACGAAAATAAAAAAGATAAGGAGAGAAAAATAAACCAGAAGCTACCAATGTAGATCGGAGGGGAAATATCAATAACCTCCGGTTTAATAATATGATCAAATATACTATTTTTTATTTAAATACAAAAAATAATTGAAAAAAAGATAAGGAGAGAAAAATAAACCAGAAGCTACCACTGTAGATCGGAGGGGAAATATCAATAACCTCTGGTTTAATAATATGTTCAAATATACTATTTTTTTATTTAAATACAAAAAATAATTAAAAAAAGATATAATTGTACACTATTAGTATGTTAGCGTCACATTTTTTATGATTTAAAAAACGTTTTGTTTATTTGTTAAAGCTATTTTAATTCAAAATTAAATTCTTTTATGAAGTCCACTTTTCTCATCGTTTTATTGTTCTTTTTTTATCAAGAAGTCGTTGGTCAAAATCCCTTTCTTTCTGAAGTCACTACAATTCAAGAAAAATATCAACCACAACATTTATCAAATCAAGAACACATTGTCTTCACAGGAAGTTCAAGTATTCGTTTTTGGAATAATTTACCAGCTGTATTCAACGAACCCACGATCATTAATACAGGTTTTGGAGGATCACAAACGAGTGATTTATTGGAATTTCATCAAGAGCTTATTCTTGACTTTAATCCAAAGAAAGTTTTTATTTATGAAGGTGATAATGATATTGCTTTTGGAAAAAAACCCACAGCTATACTTCGTGTATTAAAAAAACTCATCAGGAAAATAAAAGCGAATAATCAAGAAACAGAAGTGATCATTATCGCTGCTAAACCAAGTATTAGTCGTTGGCAATTAAAAGACGCTTATATCAAACTAAATAAGAAGTTTAAAAAATTAGCGCAAAGGAGAAAACAACTTGAATTTGCAGATGTTTGGAACCCTATGTTAAAAAACAACCAACTTCAACCCGAACTTTTTATTGAAGATGGTCTTCATATGAACGCTAAAGGATATCGCATCTGGAAAACAGCCCTTACTCCTTTTCTATGATAAGTATTTGAAGGGCTGTCTTATATCATTTTTATATCGAGTACCTGTTGTGCCAAAAAAATCTTAAATTTAAGCTCACTAAATTTATAGAGATGAGACAAACAATTACTTATTTATTGCTTTTGATGACAGCTGTTGCTTTCGGGCAAAAGAAATATATTGAAAAAATGACCTTTGAACAATCTAGGGATATTAATTTCTTTATCAATGTTAAGAACAATACAAAGGTTGGAGAATACGTAACCGAATCTGGAAATTCAATAAAACTTGGTGACACTTTAATTATAGGAAAACCCACAACTCAGTCAACTACCTCTGTTGGTGGATCTTATGGTGATCGAGGTCGTGTAGGTGCTTATTCCACAAAAACAAGAAAAGAATTTGAATACATTCAAATGGGAAGACCATCCGGATTTGGAGCTGTAATGGGAGCTATGGGCGACCAAGGCGTTCCTATGGCTGGAATTAATTTTTCTGGAGAGCGCGTTGTTGTTAGCGAAATCAAGACTTACCATATGGGGAGTAAGAAAAAACCCTTAAATGTTGTTATTGTAATTGGTGAAATCAATGGTAGAGCTTTTGGTTTAAATAAGTACTTAAGTGCCATGGATACTGAAAACGCTATTGAGTTGGGAGAATTACTTCTTCTCAACCGGAAGTTAACCCGTGATGAGGCCATTGCGAAACTCAAAGAATCTAAAGACTTATTGGACTTGGAAATGATGAGCCAAGAAGAATATGATGCATTACGAGCAGAACTAGCACCCATCATTAGAGGTAACTAGTAACATACTACCATTTGAATTGTTTTTATGGAAGTCTTTTCTGAAAAGAAAATTACAGAACAACTAAAAAATCTAAGTAAAGATTGGTCCTATTTAGAGGGACAATTACACTTCCAAAAAATATGTTCAGATTTTAAAACAGCGATTTTGTTTCTTAACAAAATCGCTGTTCTTGCTGAAAAGCAAAATCATCACCCTGAATTGAAATGTCGCTATAATCAACTGACGGTAACCCTAAAAACAAACGATTTAGACGGAATAACTTCGCTTGATTTTAAAATGGCAGCTGCTATTGATGCTTTATTTTAGTTTTTTCCATTCTACAAGGGTAGAGCGATAGAAGTTGATATCTAACTTTTCTAAAATAGCCCCGTGTTCTCCTAGTCGTTTCCGATAATTTTCCCAGTTTCTTTTTTCAGGTTTTGTCCAACCTATTTCCGCATAGCCCGGTAAACGGGGAAAGGCCAGATATTCTAAGTCCTCAGTATTGGTGATGGTTTCACTCCATAGTGGCGCTTCAATACCAACGATGTCTTCTTTTACAATTCCATCAACTAATTTTTCAGCAGTCCAATCATATCCTTTTTTTACATTGACATAACCAGCCCAATGCAATCCAAGGGGAGTAAGGCTGTCATACTGCATATCCAAATAGGCATAACTCGCAGGGGAAATCAATACCTTCCCTCCTTTTTGCTTGGCAATCAATGCATTTTCTGCTTCTGCCCAATATTGAACTACCGTACTTTCAGTGATTTCACCCAATTGAATTTCATCCCATCCCATGGGAATCTTTCCATATTTTTCCACCATTGGAAGTACTTTATTGATAAAAACAATATAATCCTCTTTTGGAGTAGCATGAGATTCATCCCCTCCAATATGAAAATAGGGTCCTGGTGTCATGGCAACAATTTCACGAATAACATCATCAATAAATTGATAGGTTACTGCTTTATCCACACATAAAGTGGAAAAACCAACTTCCATTCCTTCGTATAATTCAGTCGCTTTGTTATTACAATTTAATTCTGGATAGGAGGCCA
>CBFIJI010000069.1:0-11135 GCA_965662885.1 Flavobacteriaceae bacterium | reverse complement strand
TCACGGTATCCTCAACCACCAAAACTTTGGTTCGAAGTGAACTTAATTGATGATTTAAGTCCTTGATACCTTGTTTGATAAAGTTAAAATGGCGTTGGCTATAGTGTTCATCCTCGATAAGCGCAGGTTCAAAAACATACAATAAAAGACAGGGATATTTTGTTTTCAATGCAGCCGATAGGGCAGCATGATCGTGGAGACGAAGATCTCTTTTAAACCAAACAATATTTATGGGCGTTTTTTTAATAATTGTCAGGATGAGTTAAGATATTTGCTGCACGTTCTTTAATTGCTGCTAGTTCTTCAACGGGGATTTTCTCTAATAAACGAAGCATCATTGCCATTCGATTATTTTTTAAAAAATAGCTTTTTTTATCATCTAAAAAGTTCCAATACAAACTGTTAAAAGGACAAGCATTTTCACCAATACGTTTACTTTTATCGTAGGAACATTCTCCACAATAATTACTCATTTTATTGATGTAGGCCGCAGCGGAAATATAAGGTTTAGTTGCTACAATACCACCATCTGCCCATTGGCTCATACCTCTTGTATTGGGCAATTGAACCCATTCCACTGCATCTGCATAAATTCCAAGAAACCACTTATCTACGTGATTTGGATGGACTTGTGCTAATAAAGCAAAATTCCCTAAAATCATCAAGCGTTGAATATGATGTGCATATCCGTGGTCCAGAGAATTGTTGATACTATGTTTTAGACAATTCATTTTAGTATTACCGTTCCAATAAAAATCAGGTAAAGCTCGTGTATTCTCCAAGGTATTTTTTTGGGCGTATTCTGGCATTTCTTTCCAATAAATACCACGCATATATTCTCGCCACCCTATGATTTGCCGAACAAATCCCTCTACTTGTGATAACTCAATCACCGCTTTATTTTTACGGTAATAACCTATTACAATTGTTACTACTTCTAAAGGACTGATCATTTTTGTGTTCAGCGCAAAGGAAATTCTGGAATGAAAAAGATTGACTTCATCCGTATGCAGGGCATCTTGATAATCACCAAAATGAATAAGTAAATGTTTACAAAAATAGTGGAGTTGCTGTAAGGCTTCCTCACGGCCAGTAGGATATAGAAATTCGGAGGGATTAAATTCACCTAAAGTAGTTATCCCTTCTTTTTTTAAAAGAAGATGAATTTGTTCTAACCCCTCGGTTTTGGGAATATAATGCATAGGGATTGCAGGTGTACCTTTCCATTTTTTCCTATTGCTTTTATCATAATTCCATTCCCCACCTTCCGGTTGACCATCAACCATTAAAAGATTGAATTTTCTACGCATATTGCGATAGAAAAACTCCATGATGTATTTTTTTTTCCCTTGAAAAAAATGTGTTAATTCTTCCCGCTCACTCATAAAATGTTCGGTATCATGAGCCTTTGAAGGAATGGATAGTGTTTTGCAAAAAGTATTCAATTGTTTATCCAATCGATATTCATCCGGAAGGAGATATTCAAAATGGGTGGCGCGATGTTCTTGAAACACATATAAGAGGTTTTCTTTTAACTCCTGACGGTTTTCTTTATCATCAAGCATTAAATAATGCGTTCTGTGACCATTCGCTTTGAGTGTTTCATTAAAGTTTCTCATGGCACTAAAAAAAGCAATGACCTTCTGAACGTGATGTTTTACGTAATCCGTTTCTTGACGCATTTCAAAAAGCACATAAACAACATCATTATCGATTTTGCTGAACCAACTATGTTGTTCATTCAATTGATCCCCAAGAATAAGTCGTATTTTCATTCAAATAAGGTGTTTTGAATCCATCGGTTTTGATAGTTACCCTTTTCATCATACCGTGAAGCTTGCAATTGTACATTGAATTTTCGGTCCCTTGGATCATTTCCAACTCCCGAAACATACATCCAATTTCCATAATTGCTATGCACATCATAATCAATCAATTGCTGTTCAAAGTAGGCAGCACCGATGCGCCAATCCAATAATAAATTTTTTGAAAAGTAACTGGCAACGTTTTGACGCCCCCGATTACTCATAAAACCTGTTTTTTTTAATTCAATCATGTTGGCATTTACAAAGCGTTCTTGCGTAGTTCCATCAATCCAACGATTAACCAATTGTTCATTTTTTTTCCAATCGTATTCTTTATCCAGTATTCCCCCTTGACAAAAGATTTTATCGCCGTATTTCAAGGAAACATATTTAAAGTAATCACGCCATATCAACTCAAAAATTAACCAATAGGTGGACTCATTTTTGGTTACTTCTTGTTCATATTTTTTAATTTCCCAATAGAGTGTTCTCGCTGATAGCGCACCATTAGCCAACCATGGAGAAAACTTACTGCTGTAGTCAGTACCCAAAAGGCCGTTTCTTGTTTTTTTGTAAACAGAAAGTTTTTTTGATTTCCAAAAATAATGGTCCATTCTACTACGCCCTTCTTCCGTCCCACCAAAAAATGGAAATGCAGTATGGGGATGAACAATAAGCACATCAATACCCAATTCTTCAAACGAAGGGGGGTCAAATTCTTGGGGTAGGAGGTTGTCTTTTGAAAGTGCTTTTGGTAGGGGCATTAAAGGCCGAACTGAAGTGTATTTTTCACACTTTTTTCTAAATACGCTAAAAACATTGTTGAGTTGTTCCAAAGTAAAGGGAACATCTTCGGGATGAAATAGAAATTGATCGTAATGATCGTATAATTTTATATCAGAACTAAGATTAGCACGAAGTTTTTCTTCCGTTTCACGCTCCTCTTTAGTCCATTCTTTTTGAAAATAGATGCTATTGATTTGATACTTTTCTACCCAATGAACGATATCTTTTTCAGGGGCTTCTTTTGAGATAATAAGGGTAATATTATTTTTTTTAAGTTCAGCTTGAAGTTCAATTATGGTTTCAAGTAAAAACTTTGCTCGATACTCACCCATTTTACGAAAACCCCACCTATCTTTTTCCAAATTTTTTGGATCAAAACTAAAATAAGCGATTACTCGAGAATGGTTTTTTGCAGCTTTAAAAAAGGAAAGTTGTTCGTGATAACGAAGATCGTTTCGAAGCCAAACTAAAGCGGTAGAATTTACAATTTGCATTTTTTACTACAGTATTTTACATTTTCCCAATCTCTTTCCCATTTTTTTCTCCATGAAAAAGGTCGTTGGCAACGCGCACAGATTTTTTGAGGTAAGTCGCGTTTTTCGATTCTTTTCATGCAGTACCTAGTGCACTTTTATAGGTCATGAGACAACGTTCTCGTGCGAATTTGTGATCAACTATGGGTTTAGGGTAGGATAACTCTTGAAAGTCTGGCACCCATTTTTGAATATACTCAAGCTGTTTGTCAAATTTTTTTATCTGCTCCGTTGGGTTAAAAATCCTGAAATATGGAGCAGCATCAACGCCACATCCAGCTACCCATTGCCAGTTACCAACATTACTTGACATTTCATAGTCCAATAACTTTTCTGCAAAATAGGCTTCACCCCAGCGCCAGTCAATCAATAAATGTTTGCACAAGAAACTACCAACCAACATTCTTACTCGATTGTGCATAAAGCCTGTTGCATTTAATTCCCGCATTCCAGCATCCACAAATGGATAACCTGTTTTTCCGTTGCACCAGCGGTTAAAATCATCTTCATTATTTCGCCACTCAATACGATCGTATTGGGGTTTAAAACTGGTATCTTTAGTATGCGGAAAGTGCCACAAGATTTGCATAAAAAATTCACGCCAAATCAACTCTTTTAAAAAGGTGTTTTCAGGTCGAGAAGCTGCCGTTTTTACAAGACTTCGAACACTAACTGTCCCAAAACGAAGATGTGGCCCTAAACGTGAAGTATTGTCCAACGCTGGAAAATTTCTCGTTGCTTCATAGCTGTCAATCACTTCATTATTAAAACGATAAGTGGGTTGCCCATATTTACTTTCAACAAATCCTAAATCGTTTAAGGATAGTGGCTGTTCTTCTGAAAAAGGATAGAGGTTGTTCAGTAATGTTTCTGAAGGATAATGTCGAATTCCTTCATTTTCAAACCTATCAATCCATTTTCTTGAATATGGAGTGTATACCTTATAAGGTAATCCATCCGCTTTTGTCACTTCGTCCTTTTCGAAAATTACTTGATCCTTATAGGATTCAAACTCAATGCCTTCAGCGTTTAAAAGTGTTTTAATTTCCGCATCACGTTTTGTGGCATAAGGTTCATAGTCCCTGTTGGTGACAACTTTTTCAATAGGATATTTTTTGATAAGTTGTTTAAAAATAGCCTTGGGTGTTCCATGAAACCTTCCTACGGTACATCTGTTCTCCTTCATAGCAACACTTAGTCCACCCAAGGCTTGAAATATCATTTCGATTCTACGATCTTTCTGAGGTAGTTTACTGACAATATCTTCATCAAAAATAAAAATCGGCAGTACTTTATTTTTCCCTTTTAAGGCGTGATATAACCCACAATTATCATCGATTCGTAAATCGCGACGAAACCAAAAAAGAGTGATTTTATCCATTTATATTATGTTTTTAAGGTTCCAATACCTCCATCTATATGCATTATTTGTCCAGTCATCCATCCGCTGGTATCTCCGAGTAGAAAAGCAGCAGCAGCAGCGATTTCTTCCGCGCTTCCAACACGACCTAAGGGGTGGCGTTGGTTGGCCTTTTCAAGTTTCGTTTCGTTGTTTAAAAATTTATCTGCTAAAGGTGTGGTGGTAAGGGAGGGTGCAATCACGTTGACCCTAATTTTTGGTGCTAGTTCCGCTGCAAGGGAACGAGCTAAGCCTTCAAGGGCTCCTTTGGCGGTGGCAACAGAAGCATGAAACGGCATCCCTGTTTGTACGGCAACAGTACTAAAAAAAACAACACTTGCAGGCGCAGCATTATTCAGCTTTCCTAAGACGGCTTGCAGCGTTTTAATCGCTCCCATTACATTAACTTCAAAATCTGTTTTAAAGGCTTCGGCCTTTAAGGCTTTAAAGGGTCTTAGGTTTATTGTTCCTGGGCAATATACAAAGCCATCCAATTGGTCTGGAAGTGCAGATGTATCAAGCATATCATTGACCACATCATATGGGATGTGCTCACATTGAATTCCCTGAAGACTTTCGTTGCTTCGACTGGCTACAAAAACTCGGTTGGACTGTTCCAGTTGTTTGGTTAATGCTAAACCTATTCCTGAGCTTCCTCCAACAATTAAAATATTTTTATCTTTCAACATATGCTTATAGTGTTCCATAAAGTTCAATTAGTTTTTTCCTTCGATAATTGAAGATCTCTTTGAGTTTAGGTGCTACAATTATGGGATGTACCCATTGGCCTAAAAATCCAAAAGGGATTTTGTAATCGATGATATCTTCCATTTCAATACCTCCATCAATCTCCTTAATAAAATGTTTGTGATGCCAAAGGGCGTAGGGACCGAAACGCTGTTCGTCCACAAAGTAATCGCCTTCTTTAACATGGGTGATTTCTGTCACCCATTTTGTTGGAATTCCCAAGACAGGAGTAACAATATATTGAATGATCTGACCCGCATACATTTTTTTTTCAGCGCCATATAGTATTTTAAAACCCATATAATCAGGAGTGATCGTTTTAAGATTATTAGGATCCGATAAAAACTCCCATGCTTCATTTTTTGATATGGGTAACTGCTGGATTGTTTGCAGGCGATATAACTTCATAAATATAGTTTCATTCAAATATACGAAATGTTTAACCTTATCAAAAAATTATTAAACAAAATAATTAATACAAATATGAACAACTGAGGAAATCATCGGATTATACAATAGAAAAAGGCCTTTGCATGTTCTACAAAGGCCTTTAAAAAGAGTGTTTCTGCTTCTTTTTTATTTTATTCCGGGTAGATTATTAGGTTCAGCTTGATACCATTCTTGTACGGATTGTTTCTTTTGAAGCGGATACATTTGATCTAAGGAATTACCATCATATACGCGACCATTTTTAATGACTTGATGGACGCTATTGGTGTTTCGAATGTCCTCCAATGGATTTTTATCCAAAAGAATTAAGTCAGCCATTTTGTTTTTTTCAATGCTTCCAATATCCTTTGATAAACCAATTGCTTCAGCTCCAATAATTGTTGCTACCTGAAGGGATTCGTGTGGGGTCATTCCTCCTGCTTGCATACTCCATAGTTCCCAATGAAAGCCCAAGCCTTGTAATTGACCATGCGATCCAACACCAGCAATTCCTTTAGCATCAACCAGATCATTGACAAATACCGCATGATCTTTGAAAACATGTTCTTCTTCCATAAACCAGCCAGCATTTCTTCTACGCGATTTGGCATCCAACTCTGATTTTGGTGTAAAGTAATTTAACTTTTTATCGTTCTGAACGTTTTCGGTTGCATAGTAATAATTTTCAGCCCAAGGACCACCGTAAGAAACCAATAGAGTAGGGGTGTAAGCAGTTTGTGAACCCGCAACAAATTGGATAAAATCACTGTAGAGCGGATATATTGGAAAAGAATGTTCATGTCCTGGATAGCCATCCAAAATTTGGGTAACATTGAGTTTAAAATCCAAACCTCCTTCCGTGGTGGGCATCAATTCCTGTTCTTTTGCAGCCTGAATAATCCATTGCCTGTGTTTTCTGTTTCCAGTGAGATACATTTTAATGGTTTTCGTATTGTAATGTTCTGAGTATTGTTTTAAAACATTACGTGCGTGTTCCAAACTCTTTATGTTGTATCCCCAATAGCCCACTCCAGGGCCTGTAGAATAAATTCTTGGACCAGTCATCATTCCAGCTTCTACCATATCGGCATAAGTCAACACATCAGTGGTTCCTGTTTGAGGATCACGTGTTGTTGTGACTCCATAGGCTAGATTAGCCGCATAGGCCCAACTTTCGTTTTTATGAATCCCCCAAGCTGGACGAAGGTGCGCATGGGTATCTACAAATCCTGGGATAATGTATTTAACATTGGCATCAATAGTGTGGACATCATCAGCAATGGTCATTGTTGAAGTTTTTCCAACAGCTTTAATACGATTATTCTCAATTAGCACAGTTCCATTTTCAATGATCTCATCAGCGTTCATGGTAATAATCGTTGCATTGACTATTGCGATTTTAGACTTTGGAATATCCCGTTGAACGACTACCTCAATTTTGGTTTCTTTGGGGGTGTATTTGAATTTATCTTTATCCTCTTCTTTGTCTTCTTCTTGGTCTTCTTTTTTGTCCTTGGCTACTGTTTGATCATCTTTATTAGCTTCTTTTTCTTTTTTGGCGGCATCTGCTAATTTTTTCATTCGCTTGGCTTCATCGACGTTGAAGCGAAATAAAGTTTTACCTAAAGACCAATAGACGGTTGTTCCGTTTTTGTCCCAACTTGGGAATTGTCCCCCTAATTCTGTTAGCTTTATACTTGGAAAACTAGCACTTTCAGGCTTTCCAGTATTGATTTTTATGGCTTTTGCTCCAACATAAGGAATTGTGACCACATAAATATCATTATTGATTTGTGCTAAGGCATAGTCACCTTTAGGCGCTTTAATGACTTTGCTGGCTTTGGAAGGTGTTTTTTTAGGAGCTTCTGGATGGTCAGATAAAAGATGTTGGTCATCGTAGATCGAACCGTAAACGGTAATTCCTTCAACATTGGCATAGGTTTTTGTGTCTGTACCGTCCCAACGAATGGAGATAAGCCCCTTAGAACCATTGTATAAATAAATGCGATCATCAGTATTGACAAAATGGGGGTTGGAGTTATTATCAGCATTAGCAATAAAATTAGAAGATGAACCCTGTGCTGATACCCAAATTAAGTCTTTTTTTCTCATTAAGGAGTACGGACCAGTCGCCTGTTTAAATTGTTGTTGTGAACCAGAAAATAAAACAATTTTCCCATTCTTGTTCCAAGCTGGCTCCGTATATAATGCAGCTTCCTCAGATAGTTTGATTGGCTTTCCTTTTCCATTGGCGGCAACTTTATATAAATGCCCCCCTTGGGAAGTGTCCCAAGTTACAAAAGCAATTTCTTTGCTGTCAGGGCTCCAACTTGGCATAGCTTCGGTAAACTCAAAATTGGTTAAACGCATTATTTTTTTGGTCAATATATCCATTTTATACAAACGGTTTAAAGCCGTAAAAGCAATACTTTTTCCGTCGGGAGCCACTTTGGGGTCACGGATTTGAGTGACTGTAAATTCCGAAGCATCGCTCATGGGGTAATCAAATTTCAATTGTGCTCCCAAAGCAACTTTTTCTTCCACTTCAAAAGGAATGTTTTTAGCTGCCCCACCATTGATCGGGATACTGTGTATTTTCCCACCGTATGAAGCAATTAGATGCTGGCTGTCTGGTGTAAACGCCATCCCTGGAAGTACTCCTAATGGAGCAATGGATTCCTGTTCATCCCGTTGTACTGGATAGGCTAACCATTTTTCCATACCATTTTCTAAATTTCGAGCAACCAATCCGGTTTGATCGTTCCATCGACTTCCATAAACCAACCATTTTCCATCGGGAGAAAGGGTGGGTGAAAATGCTGAACCATAGCGAGATGTTCTGTTTTCAGTTTTACCCGTATCACGATCGTAAACAGCCAATTGATATTGTGGTAAAGAAGCGTTATACTGCCAAGCTCCCATTCGTTTGGAGAACCATATATAACGTCCATCAGCACTGAAATTAGGTTCTACTGTTTTTAATCGTTCCGGTTCACTGATTAATTGTGTCCCACTTCCTCCGTCAATATGGTAAAGATGTAGTTTCAAATTTCGGATTCCTTGGCTTACAGCTACGTATTTTCCATCAGGAGACCATACGGCTGATTGTACATTTTTGGTATCTCCTTTGGTTATTTGTAAAGTGTCCCCCTTTTCAATATTGAGTGTCCACACATTGTTTCCACCACTTCGATCGGATAAAAACAACAACGATTCCCCATCGGGTGAAAATTTAGGTTGTGAATCAAAGGCCAAACCTTCCGTAATTCTTTTTGCTTTTCCACCGCTAATGGGAAGTAAGTAAAGATCACCTAAGAGATCAAAAGCAAGTGTTTTACCATCTGGGCTAACATCTAGAGAAAGCCAAGTTCCCGTGTCGGTTTTAATCGAAAGACTTCTGGCTTCTTTTAAAGGGAGCCCCTTTTTGTTGGTCACTTTCGTGTCCACTTTAGTACTGTCCTTTTGGGCAAAAGCTGTATTGTTAACAGCGAAAATCAGTAAGAATAAAACTATTTTTTTCATAGTTAAAAATGTAAATTTCATTTATTTAATAGGTAAATATTGGTTTATATGTGGTAAAAGAAAAGGAGTTATTCCAAAAATACGATAATCTTTGAATTGAGTTAAAAATTTTCCCTCTAGTATTTTCAGGTTTTTTTTAATACAATTTACATTCGTTGCATCAGATCGTTAGAGAACCGTTAAAAGTTTTTTTTTAAGAGTGATTTCCTTGTACATTTATTAAAATTTTTAAAACCCGAATTATGAAATACATTCCACTGTTTTTTTTGTTAGGTTTTACTTTGGGTTTTTCCCAAGTAAAAACGCCACAGCCTAGCCCTGCAGCCACAATCATGCAAACCGTTGGTTTGACTGAATTTACGCTTACCTATTCCCGACCAGCAACTCGAGATCGTGCCATCATGGGAGCCTTAGTGCCTTATGGTGAAATTTGGCGAACAGGTGCTAACGATAATACTAAAATCAGTTTCTCTGACCCTATTACTATCAAAGGGGTTACAATTCCAGCTGGGAATTATGCCCTTTTCACTCGTCCTGGTGCCACCATGTGGGAGATTTTCTTTTATACTAAAACCGATAATTGGGGAATACCTCAAGAATGGAATAGTAAACATGTAGCAGCAAGTTTTGAATTTCCGGTAGTCAATTTGAACGAGTCTGTTGCTTCATTTACAATTGCATTTCAGAACTTAGGTAATAATGGAGCTGACTTAGCAATTTCTTGGGATACAGCAAAAGTAGTTGTTCCTTTTAAGGTTGCTACCGTAAAAAATACCATTGCTAGTATCAAAAAAACCATGTCAGATTCCCCAAAAGTGAATGATTACTACAGAGCAGCCGGTTATTATTTGGCTGAAAATCTAGATTTAAAACAAGCCAAAGTTTGGATCGCAAAAGCCATTGCCTTAGAGGACGATAAATATTGGATGTACCGTCAACAATCGCTTATTTTATTTCGTTTGAATGAGGTAGATGCAGCAATTGCTTCCGCTAAAAAATCTATGGAGTTAGCTGAAAAAGCTAAAAACATGGATTATGTTCGATTAAATAAAAAATCTCTTGAAGAATGGAGCGCGATGTAAATGCATCTCTTTTCAAAAAAAGCCACCTTTAAAAGTGGCTTTTTTTATGCGTTAGTGTTTTGCATTTTTTTGTTCAACAATAAATTGTATTCCAAGAGCAAGGATAACGGTTAGTACTGCTCCAATCACATTCAACCAAAGATAACCCACCTTATCCATGAAATAAAGTGCTATAATGCAGCTTTCCGATAGAAGTGCTGCATAAAATATGGCACTCCCTTTTACTTTTTTTATAAAAAAGGCTACTAAAAAGACACCCAAAATGGTTCCATAGAAGATTGATCCGATGATGTTTACTAGTTGGATAAGATTTTCAAAAAGACTACCAAAACTGGCGAATAAAATAGCGATTAGCCCCCAGACCAAGGTGAATACTTTGGAGATAGTGACATAATGCTGTTCCGATCTTCCGTTTCGATTACGGCGGTATAAGTCAATGGTTGTGGTTGCTGCAAGGGCATTCAGCTCAGAAGCGGTTGAACTCATCGCAGCAGAAAAAATAACAGCTAAAAGCAGTCCGATTAATCCTTGTGGTAAGTATTTTAGAATATAGGAAATAAATACATAATCTTTGTCATTCGTCTCAATATCGGGATTGACTTTTGTAATTAGTTCTTTGGCTTGAAGACGTTGATTCTTTTCTTCTTTGTCCAAGGTTTTAAATTGCTTTTGTAAAATAGGATCAGCAAAGAAGTTAGGATGTTTTAAAATGGCCTGTTTTTCTTTCTGTAAGGCCTCATTGGATTTTTCAAGTAAGCGGAAGTTTTCCCCTTGTGCTGATTTTTGTACTTCTTCAATAGATTTTGGATTAAAATTTAAGGGAGCCGTTTCA
>CBFIJI010000068.1:0-11150 GCA_965662885.1 Flavobacteriaceae bacterium | reverse complement strand
AAACGGGACGTAACGGAATCCGAGTTGGTGATGTTTTATCCCCCCATTGGGAGGAAAAATACCAGTTGTTGGTTAAAAAACATTTAGCACTTCTTAAAGGAATTAATGCGAATGTTGAATTTGATTTAAATGTTTTAGAAAAGGACTTTTTTGAGG
Source organism: Flavobacteriaceae bacterium (assembly GCA_965662885.1). Classification (GTDB taxonomy): domain Bacteria; phylum Bacteroidota; class Bacteroidia; order Flavobacteriales; family Flavobacteriaceae; genus CBFIJI01. Next base: position 10,994 of record CBFIJI010000068.1, on the reverse strand, counting down.
GTATCGACAACTTAAAACAATTTCAATTAGTAGATAGTGAACACTATATTTTTGAGGCACAAAAAGCAGGAAAAAAAATACTGGCAGAAGGTGCCCAGGGTTCGTTATTAGACATTGACTTTGGTACCTATCCCTTTGTAACTTCATCAACCACAACCGCTGCTGGAGCATGTACTGGATTGGGAATTGCACCCAACGATGTTAAAGAAGTTTATGGGATTTTCAAAGCGTACACTACCCGAGTAGGAAGCGGACCTTTCCCCACAGAACTATTTGATGCTGATGGGGAACGAATGGGAAAAGTAGGAAATGAATTTGGAGCAACTACAGGAAGAGCTCGACGTTGTGGTTGGATTGACTTAGTGGCACTTAAATATTCTATTCGAATCAATGGTGTTACACAACTAATGATGATGAAAGGGGATGTACTTTCTGGTTTTCCAACCATCAAAGTATGTAACGCCTATAAAACAAAGCAAGGTGAGGTAGATTATTTACCTTATGATATAAATTCAGATGCAATAACACCATCTTATATAGAACTTAAAGGGTGGAAAGAAGACATTACTCAAATAACTCGAGAAGAGGATCTCCCAGACACCTTTAAGGACTATATCGCTTTTCTTGAAAAGGAATTAGCGACTCCTATTAAAATTGTATCTGTAGGTCCCGACCGAGTTCAAACCATCTTTAGAGACCAATAAAAAATGATTTCTCAATGCTTGTAAAAAGAATCAAGCAACTTTTAGCTTTCGCCTACTTTGTCTTGCTCATACAACCAATGATAGCGCAGGAACCTGCTGTCGTTGAAATTAGAAAAGCAGGTGGCTCTAGACAGGATCAAGAACTGTTTCCCGAAGCCAATATTTTAATTCGTTCCCCCAAAGAACGCGTCCACCTTTTTCACGAAGGAGCACTAATCGTTTCTGATATTAGTTATTTCTATTCCAAAAGAAATTTTTTTAAAGCGGAAGGGGATGTGGTGTTCACTCAAGGGGATAGTCTAAGAATGACTTGCAATTACATTGAATACGACGGGAAAACTAAAAAGGCCATGGCTTGGGGAAATGTTTTTTTAAAACGCCCAGACATGACACTGGAAACTGATACCTTGTATTTAGATCGAGTTGAAGATAAAGCCTTTTACAACACCCGAGGAGTCATTGTCGATAGCACAAGTACCCTTACCAGTAATCGAGGTATTTATTTCATGGGCGAAAAGAGATATCGTTTTCTCTCTAGCGTAAACATCATCAATCCAGAATACAAAATCAACTCCGAACAATTGGATTATTACACCCAATTAAACCAATCCTATTTTTATGGTCCTACCAAAATTACTGGAGAAGCCTATGAAATTATATGTGAAAATGGCTTTTATGATACTGAAAATGAAAAGGGAATTTTCAAAAAAAACGCCACCATTTTTTATGATGATAAAATAATTAGTGGCGACAGTCTCTACTTTGAAAGTAAACGTGATTATGCAGCGGCAACGAATAACATAAGCATTATAGACACCTTAAACAATTCAGTTATACAAGGGCATTATGGTGAAGTATTTAAAGCCAAAGATTCTATAATTATCACCAAAAGAGCTCTTGCAATAAACATTGTAGAATCCGACTCTTTGTTTATTCATGCGGATACCCTAATTGCAGTTGGTCCAGAAGAAGAACGAATTTTAAAAGGGTTTTATGATGTTCGTATTCTAAAGGAAGATATTCGAGGGAAATCAGACTCCATTCATTTAAACCAAAACACGGGGCTTATAAAACTCTTAAAAAAACCCTTGACCAAAAAACAAAATCAAATATTGACAAGTGCACAAAGAAATTTGATAAACCCTATTCTTTGGTTTGGTGAAAGCCAAATGACTGGTGATGAAATATTTTTAATTTCTAACCTAGAAACAAAAAAACTGGACTCTCTAAAGATTATCGGTAATGCCTTCGTCATTGAAAAAGACACGATTAGTGCCGACGGATATAACCAAATTAAAGGAGGTGTTCTTAACGGTGCCTTGATTGATGGTGTATTAGATAATATTGATGTAATTAAAAATACTGAAGTGGTTTACTACCTCTATTCAGAAAGTGATCTAGAACTCATCGGAATTGATAAAACAACCTGTAGCGCATTAAACATTCAATTTGAGGAAAATGAAATTGGGGATATTACCTTTTTGGTGAGTCCTGAAGGGAATGTATTTCCAGACAAAGAACTCCCTCAAAATGAACGCAAACTAAAAGGGTTTATTTGGCGTAAAGAAGAACGACCAGAAACAGTAGATGACCTATTTAGTGAAGCTGACAAGGAATTAGTTTTTCCAGCAATAAGGGCTTTTAATGGACCACTTAGAAAGCCCGAGCGGCCAGTACTAAAAAAGCAGAAAAAACCACTGCAATTAAAATGACACTTAAAGAGAAATTTCTAAAATATCAAGCTAAAACAACCCCTCACCCCTTAGGTTTAGAAATTGATCGTGCGCTTGGTTCTTATCTTTATGATCGGGAAGAAAAAAAATACTTGGACTTTGTCGCAGGGGTATCTGCCTGTAGTTTAGGGCATTGTCACCCAAAAGTAGTTGCTGCCGTTGAAAAACAGATGAAACGCTATATGCATGTCATGGTTTATGGCGAATTTGCCCAAGAACCTGCGGTACAGTTAAGTGAGGAACTACTTGCACTTTTACCTTCAAATCACGAATCCATTTACCTTACCAATTCTGGAACAGAAGCTATAGAAGGTGCCATGAAATTAGCCAAACGCGCAACGGGTAGATCAGAATTGATCGGAGCTTATCAGTCCTATCATGGAAGTACCCATGGAGCATTAAGCCTGTTGGGAAATGAAGTCCAAAAAAAAGCCTATCGCCCTTTATTATCCGATGTTCGATTTATTGAATTTAACAACGAAGACCATTTAGCAAAAATTACGACAAAAACAGCAGCAGTTGTATTAGAAACCATCCAAGGTGGAGCAGGCTTTATCCTTCCAAAAAACGACTACCTTAAAAAGGTTAAAAAACGTTGTAAGGAAGTCGGTGCCCTTTTAATTTTAGATGAAATTCAACCGGGTTTTGGACGTACAGGTAAATTTTTTGGCTTTGAACATTATGATGTAAGCCCAGATATTCTTGTAATGGGAAAAGGAATGGGAGGAGGTCTTCCTGTGGGTGCATTTAGCAGTTCTAAAAAACTGATGAAATTATTTGAAAATCACCCTAAACTGGGGCACATAACAACATTTGGAGGTAATCCAGTTATTGCTGCAGCATGCCTAGCCACACTTAGAGAACTTCGTGACAGCAGCCTAATCCATCAAATAGCAGAAAAAGAGCAGCGCTTTCGATCAAATTTAAAGCACCCTAAAATCAAACAAATTAATGGGAAAGGATTGATGCTCGCTCCTCTGTTAGAAAATGCTGAAATTACTGATCGTGTTGTTTTAGAATGTCTTAAAGAAGGGCTGCTCCTTTTTTGGTTGTTGTGGGAAAAAAAGGCCATTAGAATTTCCCCACCACTGACAATTTCCAATGAGGAAATTGATGAAGGTTGTACCATTATCAAACATATACTCGACCGAATTTAACCCTAATCAACCTCATCGAATGTTAATTACTTTGTTGAAAATAACACGCTCACTCTCCCCTGCGTCATACGAAATTTTTAATTTTATAAGGTAGATATTTCTTTATGTTAGAAGATAATTTTGATGACCCAAATGCTGCCTTAAACAGGTTTGAAACCATGTTAAAAACCAATGATGTTTATTTTTTTGACGCATTAGAATTTGAAGATATCATTGTTCACTACCTCAGTTTCAGTAAAGTACAATTAGCCAAAAAAGCCCTTCAATTAGGTTTAGAACAACATCCTAGTAATATTGAATTACTCTTGTTACAAAGTGAACTGTTGATTATGGACGAAAAGTATGAAGCTGCTGCTCTCCTTTTGGAGCACGTCAGTAAAGTCGATCCTAAAAATGAAGAAGTGTTACTTCAAAAAGCAACCGTTGCTTCAAAAACAGGAAACCACCCAGAAGCCGTAGAATATTTAAATACTGCTTTAACCATTACAGATGATCCGTTTGATGTATGGAATCTTTTGGGAATGGAATTTCTTTTACAAGAAAATTTTAAAAAGGCTGCGTATTATTTTAAAAAATGCAATGAAGATTCCTACGAAGATTACCACGCACTGTATAACCTTATCTACTGTTTCGAACAATTAAAAGACAACGAAGCGGCAATTGAAGCCTTAAATGCCATCATTGAAAGAGACCCCTACAGTGAGGTTGGATGGCATCAACTTGGGAGAGTTTACGCTCGAATGGGAAGAACAAAAGAAGCCATTTCCGCCTTTGATTTTGCATTGATAAGTGACGATACTTTTACAGGAGCATATGTTGAAAAAGGTAAATTACTAGAAAAAGAAGGGCGCATCAATGAAGCTATTAATAATTACGAAGGGGCCATCAAAACCAACGAACCTAGTGCTTTTATTTATCAACGTATTGGTTTTTGTCATCAAAAATTAGGAAATGAACAGTTAGCTGTAGAATTTTTTCTGGAAGCTGTTCATTTAGAACCCAATAGCGAACGTGGGTGGATCGGTCTTGTTGACATACATATTCAAAAAGAAAACTATCAAAAAGCGCAATATTATGTCCGGAAAGCACTTAAGGCCAACGGTGATTCTATTGACTTATGGAAAAAAAGTGCGACCATTCACCATTTTTTAAAGCTCCCTGATGAAGTCATCCTTGCCTATCAAAACATGTTGGATTTAGGAGATTTTGGTTGGACAACATGGGTGTCTTGCATTGATGGATGGATTGGAATGGAAGATTTTAGCAAAGCTTTAGAAGTCGCCAATAAGGCCAAAAGTTTTTTTCCAGATGAAGCTGAATTGGACTTCAGAATTGCTGGTTGTCACCACCGACTAAACCAAATCAAGGAAGCCAACTATTATTTCCAAAATGCCAAAAAAAAGAGCGAAATCAGTCCAAAGATTATCCAACTTTTCCCTGAATTTAAACAAACACGACTAATTTCAAAATTACTTAATAATTAGGTGTCGTTTTTTTCAAAACGTGTGAATTGCTTTCACTAATTTTGAAAAAATTGTAAAGCGTGAAATTAAACATTAAGTATCTATTGACCTTCTTAAAGGGAATGGCAATGGGAATTGCCGATCTTGTTCCAGGAGTGTCGGGAGGAACCATTGCATTGATCACTGGAATTTACCAGGAACTCCTATCAAGCATCAATCAATTTACGCTTGAAAATATTAAAAAAATCAGAACAGAAGGATTCGTCTTTTTTTTTAAAGCAGTAAATGGTCCTTTTTTAGCAGCCATTTTTGGAGGAATCATAACCAGTATTCTTTGCTTCTCCTTTCTTTTAGAATGGTTGATTACCAATGAACCCATCGCCTTGTGGTCTTTTTTCTTTGGACTACTCATAGCAAGTATCCTTTTAATCGCACAAAGCATACGTCCTTTTAAAGCAGTTAGCTTCCTTTTTATTTTGGCGGGAGCAATAACCTCCTTTCTCCTGTCCAAGCTTACTGGAACTACTTCTGACTCGGGCTATGTTTATTTGTTCTTTTCTGGGTTTATCGGAATTTCTGCGATGATCCTGCCTGGACTTTCTGGAGCCTATATTCTTCTTATTCTCGGAGTTTATGAATCTATTTTAGCAACAATTCGTCAAGCCATTGAGGTCCTTACTAATTTTGATCAAACCATTTTTATAGCAACCTACAGTAAATTACTCGTTTTTGGACTAGGGATTCTTTTTGGATTGAGAATTTTTGCAGGTTTTTTAAGTTGGTTGTTTAAAAAATATCCCCGCAGTACCATGGCCACATTAATTGGATTAATGATTGGAGCACTCCACAAAATATGGCCTTGGCAAAATAAAATTCCTTCCTTAAAAGAAACTGCTGAGGAACAAACATTGGCTGTTTTACCTAACCAATTTGAGGGAACACCTGAAATGGGGAAAGCATTACTATTCGTTGTTATCGGTCTTGTCTTACTTCTAACTCTTGAAAAAATTAAACCCCAAAAAAAATGACCAATAATTCCTCAAAAAGAAAACTAAAAGACAATGTTTTTTTGATCTTAAAGGGGATTGCTATGGGCGCAGCAAACAAAGTACCTGGGGTATCAGGGGGTATTGTCGCCTTTGTAGCGGGTTTTTATGAGGAACTTATTCATGCACTCAAACACTTTAATGGAAAAGCGGTCAAACTATTAATTAGCGGTCGCTTTAAAAGTTTTTGGAATTATATCAATGGTTCGTTTTTATTTTTTTTATTTAGCGGGACTATCATCAGTTATTTTAGTGTTTCCTTACTGCTCGACATTTGGCTCACCCATCACGAAAAACAAGTGTGGGGGCTCTTCCTAGGAATGATTATTGCCTCTCTGTTTTATATTACGAATCAAGTAAAACAATGGAATCGGAAAACATTAACTGTAAGTCTTTTGGGACTTATAGTCGGTGTAATTATATCAACAGCAAAGCCAATTGCTGAAAATGACACCTTACTATTTGTCTTTTTCTGTGGTATCATTAGTGTTTCAGGAATGACCCTTCCTGGGCTCTCTGGCTCCTTTTTATTGCTTGTTCTTGGAAACTATAATTTACTATTGGTTGATTCCGTAAACAATTTATTGGAGATTCTCAAAAAAATCATTCTTTCAGACTTCTCCTTTTTAACGGATATCGAACAAATGAAACTCCTCAAAATCCTTGTGATTTTTACTTTAGGATCCATTGTGGGACTCATCCTTTTCTCCAATATTCTCAGTTATTTTTTAAAAAAATACCATCAAACGAGTATTGCAACCATTATTGGCTTTATCGCTGGTTCTGCTAGAATAGTTTGGCCTTGGAAGAAAATAAACTATCCTTCCAATCCTTCAGGAGAGTTCATATTAAATGAGGTTGGTAATCCTGAAATATATCATTATTTCTATTACTTGCCAGACATAAAGACCACTCAAAATTGGATAATTATTGGGTATATACTTTTAGGAGCAGGAATTATTATACTTTTGGAAACTTATGGAAAAAGATCAAAAAAATAAGCAATACGGATTGCTTGGGAAAAATATAGATTACTCTTTTTCTAGGGGTTACTTTGCTTCGAAATTTAAAAAAGAAGGACATACCCACTGTCGGTATGACAACTTTGATCTTCAGGAAAAAAGTGAACTACCCGAATTGCTTAATAGAAAAGATTTAGCAGGTATAAACGTCACCATTCCCTACAAAAAAACAGTAATTCCTTATTTAGATCAGCTTTCTCCACAAGCCAAAGCTGTTGGTGCAGTGAACACCATATGTTGGGACAAAACAGGAAAAACTACCGGACACAATACAGATGTTTTTGGTTTTGAAAAATCATTAAAAGAAAGACTAAAAAAAATACCTGAAAACGCACTCATTTTAGGAAGTGGTGGCGCAGCTTCTGCCGTGGCTTATATCTTAGAAAAAAACAATTGTAATTTTAAAATTGTTTCTCGAAGTGCTGGAAAAGATCAAGTTTCCTATGAGGAACTCGATAAAAAAACAATCGAAAACTACCATTTAATCATAAACACCACCCCATTAGGTACTTTCCCAAACATAAAAAATTGCCCCCCTATCCCCTATGAACATCTTTCATCCTCTCATTTTCTCTTTGACCTGATATACAATCCAGAACAGACCTTATTTCTTAAAAAAGGATTGGAAAATGGCGCTAAAGTTCAAAATGGCTATAATATGCTTGTTTACCAAGCAGAAAAAGCTTGGGAACTCTGGAATCATTGAGTAAATTTGTTAAGTATTTTTTATTGTACTAAAAAAAGTGTATTATTAATTTATAAATTTTAGTTTTATAACGTTATGGAAAACCCTACCATCGATCCTTCAGAAGGGAATTTTAAAGGAGCATCTGACCAAGATCCTTCTTTAACTGAAGGTGCAGACAACCAAAAGCAAGCCGACTCAAAGGAAGAAGTTTCAAAAAACGAAACAGCTACGGAAGACGTCGGAGAAAATGCTACACAATTAGAAGAACCTACAAAGGAACCACTCGCTGAAAGTGCATCGGAAAAAGAGGAAAACATTTCAAATGAGTCCACGGAAGTCGAAGAGGTAGTTGAGGAGCAATCTAAAGAATCTATTTCTGAAGAAAAAGGGGAAGATGAAGCTAAAACAAAGCCCAAAGAGGATAAAAAATCCGGCCAAGATTTCGATAAAGATAAACTAGCTAAGTTAGGTCCAGAAGAATTATTGGAAACCTTTAGAATGATCAGTGAACAGTCAGACTGGATGTTCAGAAACAATGAGATAATGTTTACTAAAGATCTTTTTGAAGAAAAATATCAGGAAGAAATGAATCGGGTTAAGGCCACTTTTTTAGAAGAAGGTGGAAATGAGATTGACTTTACATTCAAACCCAAATACAAAGAGCAGTTTGACCATTTATCCTATGAATACCGTCAACGAAAAAGAAAACATTACAAGGACTTAGAGGCCACACAAAAAGCCAACCTTGAAAAAAGACAAAATATCATTGAAGAAATCAAGCAATTGATAAGCGTCGATGAAAACATTAATACCATATACAAACGCTTTCGAGCCTTACAGGAAAGTTGGCACAATTCAGGGTCTGTACCTCGTGCAGAAAATCAAAATCTGTGGCAAACCTACAAGCATCATGTAGAACGTTTTTATGATTTCCTACACTTAAATCGGGATCTTCGTGATTTAGACTTCAAACACAATTATGAAGAAAAATTAAAAATCATTGAGCAAGCGGAAGCTTTAATAGACTTGCAAGATGTGATGAAAGCTAACCGTGATTTAAATACGTTACACCGCCTTTGGAAAAACGATTTAGGTCCAGTTGCCCCCCAACATCGAGAAGATCTTTGGAAACGTTTTCAAGCAGCAACCAAGATTATTCATCAAAAAAGGAACGAATATCAGAAAAATATTGATGTCATTTTTAGTGAAAATCTAGAAAAGAAAAAAGCTATCCTTGCTGAAATGGAATCCTTTGTCAATAAAATGCCCAACAATCACAAAGATTGGCAACTGGCATTAAATCGTTTTAATGAGCTCCGAGAAGCATTTAAAAACATTGGGAATGTACCCAGTAATGAAAGTAAAGCTAGTTGGAAAAGTTTTCGAGAACTGGGCAGAACCTTTACTCATGAAAAAAATGTTTTTTATAAAAAACAAAAGTCAGAGCACAAAGTAAATATCGATCAGAAGAAAGCACTCATCAACGAGCTGGATCAAATTCTAGAAAGTGACAACTGGAAATCACAAACCAACACTGTAAAAGGATTGCAATCCAAATGGAAAAAAATTGGTTTTATTCCAAGAAAGATTGACAATCAACTGTGGAATGAATTTCGAGGGAAGAATAACTTATATTTTGAGCGGGTCAAATCGGGCTACCAAAAAATGAGTGGTGAGGAAGAAAAAGTATACAATGAAAAATTAAAATTCATTGAAAGCTTTAAAGCAGTTAAACTCCCAAGCGAACTCGATGCCTTTGTTGACTTGATCAAAAAAACAGCAGAAGAATTGCAAAGTATTGGAATGATGAACGCTGGACTTAATGATAAAATGAATTCAGCATTCTTAAAAGCAGTTGTCGAAGGGGTTAAGAAATCAGCTATTGCCAAAAAAGAACACGAAAACTATATTTTTGAAAGTAAACTGATTCTTAAAAATGGAGATCCTGAAAGTATTCGTGATGAAATTCAGCAACTACGAACAAAAATTAGTGCTATAAAAGGAGAAATTAACCAGCTAGAAAACAATTTAGAATTTTTCAGCAATTCCAGTTCTGACAATCCGCTCTTTAAAGAAGTACAAACCAAGATTAACCGCTTGATTAAAAACATGGAGCTCTTAGATGGTCGAATGATTCGTTTAAAGCAGTTAAATAATGCAATAAAAAAACAAGCTCAACTATCTTCGGAAGCCGACGAAGTATCAGAAGAGGAATAATGGTCTTTGGCTTCTTGCCAAAAGGCCTCCATTTCATTAATATCTAAGTTCTCAATTGATTTTTTTTGAGCGGCTGCTTGTTGTTCAATATACTGAAAACGTTGAATGAATTTTTTATTTGTACGCTCCAGAGCCGTCTCTGGATTAACACCTACAAATCGGGCGTAATTGATTAGAGAAAAGAAAACATCGCCAAATTCAGATTCGATACTTTTTGGTTCACCACCCCCGTTGATTTCTTGATCCAATTCCGATAGCTCTTCCTTAAATTTATCCAAAACCGCTGCACTGCTTTTCCAATCAAAGCCTACCCCTTTTGCTTTGTCTTGAATTCGTTGGGCTTTTACTAAAGCGGGCAGGCCTTTAGGCACTCCCTCCAAAACACTTTTCTTACCTTCTTTTAGCTTAAGGGCTTCCCAATTCTGTTTGACTTCCTCTTCATTTTGAACGGAAACATCACCATAAATGTGTGGATGTCTATAAATTAATTTCTCCGCAATCTCCTCTGCAACATCACCAATATCAAAAGCCTTTTTTTCACTTCCTATTTTGGCATAAAACACAATATGTAACAACAAGTCCCCCAATTCCTTTTTGATTTCATTTAAATCATTATTCAGAATGGCATCTCCAAGTTCATAGGTTTCCTCAATAGTCAAATGATGCAAAGTTTCAAAAGTTTGCTTTTGATCCCAAGGGCATTTTTCACGGAGCTCATCCATGATGTACAACAAACGACCAAAAGCTTCGAGCTGGGCTTGCTTTGAATTCATTCTGCAGCAAGATTTTCCTCAGAAGGTGATTCAGTAGTCTCATTTGGCGTATCCTCTTTTTCAGTGGGTTCTTCCGCTGAAGCCTCCGAAAACACCAATAAATTTTTCTTTAAAAGTATATTGTACCATTGAATGATCTTTTTGATATCACTCGGATACACCCTTTCTTCATCATAATCACTAAAAACGTC
>CBFIJI010000067.1:0-11221 GCA_965662885.1 Flavobacteriaceae bacterium | reverse complement strand
GTTCGCAAAAACCATCTCTTAACAAAGCAGTAACAAAACCAAAGGGATAACATCATTTGCGTTTTTTTAAGGTTTATCCTGTTTTTGGAAGGTGGGTAGGAATAGCTACCGAACGATTTGCTATGTTGGTCTTTTAGTAAGCATGGGTAGTTCAAATGTAGAAATAAGATACTTTACATTTTGTATATAATCTACTAACCACTAAGGGAACTGTTGAATTAAAAAAACGAAAACAATCATTTGTCGATAAGGCTAATGATTGAGTGTTTTTAAGGTTAAAACATCTTCTTTAAGTTGATTAATTTCCAAGGGCAAAGTAGCATTATACACCCCTCGAATATGTTGATTTTTATCCACCAATAGCACACGCTCCGTATGTAAAAAATCGGTGCTGTCCTTTGTAAACCCCAAGGCTTCTTCTGCAAAATAAGATTGCCGAGCTAAACGATAAATTTCCTCTGTATTTCCAGTAAGCAAATGCCAATTTTTTGCGGTGATATCATAACTCGCAGCAAAACTTTTTAGTACTGGAATACTGTCCAGCCAAGGGGTAACAGAAAAAGATAATAACGCAACCTCATCATCCTTTTCAAAGGTCTGCTGAAAAACTTTTAAGTTGTTGGTCATTCTTGGGCAGATACTTGTACAGCGTGTAAACATAAAATTGGCAACATGAATTTTGTCTTTAATTTCCTTTTCTGTAATTGTTTTCCCATGTTGATTGGTCATTGAAAAGGGAGCAATACTGTGGGATATTTTTTGTTTATAAGCCTCTTTGCTTTCAATAAAAATTGGGGTAAAGTCGGGGGTGTTATAATAAGGAAGGGCATTGTTTTCTTCAGAATAACATCCCCATAACATCAATAAAAGAAGTCCTTTAAAAAATACTGTCCGATACATTGATACAATTTTTAGTGCCTAAAAGACCATAACGGCGCTGGTTTTTAATGATAAAATTTGCCTTTATTTTTCCATCGTCATACCACAGCCTTTGGATACCACTTTCCTGACCATCGATAAAATTCCGGTCACTGATAAGTGTTCCTGTACTGTTCCATGCTTTGCTGTTTCCATGATAGCGGTCGTTACGGAGATGGAATTGTAATCGCAGTTGACCATTGGGCCAATACCGCAGATGAACCCCTTCTTTACTTCCGTGATGATAGGTTCGTTTTTCTTTTAATTGCTTGTTGGGATAATAAGCTGTCCATGTCCCATGCTTTTTCCCATGGAGGTACTTTTGGAGCGAAAGGGTGTCTGAAGGAAATTCCCCCAATGTATAAACCACCCCCGTAAAAGGAGTCTTTTGGTAATAATAAACCCCTTTAGAGGCTTTTAATTTTAAGGTATCCGAATTGGCATAGCCCATGGGGAGTTCCGCCCATTGATTACAGGAAAAAAAGCTACACAAAAGAATAAATAATACACTACTGTGTAACAGTCCCCGGAGTTCCATAATAACCACTTCCATTGATATAAGGATCATTATCCGTAATGTGATAATGATAAATTCCATCCGGATAATCGGTAGTGACTCCAATGTGACCATGAAAAGCATCCAGATCGTCATTCGTGATGGTCACGCCATTTTCTTCAGGGCCATAAACAGGAAATCCATCCAATAAAAAACCAAGTAAAGCCTCTTCCCCTTGATTGGTGGTCAAATAGGTGGGCTCAATATGATAATGATAAACGCCTTGAGGTTGTGGATGCCCAGCATACTGATCAAAACTGTTTATTTCATTCGTCAACGGTTGGTTATTTGGTCCAGCATATTGATTGTAAAAAGAAACACCATTTAAAGAAACACCAATGGAACCTAACTGTGTTGAGGCATGGTTGCTTGCTTCCGTTGGGTTGAGGGGGATCCTAAATTTAAAATCAAAAGAATCGATAGTATTGGGGTTTAAATTAAAATTTGAATTGTCCCCATTATAAGCTTCGTACTGACTGCTTGAACTGCTAAAATAGGGGCTGTTGTGATCTGGGACTCCATCAACTTCGATAACAACATAATTGCCATCAAGGTAAATATCAGTCGCATTGTATATTTTTAAGTAAACTGCGGGTACCTCATCGCCAATAGTGGTGGTGTTCCCCTCTGTCGTTTCTTCTTCAACACAACACAAAGGGTCAACAGTGTCTTTTTTACACCCATACAGTATTCCAAAAAAAAGTACCGTAAAAATCATCAATGGCCTCTTTATCAATAAAAACAAATTCATCCCTATACTTAAATTTATTTATTGAAATTAAACTAAAAATTTGTGATCTCTCTAGTTTAAGAAATATAGTTGCCTATTTCTTTGTTAGACCTACCAAAAGACATTTTATTTTCATAAGTTTATCCAAACTAAATTTATCAAGATGAAAAAATATTTATTTACAGCACTTCTGTGCATGATAATTATTTCGTGTAACAAAGAAGATGATAAACCACAAACTTTTTATAAAAGTATTGCGCTTGATTTAGGAAACGGTAAAGTCTGGTCTTTTGTTGAATTGGACGAGAATTCTTTAGAACCATTAAAATTAGGTGTACAGTTCGATGCAGCTGCCTTAGAAAATTTACCGGAACCACATAGCAATGATGGCCACACGCATGACAACGAATCTTTAATGGAGTTCCCTGAAATTCAAAACGTTGATTTGAGTCTTTACAAAAACCTTTCTTTTGATTGGCAATCCGGCGGACATAATCCCCCGGGCGTTTATGATATTTCTCACTTTGATGTTCATTTTTATTTTTCGACCATCGCTGAAAGAGCCCTTATTGTTGCTCCTGAAAATTCTGAAAAGTATATGGCACCACTCGCTCCAGAACACCTGCCAGAAACTTTCATTGAAATTGATGGTGGACAAGTTAACCAAGGGAATCATATGATTTCTCCCACTTTTCCAGAGGTAAATGGATCAGGTCCATTTACGCATACCTTTATTTATGGTAAATATGATGCTCAAATTAATTTCCTTGAACCCATGGTTACCCTAGATTTTCTTTTGAGTAAGACATCCGTTACGACACCCATTGGACAACCACAGGAATGGCAGCAAGCTGGGTACTATCCACAAGCTTACAGTATCAATTATGATGCGGCCACTGAAATTTATACCGTCAGTTTAGATGAATTGCGCTGGTCCAACTAAGGCAATCAAATGAGGAAATATAAACCCTCTTTGTTCTACCATTGGTAAAGAAATTCATAGAAAAAGTTTTATTGAATTGCCTATATTCACTAAACCATTTTAAACGTACCTTTCTTATTTAAAAGAAAATCATCTATGAGAACCCTTTTATTTTTAAGCTTTTTTAGCTGTAGCTTAACTGTTTTATTTGCTCAAGGAGAAGGTTTTACACCGCCTTCATGGACCCAAGAAAAACAAATTGAATCCAAATTTCTTGAAAGCGTTTCCTTTGACCGTTTTAAAACTCATTTAAAAACACTCACGGCCCAACCCCATGTCGTGGGAAGTGCTGCGAATTATGCCGTTCGTGATTATATGGCAAAAGTGATGACCGATGCAGGCATGGATGTCCGTCTTTATCCCTATGATGTTTATCTTCCCAAAACACCTGGAAGCTCACTAATTGAAATTGTCACTCCTAAACGGATGCCCTTAAATCAACAAGAAGATATTATTACAGGAGATCCTTTTTCAAATGCTCCAGGGCTTTGGAAAGGTTGGAATGCCTTTTCAGGAAGTGGTGACATAACTGCTGAAATTGTCTATGCTAACTATGGTCGTAAGGAAGATTTTGAACGCTTGCAAGAACTGGGAGTTCGTGTGGAAGGAAAAATTGTCATGGCGCGGTATGGAGGGAATTTTAGAGGCTTTAAAGCAAAGTTTGCAGAGGCCAATGGCGCTGCTGGATTAATCATTTACACCGACCCCAAAGATAGTGGCTTTACCAAAGGATTGGTGTACCCCGATGGTCCCTACTACAATGAAAGTACCATTCAAAGAGGTTCTTTACTTACCGAAGATTTTACAGGAGATCCATTGACCCCTTTTGAACCCGCACTCCCCTTGGACGGAAAGAAAAAGATAAAACGTCTAGACCCTGCTGACACACAACTCCATACCATCCCAGTAACTCCAATTGGCTATGGAGAAGCAGAAAAGATTTTAGCACAAATGAAAGGAGCTCCAGTTCCCGCTGCGTGGCAAGGTGGACTTCCTTTTACCTATCGATTGGAAGGAGGAAACGATCTCACCGTTCGGCTTAAAGTGGAACAAAAAAAGGATTTTGTTCGAGTACATGATGTGGTCGGAACTATTAAAGGAAGTGAATTTCCCGACGAATGGATTATTTTAGGCTGTCATTTTGATGCTTGGGGGTTTGGTGCTACAGACCCTAATAGTGGTACAGCCATGCTTTTAAATTTAGGAGAAACTTTGGGAAAATTGGTCGAAGAAGGCTATCGCCCAAAGCGGTCCATTTTAATTGCGCACTGGGATGCTGAGGAACATGGGGTGATTGGTTCAACCGAGTGGGTGGAACAAATGCGAAAGGAACTGAATGCGAAAGCTGTGGCCTATTTAAACTTTGATGGGGGAGTTTCTGGTAAAAACTTTGGTGCTGCTGCAGCCCCTAGTTTAAAAAGATTAATTCTTGAAGCTTCCAAAGAAGTTCGCTACCCTTATGAAGACAAAAGCCTTTACGACTTTTGGAAAGGTTCTGATAGACAAGAACCAAACATTGGTAATTTAGGGGGTGGGTCTGATCATATTGCCTTTTATATGCACGTGGGTGTTCCTTCCTTGAGTGGAGGTGCAGGCGGACCTAATTTATATCATTCCAATTACGATAGCTTTCGCTTTTATGAACGTTTTGTCGATCCAGAATTTAAAATGGGAGGGATGGTAACGCAAGTAGCGGGTTTGATGACACTTCGCTTAGCCAATGCCGAAGTGATCCCTTATGATGTGGTCCGTTATGCCACTGATCTTAAGATTCATTTTAAAAACGCCACAAATAAAATAACGGCTTTCCACCCTGACTTTGAGGGTTTTTCTTTGGCTAAAGAACAAATAGACCATTTACATAAAACGGCTGATTTATTGGCTGCTACCTTAGAACAACAATTGAAACAACAGCTTTCGAAAACTAAAATCAAAAAAATAAACCAACAACTACTGGCTTTGGAAAAAAGTTTTATTGATGAGAAAGGAATGTATTTTGGTTCGTGGTATAAGTCCTTATATGTTGCTTCAGACCCCTTTAGTGGATACGCCTCTTGGATCTTACCCGGATTGGAATACGAAATTGCCTTAAAAGCATCCAATCGGCTTCAGGAATGGGATGAGCGCTACGCAAAAGCAATTGGTTCTCTTAATGAAAAAATGAAGGTATTAACCCAAAATCTCCAAATGGAATAGGAGGATCATTCCTCATTATGGGAAGCATCACAAAAAGGGAGGTTTTTCGATTTTCCACATCCACAAAGCGTGAATCTCGGGCCATGCTCAATGGGGTTCCCCTCTTCATCGGTTAAGTGAACCGTTCCATGGACAACAATTTGGCCTTTGGCTTTTCTAGTAATTTTTGTGGGTTCGTTTTTCATTTTAATGTGGTTTTTATGGTTATGACCGTTGTGTTTCTCAAACTTAAAATTCCATTGATAAAAACGGTCTGTTTAAATGGGGGTGGGATACATGATGTTCTTAATATCACGCCATTGAATTACTTTTATGTTGTTCTTTTTTAACAAGGTTTTAAAAGCATCACTTTCCAAAACCTCTAAATCCAAAGCCCGCCAAGTAGCTCCAAAAGCAGGATGGTTTATCGTAACGGCTTGGAGTTCTTCATTGTCCACTCCTAAATGGACTAAAAGGACATTGAGACCAACTTCTAAATTATTGACTACATCCAAATAAAAATCAGGCCAATTTGATGGCTCAAGAGTGGTGCCGTCCAACATATAGTAACGATCAACCCATGTCAGATTTTTTTGATCAAAATCCATGCTGTCAACAAGGGGTTGAAGTCGTTTGGGAAGAAAAACAGGAATTTTGTTTTTTGCGCCCACTTCCAAATAAACTTGTGCGATATCTGGTCGAACCGAAAGTGCCCCCATATGACTGTCGAGATGGGTGGGTTGTATCCCCAATTGTTTGGCATAGTCAATTTGTGCTTGGATTTCTATTCTAACTTCCTCGGCCTTGGCATGGGCTCGAACTGCTGCGGTATTATCATAAAAATGCTGCTGATCATTTAACAAGGAGGGAATTGTATTTGAGGAGGCAACACCATCCCATTTGTACTGCTCCCACTCTGCTGTAAGGGTAAGGTGAAGTCCTAAGTCAAATTGAGGGTTTGCTTTGGCAAAGGCCGCTACTTCCAAAAGCCACGGACAAGGCACCATGATACTGCCGGAAGAAATTGCTCCAGATTGAAAGGCTTGAAAAGAAGCTTTGTTGACCGAATGAGAAACACCAATATCATCCGCATGAATGATTAAAAGCTTGGTGTTTTTGTCATAACCCAATTGCTCTGCAACTGTTTTTGTGTCTTGCGCAAAGCTGATCGCACTTCCACAAATAAAAAAATATAAAATAAGAGCTGTAAAGTTTCGCATAGGAGTTTGAGTTTTCTTTTCATTAAATATAGTACTCTTTTCTCAAGGTTTAACCTTGAGCTCTTTCACTATTATACATTTAATCTTTGTTGACAGGTGTTTTCAAAGTGGTCATGCTAAACATTTTCCAACCCAAAGGGGTGTTTTTATACATATAAATACCTCTTCCCGTATGGATTTTCTGGTAGTCAGCATTAAAACGTCCATAGGTTGCGTCGAGCATGACGAGGTTCTTAGTCACCCAAATCACACGCGATTTTTCTAGAAGACTGTACTCATATCCTGCTTGAATGGTAGTTCTTGCATTTTTATACCATTTTGTTAAAGCCGCTGCATCCTCAAATATCAAAGGAGAACCGGTAAGGTCAACGGTTGTTGGAAATGTAAAGTGGGCTACAATCGCCTCATAGTCCGAATACTCGAAGGCTTTGGAATAAGCACTCCATTGTTGAACAATTTGCTGTTCAACTTGTGCCTTGTACTTTGGGGCTTTGATTTGACGCATTTTAGGCGGTTGACTCAAGGCTGTAAAAGAAATAAATAGAATAAGGATAAAGGATAAATGTTTCATTTTTTTATAAATAAAGTGGTGATGTCTTTAGTTGTAATCTCGTAATTCTTCTTTAATTAGTTTTTTTAACTTTTGAAAACCTTGTCCATAACTATTCAATAAATCCGTATAAAGTCGGATTAAGTTTTGACTTTCCGCAAAAAAAGAAGGAATGTTTCTCGAGTTGTAATATCGAGGTGAAATATCATAGGATTTTACACGAGTCCCCGAATAAATAATATTATTCTCAGCTGTTCGTTCAGAGAATACAATGATATCGTCCGAAAGATTTTCAAAAGAACTCAAAAAGAAGTCGTCTAAGGTACGAGTAACTGCACTGTTGCGTTCTGCGTAGTGTTCATAGATGGTGGATAGCAAAATACGGAGTTCATTGGAGGCAATTAATTCTATTTTACCAGACTCCAAAAGTTGGTCATAAAGCCCTTTTTGAGGATAAAAAGAAATCCCCATATTCTGACTTAAATATAAATACTCGTTGGCTAAATTGTCTTGGGAAAGAGTTCTATTGTAATAATCATCAATGAGTATGTCTGAACTTTCCACACAACGGGCTAAAATTTCTTGGAGATTTTCCAACTGTTCGATGTCTTCCTCCACTTTTAATAAAAACTCTTCCAATAAGATGTTTTTCATCTGAACCTTTTCATTATTCTTAATGGCATTGTCAATAAAAAAGGAGGTCGCAATTCCTAAAAAAACAATAAAAAACTCGATTAAATAGCCCTTAAAAGTATGTTTCATAATATTATGAGTTGGTTGCTGTTATCATTTAATTTCTTAACTCTTCTTTTATAAGGTCTTTAAGTTCTTCAAAGCCCAATGCATAGTTTTCCATCAAGTCCGAATAAAAACGTATTAAATTTTGACTTTCTGCATAACAATAGGGAATTAATCGCGAACGGTAATACCCTTCTGAGATATCATAAAATCGAACCCGTGAACCAGAATAAATTAATTTGTTTTCTTCAGAGGGTTCTGAAAAGACAACAATATCGTCATACATTCTTTGAAAGGTTGATAAATGAAAGTTGTCTATGGCTTGATTAATGGCTTTGTTTCGTTCACTATAGTGCTCAAAAATTTTTGCAAGAGCCACTTGAAGCTCTTTGGATTTAATAAGCTCAATATTGCCAGAAGTAAGCATTTGATCATAAATCCCCCGTTGTGGGAAAAAAGAAATTCCAATATTTTGACTTATGTATAAAAATTCATTGGCTAGAGCATCTTTCGAAAGAGTTTTGTTATAAAAGTCATCGATTAATTGTTCTGAACTTTCCATACAACGCGCCAAAATTTCTTGAATTTTTTCCAACTGTACTGTGTCCTCATCCATTTTCAATAAAAACTCCTGAAGTAAGATGTTTTTTGTCTCAATCTTTTCATTCAATTTTACTCTATTATCGATAAAAAATGAGGTGACAATTCCCAAGAAAACAATTAGAAACTCAATAAAGTATCCCTTAAACGAATGTTTTATGCTGTTCATTGGTTTATGATTTATCACAATAGATTAACAAAAAATAGTTGCTCTTGTTAAAGATAATAATAAGTTGGATAAAAGGAATCCTTTTGCTGTTCTGGCATCGGTTATTTTTCGGGAGCTATGGTAACCAAAGTGTCCAAGATTTGAATTATGGCCTCGTCATTGTCCTTAAATGCTATAAATTTTGGGGAACGCAAGTGAGTCTTAACTGCAGATAATGAGCTGTCGTGAAAAAACAGCTACGATTTAGCTTCTTTTTTACCAATGGAATGATGGTTCTTTTTATATCACAACCAGAATAAAAATGACCCTTTGAAAGGTAAGTGGGTCATAAAAATATGTGATGAAAAGAAAGTTTTTGAATTAAAACGCTTCCCTTGCTAGCGCCATATAAATTCGGGTTTTTGTACCAAATTTCCCTTTGTTAATAACAGATTATACTATTTCTCTTGTGTACGTTATCCCTTTATGTGGAGAAATTAGCCCAACATTATTTTAAGAATAAAGTAGAAAACAGCTGGACAGAGCAAACACCCAAGACCCGTATAGAAGGTTGCTGTTAAGGCGCCATAAGGAACTAACTTAGGGTCGGTTGCTGCTAATCCTGCTGCAACTCCACTAGTGGTTCCAATCAACCCACCAAAAACGACAGCAGCATGGGGGTTATCCAGACGAATGGCCTTGGCTACTAAAGGAGTTCCAATAGTGGTAACAATGGTTTTAACCACACCCGTCGCAATACTGATGGCAATAACTTCTGAACTGGCACCCAATGCTGATCCGGTCACAGGACCTACGATATAAGTACACGCACCCGCACCAATAGTTGCCATACTTTCCGCATCTGTATATCCTAAAACATAGGCTGTGGCTGCTCCAAAAAAGAAAGCAATAAACACGCCAAGAAAAAGAGAAATAAACCCGGCAAGACCAGCGTTCTTAATTTTTTCAAGGTCGGCACCCATGGCCGTTGCAACAACAGAAAAGTCTCGTAACATGGACCCTCCTAAAAGAGCCATGCCAGCAAATATGGGATATTCTGCAATCCCTTTTTTTCCTCCAAAAAAGGCTAAAAACAACCCAATGATAATGGCTATGGCGACTCCAGGAATTTTTTTACGTGTAAGTGTCTTCGAGATCCAAAAAGAGAATAACAAGATAAAACCAACAAATAAAAAGGCAAATATCAAACCGTTTTTGACCAATAATTTTTCAATAATTTCGATCATTTTTCGTTGTTTTTTTCATCGGGTTTACGTCCAATCTTTGCGAGTAAAGGCACACATAAAAAAGCAGCTACTGTGGCTAAAATCCCTGCAAAAAGTGCTAAAGGACCCCCTGATATTGCGGCTTTGACATTTTGAGTAGCAGACATCGCAACGATGATTGGTATGTACATAGCACTCCAAAACAATATCCCCATTTTAGTTTCTGAGACCATCCACCCTTTTTTCTTCATCAACGCATTGGAAAAGATCAGTAAAATCATCGCAAAACCTACCCCACCAACATCGCCGTCAATATTGATTATTTTTCCTAAAAGGCTCCCTAACAGTTTTCCTAAAAGAAAACAGAAGGCTAACAAGGCTACGCCGTATATTTTCATTGATGGTGGGTGTTGTTGGCGGCTATTATTTTTTTTAATTCATTTTTAGTGACTTTGCCCATAACGTTTCTGGGTAAGTCTTCTTGAAAAATGTATTTTTTTGGTGTTTTATAGGCTGGTAATCGTTCTTTTAACCAGTAGGTTAATTCTTCCAAATCAATGGTTTTATTTTCTAAAATCAAGCTAGCCCCAATAATTTCTCCCCACTCTTCGTCAGGAATCCCAACCACACCACATTCTTTTATTGCTGGATGGGTTCTTAAGACTTCCTCAATTTCCAAAGCTGAAATTTTATAACCCCCTGATTTAATAATGTCAACAGAATTTCTGCCAAGAATTCGGTAGGCGTCTTGTTCAAAAATGGCAATATCTCCCGTTTTAAACCAGCCGTCTTTAGTAAAGGTTGCTTTTGTTGCCTCAGGTTTCCCCCAATATTCTTTAAAAACATTGGGCCCTTGAACTTGAATTTCCCCCTGTAACCCTGGAGCAAGAGGTTCATCTTGTTCGTTGGATATACGAATCTTCACCTTATTTAAGGGCAATCCAATGAAGCCAGGTTTGCGTTTTCCTCGATAGGAATTGCTGATGGCCATTCCCATTTCAGTCATCCCATAACGTTCCAGGAGCACCTGTCCGCTAATGTGTTGCCATTGCTCTAAAACGGAAACAGGTAGTGCTGCTGAACCGGACACCATTAAGCGGAAAGCCTTTAAATTGGCTGTAATTTCTTTTTGTTGAACTTCTACTAACGTTTTCCAATAGGCGATCAACTTAAAGTAAATGGTGGGTACCGCCATAAAAAGGTTAACTTCTTTTTTATTGAAAATCGCGAAGATTTTTTGAGGATCAAAGCGTGGTAAAAACTCACAAATGGCTCCAGACCAAAGGGCACAGGACATGACATTGATAATCCCATGAACATGATGCAATGGGAGGACGTTTAGAATATGGTCCGTTTTATCCCATTCCCACGAAGAGGT
>CBFIJI010000066.1:0-11228 GCA_965662885.1 Flavobacteriaceae bacterium | reverse complement strand
TTTTTAACCAACAATTGGTATTTTTCCTCCCAATGGGGAGATAAAACATCACCAACTCGGATTCCGTTACGTCCCGTTTTATCCATATAAGTTGGACCGATACCTTTAAGGGTAGAACCTATTTTTGCTTTTCCTTTTGCCGCTTCAGATGCCGCATCTAGTAACCGATGTGAAGGAAGTATAAGATGAGCTTTTTTTGAAATCAACAGTTTTTTTGTGATCCCTAAGGCGTAAGGCTTTAGATTGTTAATTTCTTGTTTGAAAATTACAGGGTCAATGACTACCCCATTACCAATTAAATTGATTGCAGTAGGGTGAAAAATTCCTGAAGGAATTGTGTGAAGTACATGCTTAATGCCATCGAATTCTAGAGTATGCCCTGCATTAGGTCCTCCTTGAAACCTTGCAATTATATCATAAGATTGCGTAAGGACATCAACAATTTTCCCTTTACCTTCGTCTCCCCATTGAAGGCCGAGTAATAAATCTACCGCCATTTTTATTTGAATTGATTACTTTTTTTTCGTGCCGTAAAAATATAAAGAATGGTTATGAATTTCGACATCGAAAACTTCTTCTATTGTTTTTTTAATATTTTGAATACGCGGATCACAAAATTCTTTGACTTCTCCGGAATCTGTAAAAATGATATGATCGTGTTGTTTATCAAAATAAGACTTTTCATATTGAGCCTGATTCTTAACGAATTGGTGTTTGCGAACCAATGCACAATCTAAAAGAAGCTCAATTGTATTGTATAAAGTTGCCCGACTTACCCGATAATTTTTATTCTTCATTTTAATATAAAGCGATTCTATATCAAAATGCTCTTTACTATCATAAATTTCGAATAAGATAGCAAATCGTTCAGGTGTTTTACGGTGTCCATGTTTATCTAAAAAATTGATAAAAACTTCCTTTACGATTTCTTGATTTGTTTTTTCAACTGTCATAACGTACAAAGATACAAGTTATTAAGCTATTTCCGAGTAATTTTATCAATACCATTGACTTTAGAAAGGTTTTTTATCAACTTTTCTAAAATGGTTTTGTTTTTAACACCTACATGAATCAACCCAGTAAAGAAACCATCTTCAGAGTCAAAATTAATTTTATTAATGTTTACATGCATGTTGTTAGAAATTAAACGAGTGACTTCATTGACTAAGCCAATTTTATCAATTCCTGTTAATGATAGTTTAACGTTGTAATCTTCCGCAGAAGAGTCCATCCATTTGCAACTGATGATTCTATACGAAAAACTCGATTGTAACGAAAGAGCGTTGGGACATTCTGTTTTGTGTACTTTTATTCCTTCACTTACCGTAACAAAGCCAAATACATCATCTCCAGGTATTGGATTACAACAATTGGCATAACTGTGTTCTAGTTTTTGTCTTTCTTTACCAAACACCAACAAGTCGTATTTTGTAGTGATGTCTTTTTGCTGTAGGTTCGGATTTTCGTCAGAACCTCGCATTCGTTTTTTAAAGAAATTAATCAATGTATTGTTGTAAGCAGCGGCAAATTCTTTAAGTTTTTGATTGTCAATAGTTCCTAAGCCTACTCTATAAAAAAGGTCTTGACTGGTGGAAAGATTAAAAAAACGCATCATATAATCGATGGTTTTTTGGTTGGAAGTAATTTTAAGTTGTTTTAATTTTCTTCGTAGAATTTCTTTTCCATTTTCCGCAATTTCTTTTTTCTCTTCGTTAAGAGAGGATTTAATGATTGAGCGAGCACGAGAGGTTTTTACGAAGTCAATCCAATTGTTGGAGGGTTTGCTGTTCTCAGAGGTGATGATTTCAACTTGATCACCGCTTTCCAGCACTCTACTAAGTGGAACTAATTTCCCGTTGACCCTTGCTCCACGTGTTTTTTTTCCAATTTCTGTATGTATAGCAAAGGCAAAATCTAAGGCTGTTCCGCCTTGAGGGAGTGACTTAAGTTCTCCTTTAGGGGTAAATACGAAGATTTCTTTGGCATATAGATTCAATTTAAAGTCTTCGACAAAGTCAACTGCACTTCCCGTGTTGTTTTCTAAAACTTCTTGTAATTTATTTAACCAGTCTTCAATACCAATGTCTTTTTGATTTCCGACCTTGTATTTATAATGAGCTGCGTACCCTTTTTCAGCAATTTCATGCATTCTTTCGGATCGAAGTTGTACTTCCACCCAACGATTCATCGGCCCCATAACGGTGATGTGAAGGGCTTCATAGCCATTTGATTTTGGTGTGGTTATCCAATCTCTCAATCTGGTGGGGTTGGGAGTAAAGTGGTCTGTTACGATTGAATAGATTTTCCAAGCATAGAATTTCTCCTGACCTTTTGGCGCTTTATAAATAATCCGAATTGCAAATTTATCATACACCTGATCATAGGAGATGTTTTGCCGTTTCATTTTTTGATGAATCGAATAAATAGATTTACTCCTGCCTTTTATTATGTATTTGAGTTTTTCTTTGTCTAAGGTTTTCGTTAAAAAATCTGAAAAAGAACTGATATAAAGATTTTGGGCATCTTTACTTTCCTCAATCTTATCCTTTATCGCTTCATAGCGATGCGGCTCGGTATATTTTAAACTTAAATCTTCTAGTTCGGTTTTGACATTGTACATCCCAATACGATGGGCTAGCGGCGCATAAATATAGAGCGTTTCAGAAGCAATTTTGACTTGTTTGTACTCAGGCATAGCATCCAAAGTCTGCATGTTGTGCAAACGATCAGCAATTTTGATTATTATTACCCGAATATCGTCATTAAGTGTAAGGAGCATCTTTCTAAAATTCTCCGCTTGTAAGGAAATGTTTTTATCCTTTTTAAGATTGGATATTTTAGTAAGCCCATAAACAATTTTGGCCACGGTATTCCCCATCAACTGCTCAATATCATCAAAGGTGTATTCGCTGTCTTCCACAACATCGTGGAGTAAGGCGGAAGCAATTGAAGTGGCATCCAAACCAATTTGTTGTGCAACAATTTTTGCAACACCGATGGGATGAAAAATATAGGCTTCCCCAGATTTTCTTCTTTGGTTTCTGTGGGCATCAACAGCTGTGTCAAAGGCTGTTCGAATTAGTTTTTTATCCTCTGTTGTTAAGGTTTGATAACTAATTCGAAGCAATTCTTTGTACTGCTTCGCAATTTCTTTATTTTCTAATTCTTCTTCTATAACCATTATTTATAAAACCTAAATACGAAAATTTAAAATAGTCTATTGTTTTGTCTCAATGCTTCATACATCAAAATCCCTGCCGAAACGGATAAATTTAATGAATCAATTTTTGAATTCATCGGTATTGTTAGAATAGGTTTAGCAACATTTAACCACTTTTGTGTTAATCCTTGGTCTTCACTTCCTAAAACTATGGCACATGGAGGTTGATATTTAAAAGTATTATAAGATACATTATTTGTTGTTAAAGCTGCTGCTGCAATTGTAATTTTTTTTTCTATTAAAAATTCAATGATATTTTCTGAGCGATCCAAAGCAATCGGAATTTGAAATACGCCACCTAGACTTGCTCTAATTATATTGGGATTGTATAGATCTGTTTTAGGGTCAGCAATGATCACGGCATCAATATTAGAAGCGGCAGCAGTTCGTAAAATCGCTCCAATATTTCCCGGTTTTTCAGGGGCTTCAACTACCACAATTAGTGCCGCATCCGACAGTTGTAAAGCGGAAAGCGGGTGCTTTTTACTTTTTCCAATTCCAATAATTTTTTCAGTTCCAGAACGAATACTTATTTTTTCAAAAAGGTCAGATTCAATTTGATAAATTGGAGTGTTACTTTTTTCAAAACTTTTGACCCACTCCATGTTTAAAGCATTTTCTTCGACCATCACACAATCCCAATGGTAGCCAGCCGCTTGAGCTCTTTGAACCTCACGAACACCTTCAACAACAAAGCAATCCTGTTTTTTTCGTTCCCTTGATTTTTGCTGTAATACTTTTAAGCGTTTAATATCGGGATTATTGATGCTGGCAATTGTTTTCATTGTTGCGAATTTAGTCAAAAAAAGAACCCACCCTAGAAGTACTTTTTTTATTGATCAAGTTCTAGGCGAATACCGCCAATCCATTTCAAAAATCTATTGTGAAATAACCCCCCGAAGAGGTCAATAATAATTTCAGACATGAAAATAGTATCGGTATTCCATTTAAAAGACTCCAACAGCTATTCCTTTTTTTTGCAGTTGAGCAACGAGTTATTTCAAAAATAGTCACCTCCTCTTTTTTAAATAAAATTTAAGTTTTTTGAACTGGGAATGCTGGGGAGAGCTCAAAACATTCTAAATCGAAATACGTCATACTGGACAAAAGATGATCAAAAATATCGGCCATAATTCGTTCGTAGTTGCCCCAGACTTTATCTTTTGTGAAGGCATAGATCTCTAGAGGTAACCCTTGTGATGTTGGAGCTAACTGGCGGCACATCAAGGTCATATTTTGATTGATCTCTGGATGCTGTTGTAAATACATTTCTGTATAATATCGAAACAAACCTAGATTAGTAAGGTTACGTCCATTAATCAGTAGACTTTTATCGACCGTCTTTGCTGCATTATATTTTTCGATATGTTCCTTTCTTTCTTTAATAAAAGCTCCAATTCGTTCAATTTTTTCCAATTGATTGATTTCTTCATTCTTTATAAAACGAATACTGCTTACCTTGATTAAAATAGCTCGTTTGATCCGTCGTCCGTCAGAATCACTCATACCTCGCCAGTTAACAAAAGAATCAGAAACCAATTTATAGGTAGGAATGGAGGTAATCGTTTTATCAAAGTTTTGAACTTTTACCGTAGAAAGATTAATTTCAATGACATCTCCATCTGCATTAGCATTTTTCATTGTAATCCAATCTCCAATGCGAACAGTATCGTTAATGGAAACTTGAATACTGGCCACAAAACCCAAAATACTATCTTTAAAGATCAATAAAATCACTGCTGATAGGGCTCCTAATGTGGTCAGAAAGCTGGTAATGTCTATCCCAGTCAAAAGCGATAAAATCAAAATGATTCCTATAAACCAAATAAAGATCATAAACACCTGCACATAACTGTCAATGGGCTTGTCTTTAAACGCTCTAAGGGTTTTTAAATAATCCTTAAGAGCGCTAAGTAGGCTTCGAATTAGGAGTATGGTGATGACAACTCCCAAGGCTTCTAAAATATTAAAAGTTATGGCTTCTCCGTCTGGTAAACCATCCATTAAAGGAGGAAGAAACGTCACAAGAATAAAGAAAGAGGGGACATAGGCAAGAATTTTCGGCACCCTATTCTTGATCAGGATATCATCGAAAATTGTTTTTGATTTTTTTGCGAGTCGATGGAAGACCCCATTGATGATTTTTTTACTGACCCAAAAAAGAAGATAACTCAATAGTAAAAGAAGGATAAGTGCAATAATATTGTTGAGCAAATTGGCCCAATAGGAGTTTACCCCCATATCCATCAATACTGAGTAGATTAATTTTTCAATTCCGTTTTCTTTCATGTTTAGCGTTTTAAAACCATAAACAAAGATATTTGTATCTTTAAACCTATCAAATCTTTTTTATGACTTCTTATAGCTCTCCAAAACATACTCATTTATTTTTAGTTGTCTTTTCTTTTTTTCTTATTTCATGTGGTGATTTTAATGAAGATAAATACGAAAACAATGTAATTGCGTCAGCTCATCCGCTAGCCACCAATGCAGGAGAAGCAATGTTCGAACAGGGAGGTACTGCTGCTGATGCCGCTGTAGCTGCTGGTTTTGCTTTAGCTGTAGTTGAACCTTCGATGAGTGGAATAGGAGGTCGCCTCCAAGCGCTTTACCGAGGTCATGATGGCAAACTAGCAGGGATTGATGCATCAACGGAAGTTCCCATTAATTATGTTGCTTCAAAAGAACGCTATAAATATGGATATGAAACAATCGGGATTCCAGGAGTAGTTGCTGGATTGTTAGCACTTCATCAAGCAGAAGGTCAACTTCCATTATCAACAGTTATGGCTCCCGCAATCCAACTTGCAAAAGAGGGATTTTTACTTTTACCTGGGGAAGCATTTCGACAGCAAATGGCCTTAAAACAACTAGTTGAGTTTGAAGGCACCAAAAAATATTTCACCAAAAACGATTCAATCGCCTATCAAACGGGAGATTTATTAATACAAAAAGATCTAGCCATGACTTTAGAGCGTATTGCTGCTGAGGGACATAAGGGGTTTTATGAAGGAGAAACCGCTCAACGCATGGTAACCGATATTCAAGCAAATGGAGGAATCTTAACCTTGGAGGATTTAAAAAATTATAAAGCTTTGCCTTCGAAAGTAGTACGAGGACGTTATCGTGGTCATGATATTCATGCCTTATATTTGCCGTCGTTTGGTGCAATAACCATTCAGATTT
The DNA here is from genome assembly GCA_965662885.1 of Flavobacteriaceae bacterium. Taxonomy (GTDB): domain Bacteria; phylum Bacteroidota; class Bacteroidia; order Flavobacteriales; family Flavobacteriaceae; genus CBFIJI01. The sequence goes on along the minus strand of CBFIJI010000066.1, from coordinate 4,822 downwards.
TACAACTTTTAGATCAATTGACTCCTCTTGAAAAAGGGGATGCAGCTTGGGCAACTACAGTAGGTAAACTAACAAAAATGGCATATGATTATCGTCAATATCAAACCAATCAAGACTCTTTAAAAAGTATCCTTTCTACAAATACAGCCCATCGGATGGTTGCTCAATTTGAAGCGGACTATGTAATGGCCTCCAACAATTCTAATTCATGGCCAGAGGCATGGAAAGTAGCTATGGGGCATACCACACATCTAACTGCTGCTGATGCAGAAGGGCGAATTGTTTCATTAACCCAAACCATTGGACCAAATATGGGTTCTAAAGTGGCTTCCCCTGGATTGGGCTTTTTGTATGCTGTTACTTTAGGAGGTTATTTAGGAGATTATCAACCCGGAGATCGTGCCATTTCCCATATTTCACCCACCTTTATTTCTTCTAATGATCAAGTTGTTTTGGCACTAGGTGCCGCTGGTGGAAGTCGAATTGTAACCGCTGTGACACAAGTTGTACAACGTTATATTGACCAAAAAATGCCACTGGAGCAAGCCTTAGCTGCACCGCGAGTTTATCCTGATAAAGACACTTTACTATTGGAAAACCATCCTGGAATAGTGTGGCCAGAAACAATCACTTCTGATTTGACAAAAAATGGTTATCCTTTTAAATTTATTGAAGACCCAGCCCGATTTGGTCGTGTTCATGCAGTGGCTTTGGACAGTCTTAATAATCGATGGATTGGAGCGGCTGACCCAGATTGGGAAGGAACAGTTTCAGGAGATAAACAATAATCCAAACTTTTATTTTCCTATTTAATTCTTTGTGTTTCGTACTGTTTTCCCCGTTGTTTGAATGCATTCAATTAATTGAAGAAAGCTATCTCGGTTTGTTAAGGGGTTCATTAAGGTAACTCTTAAAAAACGTTTTTTGTTCATGACGCAGGAGGTGATGTAAAAATCGCCAATTTCAATGATTTTGTATCGAAGTTTAAGCAGTTCTTCATCTGAAAAAAGGTTGGGTTGATATTGAAAACATAAAATATTCGATTCTGGGGTATAGGGACAATGAAAATCAGGGTGTTTATCTAGTAGTTGATGAAATTCCCGAGCCAATGCAAAGGTTGTTTCAATATATTGCGTGATGGCTGCTTCCCCTTCTAAAGCAAAAGTCCAAAACAATTTTGTACCCAATGCGGACTTGGTACATTCCACGGTGTAAGGCATGGAATCCATACCTACAACTTCATTTTCATGAAAAACATAACTGCCTTTTTGTTGGAAGTTGTTGACTTGATGTTGGAAGTTTTTAAATAAAACTGCGGTACATAGTGAAGGAACTCGCATCATTTTGTGTGCATCCCAAATTAGTGAATCCGCCCGCTCCATTCCCTTTACTTTGTGTTGTTCTTTTTCAGATAGAATGGCCACCGCACCATGGGCACCATCCACATGAAACCACAGTTTATTTTTGTCACAGAAATTAGCCAAAGTATCCAAAGGATCAAAAAGACCTGTTGAGGTTGCACAGGCATTGCCGATAACGGCCATTACCCTCAATCCCTTTTCTTTTATTTGTTGATAAACAACTTCTAATTGATCTGCTTGAATGACTTCGTTGCTGTCAACAGGAACGGGAATAAAAGCATTTTTTCCCATTCCCATGATGGATAGAGCCCGAGCAACAGAGTAGTGCGCAGTTTCTGGTCCCATCACAACTAAATCATTAGGGTTTCCTTCTGTCCATGCCTCTGGTGCAATTGCAGCTCTGGCTGCAGAAAGGGCCGTTAAATTAGCGACAGAACCTCCATGGGTCAAAATTCCACTTCCACTGTCAGATTTAAACTTAAAGTCATACAAATCGTCTCCTTTAAACCAGTTCAATTTTGAAAGCATCCAATTGATCATAAAGCCTTCGATGGCAGCACCTGCTGGTCCCATTTCATAAAGCGAACTGGGATTATTGACTGTTCCATGAATAAGTTCTGGTATTCCTGATAGGTCTTGTGCAACAGCCACCTGATGCCCCATATAATTTGGGTGTCGTAAATGATTCGTGTTTTTTAGATAGGTAGCGGTAAATTCTTTTATAGCATCTTCTGAAGCAAAACCATTTTTAAAATGTTCTTCTAAGTGCAATTCCAATGCTATTGCTTTGGGATCTTGTTGTTTGAGTACAGACGTTTTGGTGGTATGACTTTCCTTAATGTACTGCTCTAAAAGTTTCCCTACGGAAGTGGTTACCTCGTTAAGATCAAAGGAATTTCTATCGTTTAAAATATTTTTCTTGTTCCCCATTTTTAAATAAAACTCAAATGTAAGTATATTCTTAAAGAAAGCATTTTTATCATGTTTTAAACTTTTTTTTACCTCACATGTTTTAAGTTTGTGAATACAATGACACCAAAGAAAACCATCTGTTTTTTTAATACTGTTTCCGTTTGGGGAGGTGGAGAAAAATGGCATTTGGAAATGGCTCTTTACTTAAAAGCTAAAGGACATACCATTGTGATGATGGTACACCCTTTCGGTGAGCTTTCCAAGAGATCGCTTAATTCAGGACTCCATGTTGTTCCTGTTGCATTATCCAATTCCAGTTTTTTAAATCCGTTTAAAGTAAAAAAAGTACAAGGTCTATTCGAAGATCATAAAATTGATCGGGTTATTTTAAACCTACCACGTGACATGAAATGTGGAGGCTTGGCTGCTAAGCGCGCAAAAGTAAAGGAGATTATTTATAGAAGGGGGAGTGCAGTACCCATTCGAAATGACTTTATCAATTCCTATCTATTTAGAAGGGTCTTAACCAAAATATTAGCGAATTCTCCAGCGACAAAGGACTCGCTTTTACAAAACAATCCGAAGTTAGTCCCCCATGAGAAAATTACTGTAATTCCTAATGGTATTGATTTGGACTTATTTGAAGGAAATCCATCCACTTCTTATTATACCAAAAAGGGAGAGGAAATTGTTTTGTGTAACTTAGGTCGGTTAGAACGTCAAAAAAACCAACTTTTTTTAGTTGAGGTTGCCCGTGAACTAAAGAAACGTAATATCCCATTTTATATGCTTATTGGTGGGGAAGGCTCATTAGAAGAGGCACTTTTAGAGCGTATTCAGTCGTACAATTTATCTGATGTAATAGAGTTGGTAGGTTTTGTGGAACATCCCAAAGATTTTTATTTAAATGGCGATGTTTTTGTATTTCCCTCACTTTGGGAGGGGTTCGGTTATGCCTTGGCTGAAGCTGCTCTTTGTGGACTGCCCATTGTTGGATTTGATACAAGTAGTAATAGTCAAGTTGTTAAAAAGGAGCTTACAGGATTTTTAACCCCTACTGATGATGTTGCTGCATTTTGTGATGCCATTGCATTTTTGTATTCAAATCCAGATAAACGAATCGAAATGGGAAAAGCGGGATATCATTTTATTCGGGATAACTTTGATCACCATCATATTTTTGAACGTTTAGAAAATTATATTCTTCAGTAAGCTGTTCTAGCTAAAGGGCTCCGAAGTCATTTTTCTTCTGCTTTTATAAAGAAACCCCTCGTTTCCATGGGATAAAATCGTATTGTTTTAATAATGAAGCTTTTGTACTAATTTCTCCGCTTGCTACACGAATTATATGGGCTAATAATAGTTCTCCCATAACCATTAAATTTCTTTTTTTACTGATTAATTCTCCACAATCAAAATCAATAATATCGGGCATTTTTTGTGCTAATTCGGTATTTGTAGCGATTTTTATCACGGGTGTAATGGGGTTTCCTGTGGGCGTTCCTAGTCCCGTAGTAAAGAGAATTATATTGGCACCTGATCCCGCCAAGGCAGTGGTGCTTTCCACATCATTTCCAGGAGTGTTAAGCAAGCTTAAACCATTATTTTTAACGTATTCTGTAAAATCAAGTACGTCATTGATTGGAGCGCTTCCTCCTTTCTTTGCAGCTCCTGCTGATTTAATAGCGTCTGTAATCAAACCATCTTTAATGTTTCCTGGTGATGGATTTTTATCAAAACCAGAACCCACCCGATGAGCAGCTGCTTCATACTCGCTCATTAAGCGTAAAAACTTTTTTACCAATTTGTCATTGGAACACCGATTAACTATTTCTTGCTCAACACCGCTAAGTTCTGGAAACTCAGAAAGTAATGCTTTTCCCCCAAGAGCGCTTATAAGATCAGTTACAACTCCAAGGGTTGGATTGGCAGTAATTCCTGAAAACCCATCTGACCCCCCACATTCGAGTCCGATAGTAAGTTTGGACAATGGTGCGGCTTGTCTTTTTTGGGTATTTGCCGTTTTAAGGGCATCAAACGTTTCCTTAATGACACGTTTAAGTAAGTTTTCGGTTGTCCCTTCTTTTTGTTGCTCAAAAAACAATAAAGGTTTATCAAATGTTGGATTGATTAGTTTGAGCTGTTTTTTAAAGGAGTCCATTTGTAGATGTTGGCAACCCAGACTTAAAATGGTCGCTCCCGCCACATTGGGATTGTTAACATAGCCTGCAAGAAGTCGGCCAAGATTCTTAGAATCTTCTTGCGTTCCTCCACAGCCCCCTTGATGGGTGATAAAACGTACTTTAATATTTTCAAAAACTGGAGGTAATGTTTCTTTTTCATCCTGTTTTCTTGATCCACTCCCTTGATGAATTAAATCGCTTAGCACCTGTTGGAGCGGTTCTTTTTGGGGTGGGTTTAATTCGTTTTCAAAAATTGTTTTTAAAATTTCAATATTTCTATTTTCACAAAAGACCAGAGGGAAAAACAACCAGATATTGTCAGTGCCAACTTGCCCATCACTTCGATGATAACCCATAAACGACTTA
>CBFIJI010000065.1:0-11235 GCA_965662885.1 Flavobacteriaceae bacterium | reverse complement strand
CAAAAGAGATTTACATCTGCAAAATGGTAGTTTTTAATAAAGAACATAAAAAAACGCTTGGGTATTTTCGGGACGGTACTCCAAAGCAAGCCATCTGTTTTTTGAATAGAAAGACTATTAGGGTATAACTTTCCATCTTGATATAACACCCCTTTATGTTGGGTTTCTTCCGCTTTTAGTGATGCATCCCAAGTGATGGGGTTCGTCGCAACCTTTCCTTTGAAAACGGCATCATATTGCTTTGGGGTTTTATTCATTTTATAGGTATTCCAACTCACAAAGCCTCCTGTTGCATTGGGTTGCTCCAACAATGGAATTTCTTTGAATGCATTAGGAGAAATAGTTGCCCCAACAAGATAGGCTGCAACCAATTGTTTTTGGAGGGGTTTTCCATCAAAAAATTCTTTTAAAAGTCGAATAGCGTGGTAGCTTCCCTGACTGTGGGCAGCAATAATGATTGGCTTCCCTTGATTATAATGCTCCAAATAGTAGGTAAAAGAATTTCGAAGATCCTCATACGCCAATTCCCAAGCTCCATGCCCTTGCTTTTCATAAGGCTCCACAAAAATTCGGTAATGGGCCTGTCGGTAAAATGGAGCATACAGATTGGCCGCAGATGCCCAGGCTGACGCTTGCAATGCAATTGGCTTTTCGAGGACTTGTCGTCTGACTTCGCTATCCGAAATATTGGCATTCCAATCTGGATTTTTTTTATTGGTCAACAAAGTCGGATACATAAAAAATACATCCGCTTCTTTCTGATCTTGATCCTCAACAATTTTAAGTAATTCAGCTGGATAGTGACCCGGCAAAGCAGCCCAATATTTTTGATTGGAATAATCAGGAGTTTTGGGCGCATTCTTTAATTCAAAATCAACGGTTTTATACATCGTACTACAGCCCATTAGACTAAACCCTAACAACAGGATAAAAGAAATTAAACGCATAACATTTTCTTACAAATATAAAGGTTTTGAGAATTCGGTACTTCAAAAAAACATTTCATCCCATCAAATTCAACTCGATGAATTTTATATATTTACTAAAATCCATTTTCATGAAAAAGTATTTTCTTTATATAACACTTCTTGTTTGTTTCACTCCTCTTAAAGCACAAGAGTTCACCACTAAACTACTTAAGGACGTTCAACCACGAAATATAGGGCCAGGTGGAATGAGTGGTCGTGTAACCACCATTGATGTGGTTACCAAAAATCCAGATATTATGTATGTAGGTACCGCCTCAGGAGGTTTGTGGAAATCAACGAGTGGTGGTGTAAAATGGACCCCAATTTTTAATGATCAAATTACCGCATCCATTGGTGCTGTTGCCATACAACAATCCAACCCCGACATTATTTGGGTCGGAACTGGTGAAGGAAATCCTCGAAACAGTCTTAATGGAGGCTATGGGATATTCAAATCATTGGATGGTGGAAGATCATGGCAAAATATGGGGCTTGAAAAAACAAGACATATCCATCGTATCCTAATCGACCCTATGAATCCTAATACAATTTATGTCGGAGCTATTGGTTCTCCTTGGGGAGAACATCCAGAACGAGGTGTTTTTAAAACGATAGATGGCGGTAAATCATGGAAAAAAATCCTCTTTGTCAACAATAAAACTGGAGTAGCCGATATGCTTATGGATCCCACCAATCCCAATAAAATCATTGCTGCTCTTTGGGAGCATAAACGTGATCCATGGTTTTTTAAATCAGGAGGAAGTGGAAGCGGTCTTTATATTACCGTGGATGGCGGTCAAAATTGGACAAAAAAAACGGCTGAAGATGGTCTTCCAAAAGGCAATTTAGGGCGTATTGGAATTGCTCAAGCTAAAAATAAGCCCAACATCATCTACGCTTTAATTGAGTCGAAGAAAAATGCACTTTACCAATCAACAGACGGGGGTTATAAGTGGAAAATGGTCAATAATAAAAAAGATATTGGCAACCGTCCCTTTTATTACTCTGATCTTGCGGTAGATCCAGAAAATGAAAATCGGGTCTTTTCTATTTTTACCTATGTCAATGTCTCTCAGGACGGAGGAAAAAACTTTAATCAATTGATGCCTGCCTATAATGCCAACAACGGTGTTCACCCTGACCATCATGCCTTTTGGATTCACCCTAACGACGGTTCTTTTATTATCGACGGTAATGATGGTGGATTAAACATCAGTCGTGACGGCGGTAAAACATGGCGCTTCGTCGGTAATATTCCCGTAGCACAGTTCTATCATATTAGCGTGGATAATGAATACCCGTATAATGTGTATGGTGGAATGCAAGACAACGGCTCATGGCGAGGACCAGCTTATGTTTGGAAAGCGCAAGGGATTCGTAATGATTATTGGCAAGAAATTGCTTTTGGAGATGGTTTTGATGTTGTCCCAGACCCCGACAATTCAAGGTATGGCTATGCTATGAGCCAGCAGGGAATGGTTTCTCGTTACGATTGGATGACAGGAAACAACTTTCTAGTACGTCCAACACATCCGGATCCAGAGGTTAAACTTCGTTTTAATTGGAATGCAGCTATCGGACAAGATCCGTTTGACAACAGTACAGTTTATTTTGGAAGTCAATTTGTCCATAAAAGCACCAATAAAGGACAAACTTGGACCGTTATTTCACCCGACTTAACGACCAATGATCCAGAAAAACAAAAACAAAGTGAAAGTGGTGGCTTAACCCTCGATGCTACTGGTGCTGAAAACCATTGTACACTACTTGTAATTGAGCCTTCCCCTATCGAAGAAAATATGCTTTGGACGGCTTCCGATGATGGTCGAGTGCATTTTACGAAAGATGGTGGAACAACCTGGACAGAGGTCACAAAAAATATTAAAAACCTTCCGACGGGTAGTTGGGTTACCCAAATTAAAGCGTCCAATAAAAACAAAGGAGAAGCGCTACTAGTGGCTAACGACTACCGTAGGTTTAATTACACCCCCTATGCCTATAGAACAAAAAATTATGGAAAAACTTGGGAACGCATTGTTGATCAAAATGATGTGAGTAGCTATACCTTGAGTATTGTTGAAGATATAGAAGAACCCAATTTACTGTTTTTAGGTACTGACGATGGCCTTTATATTTCCGTTAATGGAGCAGATTCATGGGAAAAATTTGACAGTAAACTGTTTCCTACTGTTTCCACAAAAGATTTGGTGATTCATCCTCGAGAACACGACTTAATTATCGGAACTTTTGGAAGAGCTGCTTGGGTATTAGATGATATTCGTCCGTTACGAAAAATAGCAGCCTCCCCCGAAGTACTCCAACAAAAGATCGCGTTGTTTGACCCACCAACTACTTATCTAGCTGCCTACCAACAAGCGACAGGAAGTCGCTTTGGAGCTGATGCTTTATTTAATGGAGAAAACCGTAAAATGGGTGCTCAATTCAGCTACGCCATCAATCCAAAAGAAAAAACCAAGAAAACAGATAAAGCGGAGGAAGAAAAAGACGATCAAAAAAATGCAGTGCAATGGGATTCTTTGACCCTTAAGATTTATGATGGTGATCGTTTAATTCGTACCCTCAAAAAGAAAGCACAAGATAAAAAAGGAATCTATCGTTGGAGCTGGTATTTAAATGAAAAAGGAGCTGAACGACCAAGAAGAACCCTACGAAAATCCAAAAGTGAGCCCTCAGGGAAAAAGGTGCTTCCAGGAGTTTATCGAGCCGTTATACAGTATGGAGATCAACATAGTGAAACAGAAATAACGGTTGCAGCAGACCCCAGATTAGAAATTAAACTGGACGATTTAAAGGCCGTTTATAAGGCTACAGCTCAATTGGAAAACTATTCGCAGTTAGCTGCTGATGCGGTAAAACAATTGGTTGAAAGTAAAAACAGTGCAAAAGAGGTCGAAAAACAACTCCAAAATACAGACAAGGAAAAACATAAAGTAAGCATTGAAGCTTCTAAAGCAATTACAAAATCAATTGATTCAATAGTGGCCTTATTCTTAGGTAAAGAGGATAAAAGACAAGGAATTGTTCGCAACCCAAAACAAACGGTAAACACACGTATTCAAACGGCAAGTAGGTATGTTCGGAGCCGTAAGCAAGGGATTACGACTACAGAAGAAACTTTAATGATGCATGCAAAAAACGATTTGGAACAAGCTCTCGAAAAAGTGAATGCTTTTTTCAACGAGGAATGGACCAACTACCAACAAATCATAGAAAAAGAAAACATAGAACGCTTTAAAAATACGATAACCTTTAAATTAAAATAAAAATGAAAATGAAACACCTCTTTTTAAGTATGTCCCTGCTCCTAGTTCTTCAAGGCTGTAAACAGGTAAAAAAATCAAAAGAACAACCCATGACAGGTTCAGACAAAGAAGTACTCCATAAAATGGAAGGTCACAAAAATGTCGAAGAAGAAGTTTTAAGTATTCAACTTGATCCCAAAAGTGGAAGTGCTACAAGTGGGATGGTTACTTTTAAAGAAGCCAATGGCAAAGTGACTATGGAAGCTCACATTTCAGGTTTAAGTGAAGGAACGCATGCCATTCATATTCACGAAAAAGCAGACTGTACGTCCGAAGATGGAAAATCAAGTGGAGGTCATTGGAACCCAACCTTTCAGCCTCACGGAAAATGGGGAGCCCAAGAAGGCTTTCACAGGGGGGATATTGGTAATTTTACAGCGGACCAAAGTGGCCATGGAATGGTTGATTTTTCAACAGATTTATGGTGTATTGGTTGTGAGGATGAGACCAAAAATATAATTGGTAAAGCCGTAATTGTTCATTTGGGGGAAGATGACCTAGTTTCTCAACCCTCCGGAGCTGCTGGAGCACGAATCGGTTGTGCAGGGATTATTGAATAATTATTTTTTCAGTCGTCGGATTTATAATCCCATTTCCGCTTAATGTCTAATCGCTGTTGGGCTTCAATTTCTTCTTTTGAAATAACTTTTAAAAAGGAGGGATGTTGTTCAATGGCGTATTGTACTTTTTCTATAATTTCATCTACGCTATCATCATCATAATTAAACTCCAAGGGTTGTTTGATAACCATGGATTGTAGAATCCCTCGTTTTTTTATCAATAAGCCTTTTTTGTCAAAAGATCTTCGAAACCCGTCAATAACAATGGGGATAACGATTGGCTTATAGCGTTTTATAATATGTGCCGTTCCTTTTCGAATAGGTCGAAATGGATGTGTAGTTCCTTGTGGAAAAGTAATTACCCATCCATCATCAAGTGCTGTACCTATATTGGTAATGTCACTCATTTTTACTTGACGATTAACCTCCTTTCCACTTGCGCGCCAAGTACGTTCAATAGATACAGAGCCTGCATAGGCCAAAACTCTAGGAAGCAAACCTGCTTTCATTGTTTCCTTTGCAGCAACAAAGTAAATATTGAGTTTGGGCTTCCAGATATATCCAACATTTTTAAGGGAATCGATACGACCACTTAAGCTGGCATTAAACACATGAAGCATCGCTGCGACATCAGCAAAATACGTTTGATGATTGGAGACAAATAAAACATTTTTGTCAGGTAAGCTCTTAATAATTTCTGAGCCTTCAATCTTCAATTCATTAAAGCCTCGATAGCGACGGTGGGTCATTATGCCGAAATAACGAATCAACCATTTCTTTAGAATAAGATAATGACCAAAAGGATTCTTTTTATTTATTAGCATGGTGGGTGCAAATATAGATTTAATTCGTAATTAGCTCAGATAAAATCATCTTTAATTCAGTTAGGATCATTGCGGTAGCTCCCCAAACAAACTGCTTATTTACAGTGTAACCAGAAACACTTTTTTCATTCAAATAGCTATTGGAAATCGTTTGCTCTTCTTTGGACAAGCTTATCAAGCTTGCTAATGATAATTCAAACACCTCAGCCACTTCTCGTTGCTCTGCAATAATTGTGGGCGTGCTATCGAGTACCGTAAGATAAGGCGTTACCCAAAAATTACTTGGAGGAATATACAGCGGACTCAGTTGACAAATTTGTTCTTGATGAACAACATCAATTCCCAGTTCTTCCTTAAGTTCTCTATGGGCGGTATGCCATAGGGATGTATCCTCCAAATCCATTTTACCACCAGGTAAGGAAATTTGCCCCGAATGAACCCCGGGATATACATTGCGTTGAATTAACGGGAAGTAAAAGGAGTTATCCTCTTTAGGGTAACAACATATCATGACTGCCGCCTGCTTTGGGGTAACATGTTGACTAAAACGTTCTTTGATGCGTTGCATACGATCTGGGGGAGCTATACTTTTATGAGCATCATTTCCGGGTAAGGATATTTCTTTTAATTTTGGTAAAACACTAAGAAAAGTACTTTTTTCCATGAAACATTCAAAAATAAGCATAATTTCAATAAGCCTCCTAATCGTTCTAGCTTGTACATCAACTCCAAAGAAGAATGCTCCTAAAAAAAGTATAGCCGAATCAAAAATGATGGGTAAAAAAGCGGCCATTCCAGCGGAAAAGGAACCGCAGGAAGAAGCATCGTTATTTTTGGACGACAAGACAGCCATTCCCTTCTTTTTTGAATACGAAAAAAATAATCCCGAAAACAAAGTGAGAATAGAGACTTCTTTTGGAAACATCGACCTTTTACTTTATGAAAACACACCATATCATCGAGCAAATTTTATTTATCTCACAAAGAAAAAATATTTTGATCAAACCACTTTTCATAGAGTAGTCCCCGGCTTTATTATTCAAGGAGGAAATTCAGACAGTCGAAAAACAGGAAAAAAAAGAAGGGAAATCGGGAGGTATTTACTCCCACCCGACACCAAAAAGGGACATCGCCACCATCGAGGTGTAATTTCTGTTCCTAGTAGTGAAATTGACAATCCCTACAAATTGGCCTCTCCCTATGAATTTTTTATTGTTCAGCAGGCACCGGGTGCCTATCATCTCGATGGAAACTATACAGCCTTTGGAGAAGTCATCGCAGGTATGGAGGTAGTTGATAAAATCAATCTACAGGAAATTGATAAAAGAGAAGCCCCGATCCATAATATTTTTATGTCTATAAAAATATTAGAATAGATAATTCTTATACTTATGATTGAATAGGGCTCAATAAAAGTGTTTATCTATCATTTTAATTAGGTATTATATGTTTTTCTTATTAATTTTGAATTCATAATAGAAAATACAAATGACACTTACACAACTTCAATATACCATTAGTGTTGCAGATCAAGGGAATTTCACAATAGCAGCTCAAAAATCTTTTGTCACTCAACCTACATTAAGTATGCAAGTCCAAAAGTTGGAAGAAGAATTGGGAGTTACCCTTTTTAACCGCAATACGAAACCCATCACCCTGACTGAGGTTGGTGAAAAAGTAGTTGCTCAAGCCAAGAAAATTATTGCGGAAGCTCAGCGAATGAACGATGTTGTTGCCTTAGAGCAAGGAGTCGTTGGAGGGACATTTCGATTAGGGATTATTCCTACAGTAATGCCAACATTACTTCCCATGTTTTTAAAAACCTTCATCAAAAATTTCCCGAAAATTGATTTAAAAATTGAAGAGTTAAACACAGAGAATATTACCCGTCAATTGGTTGAGGGGAATTTAGACGCAGGTATTGCTGCAACACCTCTAGGAAATGATCAAATTATTGAAAAACCCCTTTACTATGAACCTTTTGTGGGTTATATTACTAATGGACATCCACTAGCCAGTATCGATCATCTTGAAATTGAGGACCTTGAGAATACCACTCTATTGGTCTTGGAGGATGGGCATTGCTTCCGAGAAAATGTTTTTAATCTTTGTAAGATTAATAAAAGCTCCAACTCTCCTTTTGACATTAAAAGTGGGAGTTTTGAAACACTTATTTTACTCGCTAATGAAGGCTTAGGGATGACCCTTCTACCCTACCTCAATACGCTGCAATTGAATAGTGAAAATACCGCTAACCTTCGCTACTTTAAGGAGCCAGAACCAGCGAGAGAAATAAGCTTGATCCACTCGAAAAATAATCTAAAAACTCCCGTAATCAATGCCTTATCCGAAACGATTAGCAGCATAATTCGAGGTGCTATCCGTTTTGACAACATCAAAGTAATTTCACCAAAGAAAAACAATTAAAATTGGGAGCTATTGACTGCTAGCTGTGGATTATCCTTGTAGAAACAGACCAACCAATGATTCAATAATAAACTCTCGTCATAACTTAGTCGATCATAAGCCTTCTCCAATTCTTTAAAAAAAAGTTCAGCATCAAAACTAACCTTTCGAAGTATTTGTTTGTGATAGTAAAGTGTTTTTGAAAAGGGCATCTAATGAAAATTATAGTCAAATCTACTTTATTTCTCTTTTAAAAAATGTTGAGGAAATGTTAAAAAAATATATTTATAGTACCTTGTATTGCATAATACCTTTTTTTATTTATATATTTGCAATGCATAAAAGAAATAAGTAGACAATTATGAAAATAGAAAATGCAACTGCCCAAATGCGAAAAGGCGTTTTAGAATATTGCATCTTATCTTTGATCAGCAATAAAGATCTTTATACATCTGAGATTTTAATAGCATTAAAAAAAGGAAAAATGTTGGTCGTGGAAGGAACAGTTTACCCTTTATTGACTCGCCTGAAAAACGCACATTTATTGACGTATCGCTGGGAAGAATCCACCTCTGGACCTCCTAGAAAATACTACGCAATAACCCAAGAAGGAAAAACATTTCTACATGAACTTGAATCCGCTTGGAAAGAACTTAACAAAGCTGTCAACACGATTACCAAACCCAAAACAACAAAAAAATGAATAAAACAATAAATATTAATCTTGCTAGTACCTTTTTTCACATTGATGAAGATGCTTATGACCTTTTGGGTCAATATTTAAACCGTTTAAAGGCAGCCTTTAAAAACACTGTGGGGAAAGAGGAAATTCTCGATGATATCGAAGCGCGAATTGCCGAATTATTCCAAGAATATAAAAAGCACACTGAATATGTCATTAATAAAAATGACGTGAATAAAATGATTGAAACCCTTGGCCAACCCGAAGACTTTATTTTGGAGGAGGAACCCCAAGAAAGTGGACCACGTGAAACGATAGGGAAAAAACTTTTTCGCGATCCCGACGATCAATATATCGGTGGAGTCGCTTCTGGGATGGGACACTACTTTAGTCTTGACTCTGTTTGGATGCGTCTTATTTGGTTGCTCTTAGCCTTTTTATCAGGTGGAACCTTTGTCTTTATTTATATACTGCTATGGATTTTAATTCCAAAAGCAGTAACTACTGCCGATAAACTTAAAATGAAAGGGGAACCCGTCAATATTGCCAATATTGAACGAAAGATTAAAGAGGGCTTTGACAACGTCTCGGAAAAAATCAAAAATGTGGATTACGATGAAGCTAAATCTTCCTTAAAAAAAAAATCCAAAAATTTCTTCAGTTTTTTAGAAGACCTTTTGGTACTTCTGCTTAAATCCGTCAGTAAAATTATAGGAGTTGTTTTAATCTTGGTTGCAACTCTAACCCTAATTGGACTCAGTATTAGTTTTATCTCCTTTGCTTTTATAGGGGTCATTAATTGGCCCCTTCCTTTGTTTGATGGACTTTTTGAATTTAGTGATTACCCGCTTTGGATTCCCTTATCACTGCTGTTCTTTAGTATTAGTATTCCATTTGTTTTTGTGTTCATATTAGGGGTAAAACTCATTGCCCCTTCTTCGAACCCCTTTGGACTTATCGGGCGATTTGTGTTACTAGGTGTCTGGCTTATCAGTATCATTCTCCTTGGTGTTTTCAGCATCAATGAAGTACGTGCACATTCTGTATTAGCGCATCACAAACTAGCAACACCCTTAACTTTAAAAAAGCATGACACTTTAAAGATTGGACTAAAAAAAGAGAATTCTCAAAAAAACGAACAACAATTTTTGGGGAGTAATTTTAAGTTTTATTACGATAATCTTGGTGAAAAATGGCTTTATGGCGATGACATCATCGTTAATATCAAAGCCAGTACAGATACAATTACCTCCTTGGAGATTAAAAAATTTGCCAATGGAAGTGACTTCGTTCCTGCAAAAAATAGTGCGAAAGCAATTGTTTATGAATGGGAAGCTTCCGATGATCTTGTAAAAATTGCTAACTATTGGGAAACCCCCATCGAAAACAAATTTCATAGTCAGAAAGTAGAACTTACGTTCTGGATCGCAGAGGGTCAAAAAATTCAAATTTCAAAACGTCTCTCCTCACTCTTAGATCGTCATATTGACAATGATCAAGATTTTAGCAGAAGAAAACTACCAAATAACACATGGATCATGGGGAAAAATGAACTCAAATGCCTCGATTGTGAGATTGTATTTTAAGCGCTACCATTCCCATAGAAAATTTATTCATCACTAGTATATAAATAACCCAACTTTAGGTTTGCTTAATTTTTTTTTAATAGTATATTTGCCCACCGTTAAAAAGGCTATAACCATTCTAAAACACGGATATTTATCTGAACTTTTTAAAATGATTTCCTTTACAACGGATTCCTATTAGAACTTTCAGTAAACAATGAAAGGGGTACAGGATACGAACATTGAAATAGTAGAAAGGTATTTTAAATAACCGGTGTTTTAATTAAAAATTAGAATAGAAGAAATCAGAGTGGGATGTTTAACCTCCCTACTCCATTAATTTCGGGGTGTAGCGTAGCCCGGTCATCGCGCCTGCTTTGGGAGCAGGAGGTCGCAGGTTCGAATCCTGCCACCCCGACTTTTTTAATCAATACCTTTTTCGGGATGTGGCGCAGCCTGGTAGCGCACACGCATGGGGTGCGTGGGGTCGCAGGTTCAAATCCTGTCATCCCGACCAACAAGTCAAAACGACTTTACTCAAGCATTGTTAATCATAGGATTTTCAATGCTTTTTACATCCCCCCCCTCCACGTATTCCAATTACATCGCATATTTAAAAAAGGCAATCTTGACCAAAACCACCATAGATACGAGCTGTATATCAGCATACCATATGGATCCATCCAACTAAAATACATCTCATTAAAATCTTGTAAAGCGTTTAACAGTGTTGTTTTTTTAATTTCAAAAAGAATTTTACTTAATTTTAAAAAATGTTGAGTTATTGGGAAAAATCGGAACTAACAAAATACGACTTAATAGTCATCGGCAGTGGAATAACCGGACTCTTTTGTGCCCTAGAATTCCGTAAAAAAAACCCTAAAGCTACTATTGCAATATTTGAACG
>CBFIJI010000064.1:0-11353 GCA_965662885.1 Flavobacteriaceae bacterium | reverse complement strand
AATCCTGATAAAGCCATTATTTCTCTAAAGAACGATAGAGAAACTTCGTACAAAGTTTATATCGCAGTGCAAAATGAACTTGTTGCTGCTTACAATGAACTGAGAAACAGAGAGTTTTTAAGTCTTAATCCTTCTTTAGGATATAATTATGTCGATGCTCAAAAGCGTTATGATGATCCGAGAACTTCCTTGGACGATAGAGAACGTTTAAAGCCTCTTTTGGATCAAGTAAAAGCGATGTATCCACAGAAATTATCTGAAGCTGAACCGAGTAAAACAAATTAATCCAATACGATAGATTATGTCTAAATTTAAAAAGAAAAAAGACGGCGATTTACCAGCGATTTCGACTGCTTCGCTTCCGGATATTGTTTTTATGTTGCTCTTCTTTTTTATGGTTGCAACCGTAATGAGAGACAGTACATTAATGGTAGCCAACTCACTCCCAGCGGCCAATCAAGTTCAAAAGTTGGACAAAAAGGACCGTGTGATGTATATCTATGCCGGGAAGCCTTCTTCACGTTATACCGATAAATACGGAACAGGAGCTCGTATTCAATTGAACGATAAATTCGCAACCGTTGAAGAAGTTGCTGCTTTCGTTCTAGCGGAACGAGCTGCTAAAAGACAAGAGCTTCAAAATGTACTTACCACAGCTTTAAAAGTTGATGGTGATACAAAAATGGGCTTAGTGTCGGATATTAAGCAGGAATTGAGAAAAGTGAATGCGCTTAAAATCAATTACACCACGCGCCTTGGTGATTATACACAGAATATTGATTAGGTAGGTTTTCTTACCTTTTAAAAAAAGTGCCTTTGGGCACTTTTTTTGTTTCTGCCTTTTTCTACCTTAGCAATGAAATCTTTGTTTTCAACATGCTGCGAAATTGCCTTCTTCTTTTTTTTCTTTTTTTTCAATCCGTGCTCTCTTCACAAACCGTTAAAAAGGATTCCCTTCCTAACGCCTATCGTGAAGATCAGATTTATATCGGAATATCATTTATCAGCTTACTGAGTGATGAAGATAATTTCAATCAAAATGGTTTATCTAGTGCCTTCCAATTCGGCTTTGTTCGAGATATGCCTTTGATTGCTTCTGGGAAATTGGCTTTAGGTGTCGGTATTGGCTATGGACAACAACAGTTTAATTCTAATTTACTTCGTGTAACAGATGGTAATCTTAATAGTTATTATGTGTTACAAAATTTAGAGGAAGCTGTTGATAAAATGAAATTCTCTTTTAAGTCCTTGGTTTTCCCACTTTCAATCAGATGGCGAACTTCCACCCCAACCAATTTTCAATTTTGGCGTATTTACGGGGGAATTAAGTTTCGGTGGAATTTTTCTGCTAAAGCAACTCAAAAAAATGAAACTTTAAATATTATCAGCGATACTCAACCTTGGACTACTGAAGGTTTCTTAAGTGTAGGCTTCAATACGTGGAATCTGTATTTGGGGTATGAGTTTCGTAGTCTTTTCAGTGCTGATATTCAGAGTGAATCTTCCGATTTACTGGACGTACGTGCGCTTAAATTTGGATTGATTTTTTACTTGTTGTAAGCTATAATTCTTTCCGAAGTCGAGCAACAGGGATGTCTAATTGCTCCCGATATTTGGCTACGGTTCTTCTGGCCACAATGTATCCTTTTTCTTTTAGTAAACCGGACAATGCCTGATCGGCTAAGGGCTTTTTTTTGTTTTCTTTGCTGATTAAGGTTTCCAGTATTTTTTTAATTTCTATAGAGGATACATCTTCTCCTTCTTCGTTTTTTAAGCCTTCAGAAAAGAAGCTCTTTAACAGTTTAACACCATATGGCGAATCAATGTATTTACTATTTGCAACCCTAGATACTGTTGAAATATCCATTTGTATCTTGTCAGCAATATCTTTAAGAATCATGGGTTTTAATTGGCGTTCATCCCCTGTCAAAAAATAGTCTTTTTGATGTTCAACAATCGCATTGATGGTCAAATATAGCGTTTGATGTCTTTGCTCTATAGCATCAATAAACCATTTTGCAGCGTCTAATTTCTGTTTGATAAACAGTACCGCATCCAGTTGTGTTTTTGATTTTTTATTGCTTTCTTGATATCCGCTAAGCATTTCTTTATAAGCATTGGATACTTTAAGCTTGGGAGCGTTTCTTCGATTGAGAATTACTTGAAGTTTACCCTCTTCAATTGTTAAAATAAAGTCGGGGACTATGTGCGTATTTTGGGAATTACTTGAAATGGAGCCTCCCGGTTTTGGGTTTAATTTACCAATAAGAGTCAACGCTTCTTTTAATTCTACTTCAGATATCGACAATTTCTCTTGAATCTTTTTAAAGTGTTTACGAGAGAAGAGTTCAAATAAATCGTTAATAATAAGTTTGGCATGTCCTACCGAATCTCGATCAGCTGTTTTTCGATCCAATTGGACGGACAAACATTCTTGAAGCGTTCGGGTGGCTACGCCTACAGGGTCCAATGTTTGAACCGCTTTTAAAACTTTTTGAAGTGTGGCTTCTTCTACCATCAAACCTTGAGTAAAGGCGAGGTCATCAATCAACTCTTCATCAGTCCTTCTTAAGTAGCCACTATCGTCAATACTTCCGATCAAAAATTCAGCAATTTGAAGCTCCTCTTTGTTTAGAATAAGATTCCCCGCTTGTTGCAATAAAAATTGATGAAAACTAATCCCACCGCTTACAGGAACTGCTTTTTCATCATCGTCTGCACTGTAGTTGTTGGCATACAATCGATAAGCGGGAATTTCATCATCGCTTAAATAGGGGTCAAAGTCGATATCCTCTGATGAAATTTTATCTGCCTCATTGTATCCATCATCATAAGGGTCTTCTTCCTCAAATTTATCTTCCAATCCACTTTCCAAAGCAGGGTTTTCGCCTAACTCCGATTGAATTTTTTGTTCTAAATCTAAGGTAGACAGCTGAATAAGCTTCATAAGTTTTATCTGCTGAGGAGATAACTTTTGATTAAGCTTTAATTGTAGCTGCTGTTTGATCATGATTACACGTTACGAACTGCTACAAAGATAAAAAGAAAAATACCGTTTGCTGAGATCAGAACTCTGCATTTTGTGGTGTCCTTGGAAAAGGGATGACATCACGAATATTTCCCATTCCTGTTGTAAATTGGACCAAACGTTCAAATCCAAGACCAAAACCACTATGGGGAACACTTCCAAATCGTCTTAAATCCAAATACCACCAAAGTTCTTCGGTGTCAATATTCAATTCTTTAATGCGCTCTTCCAAAACATCGAGGCGTTCTTCTCGTTGAGAGCCTCCAACAATTTCACCAATCCCTGGAAATAAAATATCCATTGCTCGAACGGTTTTTTCGTCTTCGTTCATTCGCATGTAAAAAGCTTTTATTTTGGCTGGATAGTCAAATAAGATCACTGGGCATTTAAAGTGCTTTTCAACCAGAAAGCGCTCATGTTCACTTTGTAGGTCAACCCCCCATTCGTTTATAGGAAATTGAAACTTCTTCTTTTTATTGGGTTTTGAATTCTTTAAAATATCAACAGCTTCCGTATAGCTTACCCGTTTGAATTGGTTGTCAATGACAAAGTTGATTTTTTCTAATAAGCCCAT
The DNA here is from genome assembly GCA_965662885.1 of Flavobacteriaceae bacterium. GTDB lineage: Bacteria > Bacteroidota > Bacteroidia > Flavobacteriales > Flavobacteriaceae > CBFIJI01. Next base: position 7,751 of record CBFIJI010000064.1, on the reverse strand, counting down.
TTCACTTCTTAGGTTTTGTGGCTTTGTTTTTTCTTCACTATCAAAACGCTTATCTAAAAAGACCAAATCCTTTTCGCAGTGTTCTCTTACATCTTTTAAAACAGCGGTAATAAATTCCTCTGCTAAATCCATATTATCGGTTAAGTCGTAAAAAGCCATTTCCGGTTCAATCATCCAAAATTCTGCAAGATGACGTGTTGTATTTGAATTTTCAGCTCTAAATGTCGGTCCGAAGGTGTACACTTCTCCCAAACCTAAGGCATAGGTTTCCGCTTCCAATTGTCCAGAAACTGTTAGGTTGGTTTCTTTTCCAAAGAAATCTTCCTTATAATTTACAGTACCATCTTCGTTTGTGGGAGGGGTCACGGGGTCTAAGGTAGATATGCGAAACATCTCTCCGGCACCTTCAGCATCACTTCCAGTGATGATTGGCGTATTGACGTAGTGAAATCCTTTTTGTTGAAAAAACTGGTGTACAGCAAATGATAATCTGGAGCGAACACGCATCACTGCGGAAAAAGTAGCGGTGCGAATTCTTAGATGTGCTTTTTCTCTTAAAAACTCTAAACTGTGTTTTTTGGGTTGAATGGGATATTTTTCTGCATCAGAATCACCGATAACCTGTAAATCGTCCACTTGAAGCTCTACGTTTTGACCACTACCTTGACTTGCTACCAAGGTTCCATTGATGGATAGGGCAGCCCCTGTTGTGATTCGTTTTAAAAGCTGTTCTTCCATACTTTCAAAGTCAACAACACATTGTAGATTATCAATACTTGATCCATCATTAAGCGCAATAAAGCGATTGGCACGAAATGTTCTTACCCAACCATTAATGGTTATTTTGTTATTGATTGGAGGGTTGTTAAGGAGCTCTTTTATTTTTATTTTTTTCATAAAGAAATACTTTCAATGGCTAATATAATTTTATTTAAAAAATACAAGACGTTTTTTTAAGTTAGCAATCAGGTATCAAGGATTTTTATTTTTGGTTCTTTTAATACTTTTTCGTTACTCACTGTAGTCTCGAGAGAGATCAGAAGTGAAGGGAGTAGGATCAAATTGGCAAGCATGGCCATTAAAAGGGTAACGGAAACCAACCCACCTAAAGCGACTGTCCCTCCAAAATTGGAAGACATAAAAACAGAGAATCCAAAAAACAAAACAACTGAGGTATAGAACATACTAATTCCAGTTTCTCGGAGTGCTGCAAATACGGCTCGTTTTATTTTCCAACCGTTGGCGATAAGTTCCTGCCTGTATTTTGCTAAAAAGTGGATAGTATCATCAACGGAAATTCCAAAGGCAATACTAAAAACAAGAATGGTGGAGGGCTTTAGCGGTATCCCAGAAAATCCCATTACACCGGCAGTAATAATTAGCGGTAAAAGATTAGGAATCAAGGAGATAATAATCATTTTAAAGGAGCGGAACATATATGCCATGAACAAGGCAATCAAAATGATGGCCAGCGAAAGGGAAAGGATTAAATTTTTAATTAAATATTTAGTTCCTTTTAGAAATAAAATTGACTTCCCTGTAATTTCTACACCATAGCGATCTTTGGGAAAAACCTTTGCGATTGTTTCTCTTAAATCAGATTCAATTTCCTCCATCCTTTGGGTGTCAATGTCTTTCATAAAGGTAGTTATTCGGGCATATTGCCCTGTACTGTCCACATAATTGACAATCAAATCGTTGTTTTCATTGGCTTTGCCAATAAAGGGAAAAATAAAACTATTTTCTTGAGAGGTCGGCATACTGTAATAGTTTGGATTCCCATTATAGTAAGCTTGCTTTGCATATTTTACGGCATTGACGATAGACATTGGTTTGGCGAGTTCCGGAATTTCTTCAATACTTTTATGTAGGGTATTCATCCGTCGTAGCGTTGCCGGTTTTACAATTCCATCTTTTCTCCGGCTATCAATAAGGATTTCTAACGGAACAATTCCATTAAAACTCTTGTCGAAGAAGAGAATATCTTCAAAAAAGGCGGCCTTTTTTGGCATGTCCTCGATAAGACTTCCTGAAATTTCAATTTGATTAATTCCAATAATTCCCATGATCAACCCGAACAAAGAAACCATATAAACGTTGACACGTTTGTATCGGACTTTGTTTTCCATCCACTTAACAAAGTAATCCACCATTTTATTCTTTAGATGCTTTAAATGCTTCTTTCGAGGAAGGGCCATGTAGCTATACATGATTGGAATGATTAAAAGCGAAATCAAAAAGATGGCCAGTATATTAATGGAAGCCACCATACCAAACTCCTTAAGTACTTTCGAATTGGTCAAAATAAACGTCGCAAACCCTGAAGCTGTGGTAAGGTTGGTCATTAGAGTCGCATTACCAATTTTTACAATGACACGATGCAGTGATCGAACTTTATTTCCGTGTAGGGCAACTTCTTGTTGATACTTATTGATCAAAAAGATACAGTTGGGAATTCCGATAACGATAATTAAGGGAGGGATAAGTGCGGTTAAAACGGTGATTTCATATCTTAAAAAACCTAAGATACCAAAGGCCCACATCACTCCAATTAGAACGACAAGTAAAGAGATGAAAGTGGCGCGAAACGAACGAAAAAATAAAAAGAAAATTAGGGAAGTAATGAGAATGGCTCCGAAGACAAAAAGACCAATTTCATCTACAATGTTTTGAGCATTAAGTGTTCTGACATAGGGCATGCCCGATATTTTGACATCAATTTTTGTTTCCTTTTCAAAGGCTTCAATCATGGGAATAAAGATGTCATCAATAAAAGTTTTCCGTTGTTCCGTATTTACCACATCCGAATCCATATAGATAATGCTTCTGATGGTTTTGGTTTTTTTGTCGTAAATCAGGTTGTCATAAAAGGGGAGTTCTAGAAAAAGCTTTTGCTTAAAACGTTCGATACCCTCGGTTTCCACTACATCGTATTTGATGGGTTCTAACAGGAGTTCTTTTCGTTTTTTGTCTTTTTTTAATTCTTGTAAATTATTAATGGCGACGGTAAAATCAACTTCTGAAGTAGCATTGATTTTTTGATTTAAGGCACTCCACAACATTAGATTTTTAGCTGTAAAAAAAGTATCATCTTGAATAGCAATTGCAATCAAGTTCCCATCTTCCCCAAACGTTTCGAGAAATTTTTGATACAACACATTTTCAGGATGATTGTCTGGTAGCAAATTAGCTTCTGAAAAGGTAAACTGCATGTATTTCCATTGGGTAGACCAAAAGAGTGTCATGCCCGCAATAAGGATTAGAATAAATAATCTATTGCGGAGGATAAATCGGGCTACAAGATCCCAAAAGACCCATTTTTTTTTCTTTTTCATAAAGCAAGTGAGAGCTTAAAAACCTCCAAAGACTTTCTTAAATTGTCATGATTTCTTTTTCTTTTTGTACGAAAAGAGCATCAATTTTTGAAATATAGGTATCTGTTAAATTTTGAATATCGATTACATAATTTTTTTGTACATCTTCCGAGCTGTCAGATTTTTTAATTTCATCATTAGCTTCTTTTCGAGCAGAACGGACACTAACTTTTGCTTTTTCCGTTTCATTTTTAGCTAATTTAACTAAATCACGGCGGCGTTCTTCTGTTAAAGGAGGGACGTTGATGATGATTGATTCTCCATTATTCATGGGGTTAAATCCAAGGTTAGCATTGATGATGGCTTTTTCAACTTCTTGAAGTAAACCTTTTTCCCAAGGTTGAACTGTCAAGGTTCGTGCATCGGGTGAGTTTACGTTGGCCACTTGTGAGAGTGGTGTCAGTGCTCCATAATAATCAACTTTAACTCCTGCCAACATTACAGGGTTAGCTTTTCCAGCTCTAATATTCAACATTTCTTTTTCAAAATGTTCAATTGATTGTTGCATGCTTTCTTTTGCACTGTCAACAATAAAGTCCATTTCTTCATCCATGTTTATTCAATTTAAAGATCTACTCGTGTTCCAATTTTTTGTCCTTTGGCCACCTTAATAAGGTTTCCAGGTTTATTCATGTCAAAAACAATAATGGGTAAATTGTTTTCTTGACTTAGTGTAAAGGCAGTAGTGTCCATTACTTTCAGTCCTTTTTTCAATACATCTTCAAAAGAGATATTATCAAATTTGACTGCATTTTTATCCTTTTCAGGATCAACATCATATATGCCATCAACACGTGTTCCTTTTAAGATAACATCAGCATTGATTTCGATAGCACGTAAGACAGCTGCCGAGTCTGTTGTGAAATAAGGGTTTCCTGTTCCTGAGCCAAAGATAACAACCCGTCCTTTTTCTAGGTGTCTCGTTGCTTTTCTTTTTATAAAAGGCTCTGCAATAGCTTCTATTTTTATAGCAGTTTGCAAACGTGTAGGCACGTCGTTATTTTCCAAAGCACTTTGTAAGGCCAATCCGTTGATTACAGTAGCCAACATTCCCATATAGTCCGCTTGAACACGGTCCATTCCTTTACTTGCTCCTGAGACCCCTCTAAAAATGTTTCCACCTCCAATCACAATCGCTAATTCGACACCTTCCTCAAAAAGTTTTTTGATTTCTTTGGCATAGTTGTCAATTCGAATCGGATCAATTCCATGGGATAGATTTCCCATTAAGGCTTCCCCACTTAATTTTAATAAAATTCTTTGGTATTTCATAAAATATTTAATTCCCACAAATATAGAAAATATAGAAGTTGAAACAGAGAAGCCAAAGTGCTTTCTGCTAATATTTATTGAGAAACTGCTTTTAAGCTTAAATCCACCGGAAGTGCTGAATGAGTAATAGCTCCCATTGATATAAAATTAACTCCAGTTTCGGCATAAGCAACAATATTTGAAGGGTTAATGTTCCCTGAAGCCTCTGTTGGAATTTGTCCCGCAATAACTTTTAAGCAAGCGACGATCTCTTTTGGGGTCATATTGTCCAAAAGAATTCGAGTGATCCAAGGAAACGCTAAAGCTTCTTTGACTTCTTTTTGGTTTCTGGTTTCTACAATGACAGCTAATTCTTTAGCCTGTTTGTCGAGATAGTTTCGTGTTTTTTGAAGAGCTTGGGATAGTCCACCAGAGTAATCAATATGGTTGTCTTTAATCATCAAGGCATCAAATAAACCAATACGATGATTGGTTCCACCTCCAATAAAAACGGCCCACTTTTCAGGATAACGAAAGTTGGGAGTTGTTTTTCTCGTATCCAACAAAACACATTCGGTATGACTGATCATTTCACAAAGTTGATGAGTCATTGTAGCAATTCCACTCATACGTTGCATACAATTCAAAACCAAACGTTCGGTAGCTAAAAGTGCTTGTGCTGGTCCATCCACTTTAAAAATAGGATCAGTAGCATTAACGCTATCTCCATCTTGATGGTAAAGGCTGATATTAATTTGAGGGTTATAGCGTTTAAAAATGGCAACGGCTAGTTGCACTCCTGCAATCCGACAGTCTTCTTTGGCAATAAGAATAGCACTTTGTTGAGCAGTATCGTCAATGCAGGCAAGCCCACTGTGATCTCCCTCCCCAAGGTCTTCTAGCAGTGCTTGATCGATAAAGTGTTCGAATTGTTGTTGGTTTTGAGTATAAAAATCAGTTGTCATTATCGTGGTTGTAAAAAACACCTTGGTTTCTTTTTATTTGCTGTGATTGTTTGATGATTAAGTGAGCAATACTCACCATATTTCTTAATTCACATAGCTCGGTGGTTAATTTATTTTTGGCGTAAATGCTGTTGGTTTTTCTGTAAATATGGCTTAACGTTTGGTCGGCTTCTTTTAACCCTTGATCAGTTTTAAAAATACCCACTTTTTGAGTCATGGTATTTTGAAGTGCTGTTTTTAAATCTTTAATGGTCTTTATTTTTTCATCAGAGATTTCTTTTTCTCCTTGCCAGTCGGGAATGGTCTTATATAATTTTGTATCAGGAAAGGTGCTTATAGGAGTGTTTGTAATTGCCGTTGCAGCACGATGGGAAAATACAAGCGATTCTAAGAGGGAATTGGAAGCCAATCGATTAGCGCCGTGGAGTCCCGTTGCACTACATTCTCCAATGGCAAAGAGTCCCTTTAATTTTGAGCTTCCATTTTCATCTACTTTAATTCCTCCGCAAAAATAGTGTGCTGCTGGAACAATTGGTATGGGATCTTTAGGGAGATGAATAGCAATGGAGCGACAAGTTTTGTAAATGCTGGGAAAACGCTCTTTAATTTTATTTTCTGTAATTTGACTACAATCCAAATAAACAAAATCCTGAGTTGACTTTTGGATTTCCATTTCAATCGCTCGTGCTACAATATCACGTGGGGCCAATTCGGCACGTTCATCATATTCTGGCATAAAGCGTTTTCCATCGACTGTTTTTAAAATTCCCCCTGCACCACGAACAGCCTCTGTAATTAGGAAGGTATTCCCCGCAATTTTTGGGAATAATGCTGTGGGATGAAATTGGACATAAGGTAGGGAGTCCATAAAAACTTTTGCACGGTATGCAGCACCTAGGCCGTCACCAGTAGCTCCAGTCGGGTTGGTTGAGTGGGCATATAAGCTGCCCGCTCCTCCCGTAGAAAGAACTGTATTACGAGCAGCAATTTTAATAATTTCCTGACGTTTTTTAGAGATAACATAAGCGCCATAACAACGCTTATAGTTAGTCCCAGTGTGGTGATCTGTAATCAGATCCACTAAGATGTGATTTTCAAGTAAGGAAATGTTTGGAAAGCCTTTTACTTTTTCAATTAGGGCTTCTTGAATTTGTAAACCCGTTTTATCCTTATAATGTACGATCCGTTTTTCTGAATGTCCCCCTTCTTGTGCTAAATGTAAGCGATTAGATTGGGTGTCAAATTGTGTTCCCCATTCAATTAATTCTTGAACTCTTTGGTTGCCTTCTTCAACGACAAATTGAACTACTTTTGGATCACAAGAACCAGCACCTGCAATCAAAGTGTCCGCAATGTGTTTTTCAAAGGAATCTTTTTTAAAATTGGAAACGACAGCAATGCCCCCTTGTGCATAACGTGTATTCCCTTCTAAAAGACTGTCTTTGGAGATTAAAACGATTTTAAGTTTGGGAGCAAGTTCCGCACATTTAATAGCCAAGGTTAATCCAGAAATACCGGAACCAATAACAAGGACATCAGTGATCATAGGCTTTTATCCAAGGGCTAACATCCGTTCAATGGGTTTTTTAGCACTCGTTATTAGTGCTTTATCCATAGTGATTTCTGGCAGTTCGTAATACATGCAACGGTAAAGTTTTTCCAATGTATTGAGTTTCATAAAGCCACATTCGCTACAAGCACAAGTATCGTCATCAACTGGCGCTGGAATAAATGTTTTTTCAGGACACTTTTTTTGCATTTCATGTAAAATTCCAACCTCTGTAGCTACGATATAGGTTGATGCTTCATCCTCCTGGACAAATTTTAATAAGCCAGAGGTGCTTCCAACATACTGGGCAATTTCTAAGATAGGGGATTCACTCTCAGGGTGTGCAATAAATTTGGCTTGTGGGTGTTTTTTGGCCAGATCAACTATTTTTTCAAAAGAAAAGGCTTCATGAACAATACAAGCTCCTTCCCAAAGGAGCATAGAACGACCTGTTTCTTTGATTAAAAAGCGACCTAAGTTTTTATCAGGAGCAAAAATAATGGGTTGGTCTTTGGGAATGGAATTAATAACCCGTTTCGCATTGCTGGAGGTACATACTATGTCGGATAGGGCTTTTATTTCTGCGGAGCAGTTGATGTAGGTCACAACTAT
>CBFIJI010000063.1:7312-11377 GCA_965662885.1 Flavobacteriaceae bacterium | reverse complement strand
GCTCAAATATAAAAATTATGATTGAGTTGTATTGTGGATCTAGCTGTTTTGTAATAAGTTGATATATTATATTAATCAGCCATTGAGTTATTTGTAAAGGATTTAGATCAAAATGATCGATTTAGCGATCTTTTGATTTCCTCTGAATTCGGAAGATGAGTTTATCAGAAGGGAATTAGGAGGTAAAAGCATGACGAAGCGAATAATATTTTTATTATTGGCAAACGGTAAAATTCGTGGCTTTTACAATGAAGTGATTAAGTTGTCAAATTTGAATATAAATAGTGATAAAATATACTGTTAATTTCAGGAATACGTTTGTTACTATTTTGGATAAATTGATAATGATTGATTATCAAATAATGTTAAATAAGAAGTTTGATCCACTGGACCTTATATGATTTTTGAGCATAAAAAAAAGCAGAAGGTACGCAGCCTTCTGCTATTGTAAAGTGTATTTCTGGTTGCGTTATTTTTTTTGAAGCTCTACCAGTATTTTTTCTAAAAGTTCCACCTGTTTTTCCATAAGAATCATGGTTTTTCTGTCAATCACTTTTTGTTCAATGGTTCGGGTCTTGTTAAAATATTTCATAGGTGTAAAATTAAATTCAAAGTTAAGTTACTAAATAAATTTAAATTAATGTACTTCATTAATTCAATCATTAAAAACACCTCCTATCCCAAGGGTTAGGAGGTGTTTTGATCGAGATTTGTATTTTTTTATTAATCAGTATTATTGATTAACAGCTGTTTTTGTGAAAATTCCAGGATCTTCTGCAGGTGCGTTGGAATTGGAATTCAATTCATTAGTAGGGTAGGGCATGCGTTCCGGATAAGGAGGTTCTGGACCTAAAACCAAGAAAAAAGGCACAGCAATCTCTTGATCACTTTTTCGTAGTCGTCGAGCATCATTAAATGGCATATGCATTCCAAATCCAGAGACATAGCGTTCTTCAATCACTTCTATTAAAAAGGCATTCTTTGGGGAAACTTCATAGGGATTTTCAATTCCTCCTGAATCAAAATCAGCCACTTCAAAGGCTTCATATCGATAAGGCATAGAACTGAAGTTAGCGTTGAGATTTCCGCCATTGTTTAGCCATGCTCGTACTTCATTAAGATGGGGGAGACCATCGGCAACTGAGCCCAATCGGGCGGCACACTCTGCTTTGATTAGTAAGGTTTCAAAATAAGTCACCATATTTTGGGGTTCAAACTGCTCGATGATTCCTTCGTTGGCTTTTCCCCCAGAAGAATCTATTTTATAATAGGCGTATCGGGCTGTTTCATCTGTTTTGGAATGGTTACGGGAATTGGGAGAATTTCCTTTAAGCAATTGAAGCAAATAACTTTCATTTTCGTCGCTTGAATTACCAATATCTCCAGCGCGTGACCCTTCTAAAATAGTCCAAAAAAGGTTTTTATCACCTTCTGCTGTTGTGGTTGCTCCTCGGGGATAATATTTCATATCTCCAGCAGCACTACTTATACCACTTTCAGCAGCACTTAGTGCATTTTGATAATCCTTCATATGCAAATAAAAGCGTGCTTTTAAGGTATATGCTGCCGCAATCCATTTGTTTTTATCACCATTAAAGTAAATGTCTTGCGATAAATTTAAGCTGGAAGCACTTCCCAAAGTAGTTATTCCATCATCCAATAATGCAATAGCACTTTTATAGACCTCAATTTGAGGATCAAATTTTGGATCAGATATTTCAGGGTTCCCCGCTTCAGTATAGGGGATGTCTCCATAAAGGGAGGCACTTGTTCCCAAGGCATGTCCTTCCACTATTTTGGCAATACCCACCAACAAGGGGTTTTTTGAGTTAGTTGCGATATGTCGCATATTGGTCATAACGCCCACATACAAATCATTCCATTCATCATTGGATTCAGCGGTTGATAAATTGAACCCGTAGATATTGGAATATAAAGACGAAAAACCAATCAATTGACCAGAATACATTCCGCTGATTCGGTTAAGATGACCAAGTTGAATTTGAATATTGGCCAATAAGCCCCCTGTTAAAAACAATTTGGTTTCAACTTCTTGGATTAAAATATCATTGGGGTTTTCATTAATTCCCTCGACTAATTTTTCACAGGAAAATGAAGAAGCGAGTAGCATTACTGCGAGTATTTTTGAATATTTATTTTTCATAATTCTGATTTTTAATAGTTAAAGGATGCGGTGAATAAAACAGATTTGGTTTGCGGGTTGGTAAAATAGTCAAGTCCTTGCGCTTGGCCCACTCCATATTGATTGACTTCAGGGTCAATACCTGGAATTTTGTTGATGTTAATTAGATTTCTTCCAGTAACTGTTAAGACAATACTATTAAGACCTATCGCACTTTTTAATCCCTCACCATCCATCACATAGCTTAAAGAGAGTTCACGAATTTTGGTAAAGGTGGCATCGTAGATAGAGAAATTATACGCCTGATTGTCACCAAAACCACCTCCGATTCCTGTACGATACCAATTTTCATCCAGTAAAACAGGTCCACCTCCAAAGTCTTTAATATTTCCACGAACGGTTGTCCCAGATGAAACCACGTTACCTTTGAAGTTAACCAAATCTTGCGAAAGGGTCATGCGGTTGGCGGTTTCTTGGGTTGTTCCAAAACGACGTAATACCCAAAGAGTCCGTGGTGAAAATTTACCGCCTTGAGAATGTTCTACTAAAACATTAAGGTTAAGTTTTTTATAGCCTAAGGTAAAGCCTAAACCACCTCGCCAATCTGGATTTGGATCACCTAACACAATTGGGCTTTTAGTGATCTGTGGAAAGCCATTATCATCTAAGTCCAAACTACCATCAGGTTTTGTTAAAGAGCCAGTTCCAAATAAAACTCCTAAGGGCTGTCCAACAATAGCCCGCGAACTTACAGAAGCCCCAGGAGAAAGATTAATGGATTCAGTTCCATATAAATCCGTGACTTCATTAGTGTTTTTGGACCAGTTGATTAAGGTGGAAAATCGAAAATCGTTTTTATCAATCGCATTCCAATTTAAATCCACTTCAAAACCGTTATTTTTCATTGCCCCAAAATTTCCGTATTGGGTGGCATATCCAGAAGAAGGGGAGAGACTGACATCTAAAAGAATCCCATCAATTTTATTATTGTAGTAGGTCATGGATAAGGATAAGTCATCATCTAAGAAACGTAAGTCCGTTCCAATCTCCCATTCTGTTTTAATTTCTGGTTTTAAGTTGGGATTTCCCAAATTGTTATCTAAACGAAACCCACCACCAAAGAGGTCAATGTTTATTGGGTCGCTATAGGTACTATAAGTAAAACTTCCTTCAGCTAAGGTTTCGAATTTATGTGGAGAAGGTTGAACCCCCACTTTTCCCCATGAAGCTCGTAATTTTCCGAAGCTCAAAAAGCCTAAATCAAGGGCCTTATTATTGGTAAAGTTCCAAGCTAAATCTACCGCTGGATAAAAGAACGACCCATTAATGGTAGAAGATGCTTCCATAGCACCCGATAGATTGATGAAAAATTGATCGTATAAATCAAAGTTCAAAATACCATATCCTCGATTTGAACGCCTAAAACTTTTATAATTTTCAGTAAGAGAAGCTTCTGCCGCTGTATTTAAAGCAGTCGTTTGCTTAGAAGAATTGACTAAAAAGCCAGTAATTCGACCAGAGTTTCTTCGATATTTTCGATCATTAATACTCCATCCTGCAGTTGCAGTCAAATTTAGAGACTCCGAAAGTTCAAAATTGGCTTTTCCAATGACATCCAGATTTAAATCACGAGTACCAATGATGTCCTCGTGAAAAATTCCTACACTACGATCCCCTGCGGATCCGATCGGGAAGAAATAGGTTCTTTTATCATCTCCAACATCGGCATTGGCACGTGTGATGATTTGTAGCCAGTTGGTCGGCTTAATGGTAAATTGTGGAGTAACAGTAAAACGATTGACTTGTGTTCTAGAAACCTGTTCATTTACCGTCCATAAAGGATTGTTGTAGGAAGGGTTAACACTATTGCCCAAATACTTTCTATAAGAACGATGTCGTTTGATAAATTCGTTTCCAGAACT
>CBFIJI010000063.1:4068-7302 GCA_965662885.1 Flavobacteriaceae bacterium | reverse complement strand
CCATCAAAATCAGGTGGGGTCCGTAACAAGCCCAACATAATCCCAGCCGTATTGGAACTCTGTTGAATTCGATTGGAGTCCGTATAGGTGTAGGCTCCTTTATTAGAAAAGTCAAGCCACTCATTAAGTTTTGCCGAATAGTTAAACCGTAAATTGGTTCGATTATATGTGGATTTTTTTATAATTCCTTTTTGATCGATATTTCCTAAACTAAAAAAATAGGTGTTGTTTTCATTTCCACCACTAATGGAAAGATCGTTTTGCCAAAAGGTTCCTGTTTGAAAGACAGAATCCCAGTTGTTATTGACAAATGTTTGTTTTGAATTTTTTTCCTCAATTGGATAATATTTTGTTCCATTGGTTGCTTGAAAAAAAGCTCCAGTAGTATCAACAACATCAGCATTTCCGTTTCTATTGGGAATATAATCTCCCCAAGACTCCGCACGAGTTGGGCTATATGATCCACCACGCCCTTGTCCCCAGGTGTTTTGCATGGGGATGCGCTCCGAAACTTCATCCAATGAATAACTAGAATTAAAAGTTATTTTAGCTTTACCACGACTTCCATTTTTGGTGGTAATAACAATAACTCCGTTCGCAGCACGACTTCCCCAAAGTGCGGCAGCAGATGCTCCTTTAAGGATTTGAAAGGTTTCAATATCATTGGGGTTAATATCGTTAAAACGAGAACCTTGAGTGATTCCCCCAGAACGACCTCCAGTAATACTATTTCCACCAGCATAACTTGTTGTGTTATTTAAGGGAACACCATCGACTATAATCAAGGGATCACTATCACCATCAATGGTGTTTGCCCCACGGATTCTTATCGTACTTCCAGCACCAGGATCACCGTTAGAGCGGGTCACCCGAACTCCAGAAGCTTTTCCACTAAGTGCATTGGCCAATGTGGCTTCTCCAGAACGTATGACCGATTCCTTTTTTACAACCGAGGAGGTAGAACCCTGTTGGTCACGTACTTCGGTAAATCCTAAGGATGTTACCACAACCTCCTTTAATAGTTGGGTGTCCTCCTGTAAACTTACATTAAAACTCGATTGATTGCCGACTGTTATCAATTGGCTTTCAAAGCCTGTATAACTCACTTCAATGATACTGTTTTGATTGGGAACTTCAAAACTGAAGTTACCATCAAAATCGGTACTGAAACCGTTATTGGTTCCTTGAATAAGGATATTAGCGCCAGGTAAGGGATTTCCGTCAGCATCGGTAACTACTCCCGAAATTGCAATCTGGGCTTGAACAGAAAAGCCACAGAAAATAAGCAACAGGAATACACATACTAGGTTTATTTGTTTCATGATTTTAAGATTTGGATGCTTAAATATATATAATTTTTTTTGCTTGAGATATTGGATGATTTGTAACAAATAATTCTGTTATTGTTTGAATACTATTTTTTATTTTTTGATACCTTCGTAAAAAAATATCATATGATAATAGGGGTACCCAAAGAAATTAAACCACAGGAAGCCCGTGTCGGTGTTACACCTGCTGGAGCAAGTGCTTTTATCCGTTCAGGACATCACGTTTTTATTCAAAAATCGGCTGGACAATTAAGTGGTTTTTCAGATGAAGATTATACAGCAGTAGGTTGTGAGATTTTACCCACCATTACCGCTGTATATGATAAAGCTGAAATGATTGTTAAAGTTAAAGAACCCATTGCTGAGGAATATGGGCTGATTCGATCGGGGCAACTTCTTTTTACCTATTTCCATTTTGCTTCAAGTGAAACCTTGACAAAAGCAATGATCGATAGCGGAGCTGTTTGTTTGGCTTATGAAACGGTAGAACATAATGGAAAACTTCCTTTGTTGATCCCGATGTCCGAAGTGGCTGGAAGAATGGCCACCCAGCAAGGAGCAAAGTATTTGGAAAAGCCCTTAGAAGGTTTTGGTATTCTTTTAGGTGGTGTGCCCGGAGTAGCCCCTGCCAATGTGATGATTTTGGGAGGAGGTATTGCCGGTACAGAAGCCGCTAAAATGGCTGCTGGATTAGGTGCTAACGTTACTATTTTTGACAACAATTTAGACCGTTTAAGAGCACTTGAAGACATCATGCCCCCCAATGTGACTCCTATTTTTTCAAACGCATACAACATAGCACACTATGTTAAAACAGCTCATTTGATCATAGGAACGGTATTAATACCCGGTTCCAAAGCACCCAAGCTCATTACGGAAAGCATGCTGGATTCTATGATGCCTGGTACGGTTTTGGTTGATGTGGCCATCGATCAAGGAGGATGTTTTGAAACCAGTGAACCTACAACGCACGATCACCCCACACGGATAAAAAATAAAATTGTTCATTATGCGGTCACAAATATGCCTGGTGCAGTTCCCAATACCTCAACCACAGCATTGACCAATGCAACGCTTTCCTATGCCCTTCAATTGGCCAATATGGGATGGGAATCTGCCTGTAAACAAAATGCCTCTTTAGCAAAAGGCTTAAATATCATTAACGGTAAAGTGGTTTATAAGGAAGTTGCAGAAGCTTTTGAGTTGGATTACATCCCTTTAGAAACTATTTTAAAATAAGCCAATGAAATTTACGCCTTATGGGATTAACATCTTTACATTTTTTAAACTTCCCTCTGTTTGGTGGACCGGAATTCGTGCAAAAAGTATAAACAATACTCAATGTGAAGTATTCGTTAAGCACCGTTGGATCAATCAAAACCCTTTTAAATCCTTATTTTGGGCTGTTCAAGGAATGGCTGCAGAGTTAACTACTGGAGTTTTACTGATGAAAGCAATTTCTGAAAACAAGCGGAATATTTCCATGCTGGTTCTGAATAATAAGGCCTCTTTTTCAAAAAAAGCAAAAGGAAAAATTCGATTCATATGTACGCAAGGGGAAATGATTGATGAGGTAATGAATCAAGTTGTTGCGACAGGAAAACCGCAAACTCTTTGGTTGGAATCGAAAGGTATTGATGAAGCTGGAGATGAAGTTTCCACCTTTTCATTTCAATGGACTCTCTTATTAAAACAATAAGTTCTAAAGGGATTTTATTTCCCTTTAAATCACTATATTAAATAAAAAAATAGCACATGAAACCTTCTTTTATCGACACTCTTAGTTTACCTGCAGTTGCTGCTCCCATGTTTTTGATTTCAGGCCCTCAGTTGGTTATTGAATGTTGCAAAAATGGTATCGTTGGTACTTTTCCTGCATTGAATCAAAGAACAACAGAAGGTTTTG
>CBFIJI010000063.1:0-4058 GCA_965662885.1 Flavobacteriaceae bacterium | reverse complement strand
TAAAACAGCTTTGGAAAAATTCGAAAAGGAGACGGGTAAAAAAGCAGCTCCTTTTGGGGTCAATATCATTGTGAATCCAACCAACCCAAGAGTTCAACCCGATTTGGAAATTTGTATGAAACACAAGGTTCCTTTAATCATCACATCTTTAGGTGCTGTCTCTCAATTGGTCGATGCGGTGCATAGTTATGGTGGACTTGTTTTTCATGATGTCATTAAAAAAAGGCATGCAGAAAAAGCTGCTGAGGCTGGGGTGGATGGTTTGATTTTAGTTGCTGCCGGTGCTGGAGGGCATGCTGGAACTTTAAACCCTATTGCCTTGATTAACGAAATCAAGCAATTTTTTCATAAAACGATTTTATTGTCGGGCTGTATCAGTAATGGGAATGATGTTGCCAGTGCTCTTCAAATGGGGGCTGATATGGCGTATATGGGAACCCGATTTATTAACGTTCAGGAAAGTATGGCTGAAGCAGCATATAAAGATATGATTATCAATAGTTCCGCAGAAGATATTGTCTATACCGCTGCCGTTTCTGGAGTCAATGCTAGTTTTTTAAGGCCCAGTTTGGAAGCTATGGGAATAACCGAAGAACAATGGAAGCTGAAAGCCAAAATTGATTTTGGTAGTGAATTAGATGCTGCAAAAGCTGAAGCCAAAGCTTGGAAGACGATTTGGTCGGCAGGGCAGGGGGTAACCAATATCAAAGATGTGATATCCACTTCAGAATTGATTACTTCCCTGAAAGCATAGTTTAAAACGGCACTTGAAAAGCATCACGAAAAGTATCAAAAATAATGTTAGTTGTCTTCGTTAATTAAACGATATATAAAAACGGCTGTTCGTTGAATTAAGGCATTTACCGTTTTGAGATTCACAGTTTCCTTCGGGGTATGCGCCCCAGAACCCATCGTTCCTAAACCATCCAAACCATACACATATTCAGCAACAAATGAAATGTCAGCTGCCCCACGTCTTCCCGGATCATAGGCCTCAACGGCTCCTTGCCCAAGCGCCAAGCTCACTTGATTTAATTGCTCCAACAGCATTTTATTTTTTTCCGTTGGCCCCATTGCGGGATAACTATCGGTAAATTCAATCTTTGCGGTGGTATGTGGTAAGTTTTGAGCAACAATTTCTCGCATTTTAGCACGAGCATTTTCTTTTTGTTCTTCTGAAATAAAACGAAGCCCCCCATTTACGATAGCTTTTTGTGCAACAACGTTGGTTTTTCCAAAAACATCCCCTGAACTGGTCATGGGATCATAATTAACAAAAGTTCCACCCAGAAGGGTACCCGGATTAAAAGTAAGATAGGTCTCCCCCTTTACCTCCTCATAAAAGGCATTTAGAATACGGCTCATTTCAAAAATAGCACCTGCACCTGTTCTTTCACTAAAAACTCCAGAGGAATGCGCCCTTTTTCCATTGGTTTCTACCCGCCACCCTGAAGCACCACGTCGGGCGATGGTAGCGTAATTAAACCCAGTTGACGTTTCAAAGCCCAATGCAATATCTGCTTTTTTGGCAGCATCAATTAAAGCTTTTCGGGAGATGGATAAGGGTTTTCCAGTACTCTCTTCATCACCAGTAAAGGCCACTGTAATATTCGCCTCCTTGAGGAGTCCCAACTCATGCAATGCTTTTAATGCATATAGTACAACCACATCACCACCTTTCATATCATTAGCTCCCGGACCATATGCAAAACCGTCTTTACGAATAAAGGTTTGAAAAGGGCTATTTTCTTCAAAAACAGTGTCTAAATGACCGATAAGTAATAATTTTTTCCCTTTTTGTCCATCAATGGAGGCAAATAAGTGTCCCGCACGATTCATTTCTTTGGGCATGCTTATCCAATCAGTAGTAAAGCCGATTTGATCAAAGGCTTCTGCAAAAACACCCCCCACTTCTTTTACACCTTCTAAATTTAAAGAGCCACTATTAATATTGACGACTTTTTCAAGAAAATCAATGGATTCGTCATTATAGGTTTTGACGGTAGCAACGATTTTCTTTTCCGTTTTGGACAATTTTTGTCCTCTTAGGGTTTGATTACAAAAGAGAACGGAAAGGCTGAGGGCAATTAATGATACTATGGATTTCATGTTATAAATCTTTGGTAAGTGATTTCACAATTTTATTTTCAGAAAGAAATTCTTTAAGAATGACTTTTATGGAAGTGTAAAAGGGTATGGCGACTATCATTCCAATAGGACCAAGAAGGACACCAGCAGCCAATGTTACAATAAAAATTTCAAGCGGATGCGACTTGACACTATTGGAGAATATAAAGGGTTGACTAAAGAAATTATCAATAAACTGTCCAATAACAAACCCGACCATTACATAAATGGTTTTTGGAAGAATGACAGAACTAAAGTCAGCTTCAATATTACTGCTCATGGTTAAAAGGATCATTAATACTCCCCCAATTAATGGTCCGATGTAAGGGATTAAGTTTAACAAAGCACAAAGGAAGGCAATGACAAAGGCATTTTTAATTCCAAAGATCAAAAGCACGGTGGTGTAGATGACCAAAAGAATGGATATTTGTAGTAATAAGCCTAAAAAATAACGAGAAAGGAGGTTCTTGATTTTTTCGATTGATTTATCAACTCGTTTTTCTAATCGGTCTTTTACCAAGGTAGTAATCATTCGCTCCAGAAGTCCACTGTCTTTTAAAAAGAAAAAGGAAATAAAGAGCACCGAGAAGAGTCCCATAGTAAATCCGCCCAATACATCAAGTAGGGTGTTTAAAAAATCAGGAATCAATCCAAGATTAATATTTTCAAAAATATTTTCTGCCCCAATTTGTTGTTCCCAAAAAGTATTATCCAAATTGAAATAGCTGCTAATTTGATTCATCAGTGCACCAATATTAGCTTCCAATGAATTTACATCCAAAAGGGAAAGATTTTGACCTTGTTGAGTAAGTAAAGGAAAGAATAAGGAAAAAATACCGGCAATACTACCCATTAAAATCCCAATGGTAACGGTAGTTGCTAGCATACTATTAAAACGTAACCGCTTGATTAAAAAAAGATTTATTGGACGTCCAATAAGACTTACTACGGCGGCTATTCCTAAATAAATAACTAAAGTTTTTAGTTGGAGTAACAACCAAAGGCCAAAACTTAATCCTACTAATTTTAATATTGCGGAAACGATAGCTGATGAAAGATCTTTTGCATTCATAGAGATTAAATATAAAAAGAAAACCGATAGGTTATAAGGAATGGAGACGTTGTTTTAATACAACAGTACTTAAGGCAACAATACCCGCAGTCTCTGTACGGAGTCTATTTTCACCAAGGGTAACGGGAATCCCTCCCTGAGCTTGCGAAAGGGCAATTTCGTCAGCTGAAAAATCTCCTTCCGGTCCAATCAGTACTGTGGTTTCTTTTTCTGGAAAGCTTAATGATAGGAGGGGTGTTTTTACTCCTTCATCACAGTGAGCGATATAAAACGGTTGTTTATAGTTATTAATAAACGAGGTCATGGAAACCATAGGATGAATTTTAGGGAGGAAATACTGTTGGGATTGTTTTAACGCACTGATAAGAATTTTTTCCATTCGATCCAACTTGATCGTTTTACGTTCGGAGTGATGACACAGGAGTGGGGTAATGCTACTAATGCCAATTTCAGTGGCTTTTTCTAAAAACCAAGCCATACGATCATTGCTTTTCGTGGGAGCAATAGCCAAATGGATTTGTTGCTTTTTTGGAGTATGCAACGTATAATGGTCAAGTGTAGCTTGGGATTTACGTTGGTCTACTATTTTTAGTTTGCCTTGCCATGCTAAACCGTTTCCATCAGTGACCATAATAAAGTCTCCTGTTTTTTTTCGAAGAACACGCGCAATATGTCTACTTTCTTCATTGTCGAAAATAATCTCTTGATCCTGTGCTGTAATCTCTGGTTGATAAAAAAGCTGCATAGTCTATAAGGGTAAGCGAGCTTGGGAAACACTTTCCATGCTTCCAAATTCTTTATGGATTAATTTATAATAGCCAGCAATTCCAATCATGGCGGCATTATCCGTTGTAAATTC
>CBFIJI010000062.1:0-11610 GCA_965662885.1 Flavobacteriaceae bacterium | reverse complement strand
CCATATTGGTTACAGATGGCGATGCATTTGTATCATTTGAAGCGTTGTACAATTCGATAACTGTTCCTGAAGCGAGATCAACCTGTACTTTACCCGCTCCAGTTGTTGCGTCTCCAGCAATATCATCTGTAGTATTGAGGTCTGCGGTATTTCGAGGGTTACCAATGTTTGACAACGTTAATCCTGGAGTATCAGATTCAACGATGATTATTGGATCTTCACCGATAAGTTGATCGTCTTCACTTACACTTTGGTTAATTGTAAGGCTTCCCATGCCCAAAGTCGTAGGTGCTGTAAATTTAATGGCTTTCCCGTGCTTTGCATTACTTTTATCATTTGCAGTAACAGACAAGGTGCCACTGGTCGTCGTTGAATTGGCTAAAGTGTAAGGGCTATCTGTAGTATTAAAGTCAGCAACGATTGCATCTAAAACAGCATTAATATTTGTTGTACCATTAACAACGGTCAACTCAGATTCTGCACTTTTATCGGTTCCTAAAATGGTATCATCGGTAAAATCAGTTAGGGATTGAGTTGAAAGGTAAATGGTTGAAGAAAAATCACCAATGATTAATTTTACCTGTTGAGCATCTGCTTTTGCAGTGACCGTTGGAACGTTGGTTATTGTTGTTGTTCCCAAATTAGCAGTGTATACCATGGCTTTTGGACTTCCGTTGGCGTTTCCTGTTAAGGTAACTTCGTTAATTTTTGCCTGATTTATGTTGGATACAGAAGTTAAATTGGAAATAAAATCTGCAGCGGTATTTCCATGTGACCAATTAATGGTAGTACCATTAATAGATAATTCTTGACTAGCCTGATTATTAGTAGGTAATGTAGTTACTAAAAAAGCACGCTTCGCTTTTTTGGCACTACTAGACCCATCACGATTGATAACCGTTAATCGGGCTTCTTCAGTAGATCCGCCTGAGATTAATAGACCCGTATCGTCGTTGGTTCCGTCTGTGAAATCGTCAGCAGAATCGAAGAATACTTTGAGGGAAGCTCCCGCATTTTTTGCCGCTTCTGTTAGATAGGTTTTAAGGTCGTCAATTCCAGAATCGGTTGTAAAATCACCTTCATTTGAATCCACTCCATCTTGTACAATATTTAAGGCGTTAAATGCATTGGCATTTCCAACACCCCCAATTACTACTTTAGGATTTACACCTGCTTTTGTCGGGACTGCTTTTAAGCCATCAAAGCTGATGGTTGCTAAATCTTCGTTTCCTGTAATGGTCAATTCAGCTAGACCGTCAACATTGTCAGCACTAAAACGCGTAAGATCATTATTTCCAGTAACAATTAATTTTCCTTTTTCTGCTAAGTTGGCATTGGTATAGGTTAAAATGGCCTCTGATAGATTGGTATCATTAATGGTCAAACTTTCGATGGCAGCAGAAATATCAAGATCAGTTAAATCATCGTTGTTATTTATCATAACTGATTTTACTTCTCCTGCAATACTCACGGATTTTAACCCCTCGGCATTGGTAAGTGTGATGGCTTTTTCTGGGGCATTCATGGTTAGGTTTATGGTTTCTAAATCATTTTTACCAGTCGCATCAAAATCATTTTTTAAAGCTCCAATGGTGACGTTTTCAACGCCATCATTTAAATTGAATTTTCCTGAAAAGCTTTCTAACATAATATTTTTAACATTAGTTACGGTTACTTCTCCTAAAACCAATCCAGGAATGTTCAATTCATTCGCACCGTCTACGGTGACATTATAGGATTTATCCTTTCCATTGGCATCAATAGATTTCAGACTCATAAGGTTAATTGAAGTATCTGAATCACCCTTAATAATTAAGGTTTTAGGGGTGTAATAAACTAACATCCCCAAGTTTAAGGAAGACATTTTATTAAAGGCAATCGTATTGTCTTCTTCATCGGATACGGGAAATCCAGTACCACTTGCAATAAGTCCTGTCTTAAAACTTTTTACTTGTGTTAAAACTCCAAAGTTAATATCACCAGTTAATTTACTTTCATAATTATTACCAAGGGTAATATCTCCAGCACTTTTAAGCATTGGGAATGAAATAGCACCTGCTTGCGCAACTTTTAAGTTGTTCACCCCAGTAAGACTATCCATGGAAATTGCGGCTACAGAACTGTTGATAGCACGAATGGTCAAATCTTTAGTAATTGTTTTGATTTGACTCATTACTTTTTGGAGTTCTTCCGCATCCATGTCAGCATTCAATTCAATTTCAACACTTCCGTTGATAATCCCAACTTTTCCTTTTAGACTTTGGGCAAATTCAAGTGTTGCAATGGAATTAATGTTTAAATCACCATTAAAAACATTAGCAGAAGATAAGAGATCTTCCAAATCTTCTTTGACTCCGTCTAAAGAGTTGTTGACATTGGTTAAATCTTCGCTGGAGGCTACTTCGCTAAGTTGCCCTTCTAAAGCATCAATCTGTGCCTGAAGACTACTAAGGCCTTCAGAAAATGTACTGCCATTATTGTTAATGGAAGATTGAAGGGAGGCAACTGTTGCTGCCAAGGTACTCAAGTCTGTTTGAACTTGACTCAGTCCAGCAACCTGAGTTGATAGAGCCGAGATTTGTGAGTTCAGATCATTGAACTGATCATCGTAATTCTGACAGCCAACTACGGTGAGTCCAATTGCCAGAAAGCATAATAAACCTTTTTTCATTTTAGGTAAAAATTAAGTTAAATAATAGATTAAAAAATAATGGCGTGTTCATTGTAAGGTTGATAAGATTGGGCGTTTTATAAACGTTATTTATGCGGTTGTACAATGACCACATCGACAACAACTTTACAAACACTATGCCAAAAAACATATTTTAAAAAACAAATTAAAATATATTCATGTTCATGAGTGGCTTTTGTATTGGATGAGTCTAATTATAATCAAGGGGCTAATAAAATGGATTTAAAGCATTAGAATAAGTACATTTACGTCTCTAATCTATTTGTCTTATGAAAAAAACTATTTTTTTATGTGGGCTGTTCACCCTAGCTTTAGGATGTAAACAAGCACCCGCTCCTGTTGATGTTGCTCTTATACAAGAAGCACAAAAGATTCACTTGAAAACATTAACGTTAGATACGCATGATGATATCAACGTAGCTAATTTTACCGACAGTCTTAATTACCGTCAAGATACAGACACACAGGTAAATATTCCCAAAATGCAACAGGGAGCACTTGATGTTGCTTGGTTTATTGTTTACACTGGACAAGGAGAATTGAATGAAGCGGGTTATGAAAAAGCAGCCAAGAATGCCCAAGAGAAATTCGATGCTATTCACCGATTGACCGATATTTATGCTCCAGATAGAATGGCTTTGGCCACGAGTGCTGAAGAAGTAAGGAATGTTCGAAGGACTGGAAGGAAAGTAGCGATGATTGGTGTGGAAAATGCCTATTCCTTGGGATTGGATACGGCCAATGTCAAAAAATTCTATGATCAAGGCGCACGCTATATGTCTTTGGCACACAATGGGCATAGTCAGTTTGCCGATTCCAACACTGGTGAGATAGATGGTGTTTTTTTACATAATGGATTGAGCCCTTTGGGTAAATTAGTCATTGAAAAGATGAACTATTATGGTATCATGTTGGATATTTCTCACCCCTCAAAAGAAGCCAATCGGCAAGCAATTATACATTCGAAAGCTCCAGTTATTGCTTCCCACTCTTCAGCGAGAGGATTGAGTGACCATCCAAGAAATTTAGATGATGAACAATTGGAATGGGTAAAAGCATCTGGTGGTGTTGTTCAAACTGTTGCCTTAGCTCTTTATGTCAATAAGGAAAAACATCTTGCCCATCAAGAAGCAAAGAATGCGGTTCTGACCAAAAAAGCGGAAGAAATGGGAATGACCCTATTGTCGAGAAGAGATCGCTATGTTTTGACAGGGGAGGCGAAAACAACATATAACCAACAGTATAAGGAATTGCTTGAAAATGCTGCTGAGGAGTTAAAAAAAGTTAACGCTGAGTTTCCTCCGGTAGATGTAGCTGATTTTGTGGATCATATTGATTATATTAAAAATAAAATTGGTGTGGATTATGTAGGTATCAGTTCTGATTTTGATGGTGGTGGTGGAATTGAAGGATGGAAAGATGCTTCCGAAACTTTTAATGTTACTTTAGAACTCGTTCGAAGGGGCTATTCACAAGAGGAGATTGAAAAAATATGGAGTGGAAACTTACTTCGTGTATTGGATGCCGTAGCAGCAAAGGCTAAAGAATTACAAGCAAATTAAGGATCTTTTTACCCATGACTTATTTATACATAAAAAGACTGTTGCAAAAACTCCTTAAAAGAAGCGGTTAAAGCTTTTTTCTAAGGTACGCCAAGATCGTTCCTATGCCATCACGAACTGCTTTATTTGGGGCAGTAGTATGATTGACCATAATGGAAAACACATAGGGTGTTTCCTTAGGACCAATGAGATAACCAGATAGGCATAGGTTGTGGCGTAAGGTACCTGTTTTGGCATATACATATGACGCTAGACGACCTTTAGGGTCTTTTTTAATGCCTGACAATGAAGTGGAGGGAAAGAGGATTTTAATTTTTTCCATCCCAATATTTTGATGAATTTCTTCTAAAACTGTTACTAAACTTCTTGGAGTAAACATATTATAACGTGACAAACCGGAGCCATCAACCCACTCTAGAGGGTCGGGTAAAAAGGATTTCCAGTCTGCTTTTAGCAATTGAATTGCTTTTTCAGTATTCAGTGTATCTGTTCTTTTTTTGGCAATCATTAATAGTATTGATTCCGCAATGAGATTGTCACTATCTTGTAATAAAGCCTGATACAAACGATCTGTATTGTGAGTATAGTTCGTTTTCCATTTATTGGGGCGTTCTCCCACTACTGCAAAACGAGTTGGACGATTAACAGCCTTTGAAAGTAAAGAAACAAAGAGTGAATCTCCTGTTAGAAATGGATAGTAGCCCACAGTATTGGCTTGCCATTTTTTTGGGTTAAGGAGGAACTGATTTTTCGTTTCCAAGCGATGCAATTTTTGGGTACTTTCTAAAGAGTCTATTTGAAACTTCTTTAAAAAAGAAGTGGGTGATAGCATTAATGAGCTAGTAAGACTATCTTTTTTAACCTTGACAACATTACCATAAATGGGGAAGCTACTTTTTTCAGCAGAATAATAATAGGGATAATCATCCCATGACCATCCTCTTCCGAATCGTGCTATTTTTTCTTTCTCTGGATGATAAACCAATTGTTTTTGTTCTTTAAAGAAATTGGTTAAATCAACGT
Source organism: Flavobacteriaceae bacterium (assembly GCA_965662885.1). GTDB lineage: Bacteria > Bacteroidota > Bacteroidia > Flavobacteriales > Flavobacteriaceae > CBFIJI01. Next base: position 6,333 of record CBFIJI010000062.1, on the reverse strand, counting down.
CCTCATATAAAGGGTGGAGTAACAGCGGATACCCAGTACTTCTAAAATGTGTAATGGAATCATTTTCTTTATAATAGAGCAGATTGGGAAGGGAATCAAAGTGTTCTACAGCCCCTAAAAAAGTCAAGAGTTTAGTGTTGGATGCTGGTGTCATATAGTGGTCATCATAATAGGAAACCACGGATTTAGTTGTTTTTATTTTTTTAAGAGCAATGGCAATTGAGGCGCTTTTAAAGGCTTCAATTCGTTTTATTTCACGCCTAATTTTTCTATCGGAAATTTTTTGTCCCATAGTAGGAACAAAAATGAGGCATACAAAAGTGGTGATATAAAATATACGCATAAACGAATTTAGTTAAAAGAGATCAATTGAAATAAATGTAGTGTTCAAATACATATTTTTTCCAAAAACCAAAACCTAAGCTATTTCTATTTGGGTTGTTTTTGATCACCGTTTTTAAAGGTAAAGGTGGCAAAAAGAAAAAGGAAAAGGAGATCTAAGATAACTAAGTATATATCGTTTAAATGGGCAGCGATTAAAAGATGAAGGACTAAAAATACAATAGAAAAAAGAAAAATGACACCAGTTGTTATGCAGTGTGATTTTACTTTTTTTAGCAATAGATGGTGCAAATGATTGGAGTCTGGTAAAAAGGGAGATTTTTTACATCCTATTCGGATAAAAAATATCCGAAAAACATCCATTAGCGGGTAGGCTAAAATTAAAATGGCCAAATAGGCTTTGTTTATTTGAAAAGAAGGGGTTAAGAGGGTGTCTATATCCAAAAAATGAAAAATTAAAAGGCAACATAATGTCCCCAACAACAAACTTCCACCATCTCCTAAAAAGACCTTTTTATTTTTTTTAAAATTAAAATAGAAAAGGGGAAGTAGTGCACCAATAACAATTATACATAAAGGGATTAAAGGACTACTTTGACAAAAAAATAAATAGACAACAATCACATAGAGAATTATAGCAATTGCCAAACCATCAATACCATCGATAAAATTAATGGCATTAACAATGACTAAAAAAACGAAAATGGTAAAAAGTTGTGCAGCAAACCAAGGTATTTCTTCCCAACCAAAAACCCCGTGGAAATGATTGATTACATAGCCCTGATCAATCATTATTTTAGCGACAATGATTTGTAAAAAAAATTTTATTTTAAAATCGGTATTATAAAAATCATCATACACCCCAGTGATAAACATGATGCCCAATGGGATTAGCAAACTGTAATCAAAAAGCTCCTTATTTTGGAAGTAAAAGTAACAAGAAATGGAAACTATAGTAAGAATAATTCCAGTTCCACCAGAAAGAGTCGCACTAGTATTATGTGAGGACCTGTGATTAATGGGATCGGTTTTTTTTAAATAATAAAAAAGTTTATGGGTTGAATAAGTAAAAAAAGCACAGCTGAAAAAAGCCAGCAGGAGTAGGGTAAAAGAGGTCATTATTTAGGGCTATTAATGTCTTCAAATATCTATAGGGGAAGACCTTATAAAAACTTAAACAAAATTATCATTAATATTCGTTTAAAAAAATCTTTTCTTAAATGACAGAGTAGAATGTCTTCATTTTTGTGGTTGATATACTATTAAATGGGGGCTTCATTATTTTTTGAAGGTGCTTCTCTTTTTATAAGAGGGCCCTTTTTTAAAAAAATGTATATCTTTGGAATGTTGAAATAATGTCCCTCATGCCCCAAGCAAAATCTTCCGTTGTTGATCAATTTAATTTTGTCCCTTCCCTTTTAATCCTTTGTTTTTTGTGTATTGGTTTCATTCCCAATTGGCAAGCTGTAGATAAAATTGCTCCACAGTGGTTGGTAATGAGTTGTCTTAATTTAGTCACAGCATGCTATCTTATTTATCGACGAAAAGTATTTGTTGATCGAACTGCTGCCACCTTAAAATCTTGGATTTCAGTAGTGTATATCGGTTTTATTTTATGGGCTTCCCTTTCTTATTTTTACGCAATTAATCCCACAGAGGCTTTGGTGAATATTACTCGGCAATTGAACGTCTTGCTGATGTATCTTCATATGGGGATTTTACTTTACAATATAAAGTCTAAAGCAGTCTTAATTTCATATGCAATAGCTCTTATTCTATTCATTGAAATTTATGCTGTTTTAAATGAAGCTCTGGAAATGTATTCGAATAGCGGATTTATTTCAGGAGGAGAACTTAAAGGGGTTACGGCCAACCGAAATATCACGGCCTTTTCCTTGGCCATAAAAATACCCTTTGTCCTATTTTTAATTTATCACTCAAAAAAGACCCTTTTTAAATTCCTATTGGGGGTATTGGTGTTTGCTACTTTATTTGGGTTGAGTATGATTCAAAGTCGGGCATCTTTTATAGCAGTAAGCTTGATCTTGGTGGCCTTTATCAGTATGAACCTTATTTTATTTTTTCAAGATAAAAAACAAAAAAAACACTTGTATCGGATTGGTTACTACCTTCTACCCTTCTTTTTTGCCATTGTAGCCAATCAAGTTTTCATCTCAGACAAAGGAGCTGGTGTCCTTTCCCGAGCAGCTACCATTTCAGTAAGTACCAACGATGGATCGGTTAATCAACGTTTACGTTATTACGCCGATGTCTTGACCCATCTTAAGTCCAACCCTGTTTTTGGGGTAGGCTTAGGAAATTGGAAGTTAAAGGCCATTGATTATGATAAAAAAGACCTGATTGGCTATATAGTTCCCTATCATGCCCATAGTGATTTTATTCAATTAGGTGCCGAATTAGGGATTATTGGCTTCCTCTTATATCTGGCTGTATTTTTAATTGCAGGCTATTGTTGCTTTTACTTAATTAACCAGAACACGTTAAAAACACCTGAAAAAGTTTTTGTTTTTTTACTTCTCACCGCACTTGGGGTATATAGTATTGATGCCAATTTAAATTTTCCCATTGCCCGACCACAGGTCTTGGTGGTGTGGACCCTAATTATGGCGTTGATTAATTATTATTTTATCCAATCGTCTAAGGAACTTTTTAAACGGATAAAAAACACCCCTTTAAGTCTTATTTTTTGTTCGTTGGGTGTCTTATTCATGCTCCCTGCGATAGCTGTTTCCAACAACGTATATAAATCTCATAAAGGACAAATGTATTTATTGCAGGATTTTAATGCCAATAAATTTAACGTTCCTCTAGACAAAGTGGACGGAATAGTTCCTGATATCCCTAATATTACTGTTACAACGATTCCGTTAAAATCCGTTAAAGCAAGGTATTATTTTCATCATAAAGAATACGATAAAGCCTTACAATTATTGAATGAGGGAACTACTGCCAATCCATTTTTATACTATAGTGAATTACTGAAAAGTCAGATTTATACGGCTAAAGGGCAGTTGGACAGTGCTTTGGTTTATGGGCGAGAGGCCTTTATTAACTTACCCAATAATGCCCTTCATTCCTCCAATTATCTTCAATTACTTTCTAAGCAAAATGACCGTGCAGGGATTGAGGAAATTTTTGAACCACTTACAAAAAATAATAATCTTACCAATTGGAAAAACTTTTTGATTATAAGTGCTCAGGTAACGCCTCCAGGAGATTCCGCATTAGTTGCAAAAGCCAAAACCGCAATGAAACTCTTCCCAGAGGATGACAGCTTTTCGCAGTTGTACCGTTCCATTGCTTTGGGAAATAGTAAAATAAATGAAGCACTTGCTTTTTCTAACCTTGGGCAACAACTTTTTAATGAAGGGAAATATATTCTAGCTGCAGAAAACTTTGAGCGCGCAGTCCAACTAAATCCTTTAGATTATGTGCATCGTGAAAATGCAGCAACTGCTTATTATGTTTCCAACATGGATGAAAAAGCCTTACCTCATCTCAATATCATTCTTTCAGAAATGAATTCCAAAAGTGGTAAATCAGAATATTTAAAAGCACTTATCCTTATCAGAAAAGGGGAATTGGATGAGGTTTGTACCTTACTAAATAGCGCCATAAAATTTGGTTATCAACAAGCCGAGGCTAGTCACAAAGAGCATTGCACAGAATAAAAACCATATATTAAAAAAGTTTTTTTAGTTTGAATTTGTAGATAACAAAAAAACAAGTACTTTTGTTACTCGATTTAGGACCCCAAATACCCCAAATCATGTTAAATGAACTGATAACCTCAAAAACAAGACTCCGTTTACTGATAAAGTTTTTTATTTCTCAAGCCAATTCCGGTTACTTAAATGGTTTGGCCTCAGAAATGGGCGAATCCACGAATGCTATTAGAAAGGAGCTCAATCATCTTTTTGACGCAGGCTATATTAAAAAAATCAAAATAAACAATAAAGTAGAATATACGGTGAACAGTAGACATCCGTTGTATGACGTGATGCGAAACGTTGTTTTAAAGCATTTAGGATTAGTTGATATCGTAGAAAAGGTTTTGGAACGTATAGGGGATGTTTCAGAGATTATCTTGGTTGGCGATTATGCTAAGGGAATAGATTCTGGGAAAATTGAAGTGATTTTAACAGGGGAACAACTTAATATGACCTATATCGCCCAATTGGAAGAAAAAATAGAAACTGTGATTAAAAGAAAAGTCAGTTTTTATTTAGCCAATAAGTTTTTATCCAAACAAAAGCATTTGGTTTTATTTAAAAAAGATGCGACCAATTCTCCTGAACTATGAATGGAAGCCCCCCTTTAAAAATGAATTGGTATGTGCTTTATACTCAACCCAAAAAAGAACGTAAAGTGACTGATGGGATAAGCACATTGGGAATAGAGGCCTATTGCCCGATGTTTACTCAGATAAAGCAGTATTCAGACCGCAAAAAAAAGGTACAACAACCGCTTTTACCGTCCTATGTCTTGGTTCGGCTTTTGGAAAAAGACCGTACAAAAGTTTTTGACGTACCAGGAGTGGTTCGTTATGTATTTTGGTTGGGGAAGCCTGCCGTAGTTAGAGAATGCGAAATTGAAACCTTAAGAAATAGTGCAAAAGGGGTTTATGAGCGGATATCCATTACCAATATTCAAAAAGGAGATGTGATGGAAATTCCTTCAGGACCTTTTAAAGGACAGCAAGGAACCGTTCTTACGACCGATAAACATAAAATAAAATTAGCACTCCCCAGTTTGGGAATTTTAGTGACGTTGACCCAGATCGCCGCTTAAAAAGTATTTTTTTATCACTGCCTTTTGTTCGCCTATATGGGACGGACGGGGCGGAGCCGTGGACTTCTCACCTCCAATCATTTAAATATTTCTTGAAAACTGTACAACAACTTCGACACCTAATTCCTAAGGCGCAAAAAAAGAAGCTCCTACTGTTGGTTGTCCTGCTGATAATCGGTATGCTATTAGAGGCCTTGGGTCTTGGGGCTTTGATTCCCATTTTGACTCTGGTCTTAGACCCCGAAAAGTTATTGACCATCCAGTTTGTAGGAGACTTTTTTAACCGACTCAACCTTACCTCTACACAAGATTTTGTAGCCGTGGCTTTGGCGCTCTTAATGGGAATTTATCTGATCAAGATATTGTTTCAGGTGTTTTTGGCCTATATCCAAAACAGCTTTTTATCCCGTTTTTCACAAAGTGTGTTTTATAGACTTTATAAGGGCTATATGGAGCAACCCTGTGCCTTTCATTTACAACGCAACTCTGCCGAATTGAATAAAAATGTACATGTTGAAAACAAAAACTATTTAAAACAATCTCATGACTAAAACTTCTAAAGACAGTAAAATTTATATTGCTGGTCATAATGGTATGGTTGGCTCGGCATGTTGGAGGCTTTTAGAAAAGAAAGGTTTTCATAATTTAATAGGAAAAATATTAAAAGAGCTAGATCTAAGAAGCCAATCAGACGTTAATGAATTTCTTGAAAAAGAAAAACCAACCGTAATAATAGATGGTGCTGCTAGGGTTGGAGGAATTTTAGCTAATGCTACTTATCCCTATGAATTTTTGATAGATAATATGATAATTCAAAACAATCTTATTAAAACAGCTCATGATATAAATATTAAAAAGTTTATCTTTTAGGGGAGCTCATGTAAATATCCAAAAATGGCTTCCCAGCCACTTAAAGAGGAATATTTACTAACAAGACCACTTAAAATAAACCAATGGTATGCTCTGACCAAGATATCTGGGGTAAAATTAATAGAGGTTTTAAGAAAACACTACTAAAGAGACTATATGTCCCCTAATGCCTCCCAATCTTTATGGTCCTGGAGATAATTATGATCTTCAAACTTCACATGAACTTTCAGCAATGATCAGAAAGTTTCATGAAGCTAAACTTAATTATCAATCAGATGTTACCCTTTGGTGATCAGGTAGCCCTAAAAG
>CBFIJI010000061.1:0-11656 GCA_965662885.1 Flavobacteriaceae bacterium | reverse complement strand
TAAAACTACTTTTTTTGAACTTCCCCATTTAAAGCGAACTGAAAAACATGTTTCTGACCCATTAAAAGGCTCTGCAGCAAAACGAATCAATATGTTTTTACGCTGGATGATACGCCCTGCAACGCATGGAGTTGATTTTGGTCTTTGGACGACCTTCAAGCCTCAACAACTTTCCTGCCCCTTGGATGTTCATACAGGGAATATTGCTCGTGCTCTGGGGATACTTACACGAAAACAAAACGATGCCAAAGCATTGCTAGAACTGGACAACAAATTACGTCAATTTGATCCTGTTGATCCCGTTAAATATGACTTTGCACTTTTTGGATTAGGTGTTCATGAAGGTTTTGGAAAAGATTAATTAAAAGACGTTTTAAACAATTTATTGCTGTTTTTTAAGTAGAATGAAAAAGAAAAAAGCTGCATTGGAAATTCTTTCCTACTTTTGTACTTATAAACATTAACAGCTGTACGAGCTCCAGTATGAAGATACTTCTCAAAAACGCCACTATCATTGATGCTCAAAGCCCCTTTCATTGTTTAACCAAAGATTTATTGATCGCTTCTGGAAAGATCATTGCTATTGAAGATCGCATCGAATCGGAAGAGGCAGAACAAATCGAAAAAAAGAACCTTCATATTTCCAAGGGTTGGTTAGACAGTTCAGTTTGTTTTGGTGAGCCGGGTTATGAGGAACGTGAGACGATTACTAACGGCCTACTTACGGCTGCGAAAAGTGGATTTACCGCTATTGTTCTTAATCCCAACACTAGCCCTGTATTAGATACCCATTCCAACATCAGTCATGTTTTAAAAAACAGGGACACACAAACAACACAACTTTATACTAACGGATCACTTTCTGAGGCAAGTAAAGGGGAGCAAATGGCTTCCTTGTTCGACATGCATCAAGCTGGTGCAGTAGCCTTTGGAGATTATAAAACAACAATTGCCAACCCCAATCTAATGCGCATTGCCTTAGATTATGTTCAAAGTTTTGACGGTCTAATCCTCTCCTACCCCATGGACGATCAACTCGCTCGAAACGGCTTAATGCATGAAGGAAATACGAGTGCAGGATTAGGTCTTAACGGTATTCCTGCTGTTGCTGAAACAATTGCTTTAACTCGAGATCTTCAGTTGCTCGAATATACAGGTGGGAAATTACACGTTCCTTTTATATCAACTGCGGGAAGTATCGAATTAATTCGAAGTGCCAAAAAAGCAGGGCTGGACATTAGTTGTGGAGTGGCACTTCCCCATTTGTATTTTACAGATACTGTTTTAGAAAGCTTTGATACTCATTATAAGCTCTTTCCTCCAATTCGAGAAGCTTCTGATCGACAAGCACTTCGAGAAGCCCTCCTTGATGGTACTATCGATGTGGTGAGTGCCATGCACGAACCCGTGAATATAGAATATAAAAAGGTAGAGTTCAACCATGCCTTAGATGGTAGTTTGGGCTTAGAAGCAGCTTTTGGAACCTTAAATAGTATTTTTACTTTGGAAAAAACGATTGACTTTCTTACTCGAGGTCGTGAACGTTTTAACATAACCCCTACAAAAATAGAAGTAGGTGCTGCTGTAGATTTAAGTCTGTTTGCGCCTGATGAACAATATATCCTAGAGGAGAATCGTTTACACTCCACTTCAAAAAATTGTGCCTTCCTTGGAATTTCTCTTAATGGAAAAGTATACGGCAGTATGCGAAACGATAAAATATCTTGGAATGAGTAGCGATACATCAGCAACACTTCTCACTTATAAAATTAAACAAGCAACAACAACAAAAAAGGCGCAAATTATCGTTCTTTTGCATGGTTATGGAAGTAATGTAGATGATCTTTTTTCATTTGCCCCTTATTTACCTGCTGATCACACCATAATTTCTTTTGAAGCCCCATTATCCCTCCCTATGGGTGGAAATGCTTGGTATGAAATTCACTTTGATCAAAATCAAGATAAATGGTCGGATGACGTTCAAGCTTTAAAAGCAATTGATCAGATTATGGAAAGTATTGCAAAACTTGCTGATCGGTATCATTTAGATAAGGAGGATATAACTTTATTAGGCTTTAGTCAAGGCGCTATATTGAGCTGGGCTACCGCCTTTAATTATTCTGGACGCATTCGTCGTATTGTCGCATTAAGTGGTTATATCAATTCTGATTTGATTAAAAACCCCAATGATACCCCGTTGTTTGAGGCTTATGCCTCGCATGGAACTGTAGATCCAGTAATTCCTTTCGATTGGGCAAAAAAAAGCATTGAACCCGTTAGTAAGCAACACCAAAACATTCATTTTTTTGAGTTTTCAGACGGTCATACCGTTTCTCAAGAAAATTTTTCTAAAATGGTCGCATGGTTGGAGTCAACTAATCGGTAGTCTTATATAAAAAATGATCCAATAAAGTAAAGCGCACTGTCCCATCCTCTTCAAGCGTATATTGTAAAAAAAGTTCTCCCCAGTAACGACCATCTGAAAAATCTGCTACAATCCATTTTTGATTTAATACCATCACCTTATTTATCAAAAAAGTCCCCTTCATTCCTTCATAGGGTATCAATTCATTTCCTCCTTTTTTAAGGTTATTTTCGTAGAGAGCATCGGAAACATGTTGTGCAATGTTTTGAATAGAACTTTCAGAATAATAAGCCATAGCTTGTGGATTACCTTCCAAGGAAAAATAACTGGCATCATCCAGCATTTCCTGCATTCCAATTAAAGAATCTTTTAATTGCTTTGTCAATTCGATTTCTTTCCTAAGACGAGCTTCACCAAAAGTTAAAATCTTATTGGAATTGAAAATTTGAAAGAGGAGCAAAATGGCGGTAAAAAGGAATAAGTAAATAAATATTTTTGATTTCATACTGCTTAATTCGTTGATATCGATAGGCCATCATAGGCTAAATGAACATGAGAAGGGAGTTGTTTAGTCACTTCATCATGAAAGCCTAGATGATGACTGATATGGGTGATATAACACTTTTTTGGGTTGATCTTTTTGACCATTTCCAAGGCTTCTTCTAAATTTAAATGACTTCGATGTGGTTCTATACGCAAGGCATTGATCACTAAAGTGTCTAACTGACCCAGTTTATCCATTTCCAAGGCTGCAATGGTTTTAACATCAGTTAAATAAGCAAAATCATCGATACGAAAACCCATAACAGGAATATCGTGATGCATCACTCGGATGGGAGTCACCATTTTGTCCTTAATTGGAAAAGGATTGTTTTCAGTTATTGTATGAGAATTGATTGTGGGAGCTCCTGGATATTTATTTTCTGTTCTAAACACATAGTCAAAACGGATTGATAATTCCCTAAAAACTCGTTTTTCAGCATAAAAATTGACGGCACCCTGCTTAAAAGAAAAAGGACGAACATCGTCAATTCCTGCCGTATGATCTGCATGTTCATGGGTAAATAAAATTCCATCTAAGCTATTTACATTGGCTTGTAACATTTGTTGCCTAAAATCAGGGCCACAATCTACTACATAATTATGGTTGTCCCATTGAATTAATATGGAGACCCGCAAGCGTTTGTCTTTAGGGTTTGGACTAAGACATACAGGGTGATTACTGCCAATTATGGGTATCCCTTGTGAGGTTCCTGTTCCTAAAAAAGTTATTCTTAACATATATAGCGTTCAAAGTTAAATATTTGCAATGAAATAAATCAAAGTTTGTACTTTTATAGAAAATTTAATTATGGGTATTACACTAAAAGGTGACCATGAATTTCAAAATAAGCCCTCAATAGAAGCCAAGGCCTTAAGAATCAACTTAAACGATCATATCTATGGAACATTTGCTGAAATTGGAGCTGGTCAAGAGGTCGCTCGTCACTTTTTCCGCGTTGGTGGTGCTTCTGGAACCATAGCGAAGACGATTAGTGCCTATGATAAAAATTTTAGTGACACCATCTATGGTGAAGAAAAAGACAGCCGGTACGTAACTGAAACACGTCTTCAGCGTATGTTGAGCCATGAAATGCGTCTATTAGAAAACCGTATTCCAAGACAAAAGTATCCAGACAGGGTGTTTTTTACATATGCCAATACAGTGGCTACTATTGATTTTGCAAAAAAATTTAAAGGACACGGCTGGATGGGAATTCGCTACCAAATAGCACCCGACCAACCCTATAACGAAATCACCCTACATGTCCGCTTTCATCAAGCAGAAGCACGTCTTCAACAGGAAGCACTTGGGTATATGGGGGTAAATTTAGTCTATGGTGCTTTTTATAAATACAACAGTCCCAAAAAATTGCTCCGTTATCTCTACGATCATATTGATTCTGAAGCCATAGAAATTGATACCATTAACTTTTCTGGTCCTCTTTTTAAAGGGGTAGATAATCGCTTGATTAGTTTACAATTGATTCGAAATGGTATGACAGATGCTGTTATGTTTGATTCCAACGGGAACAACATACTTCCAGCTCGTGTTTTATATAAAAAAAATATTCTAGCCCTTAGGGGAAGCTTTAGACCGGTCACGAAAATCAACATCGACATGTTTGAAAAATCGTTAGATGTCTTTACTAGAGAAAGCAATGTCAATATTGATAAAACAGAAGTGATTTTTGAAATCACATTATCCAACCTTCGGGCACTTGGAGAAATTGATGAAAAAGACTTTATGGACAGGGCAAAACTTTTATGCTCCTTAGGCTATACGGTAATGATTTCTAATTTTAAGGAATATTACCGTTTGGTTGATTATTTTTCCCACTATACCAAAGAACAGGTTGCGTTGGCAATGGGTGTCAATAATTTTGTAGAAATTTTTGATGAACACTATTATCAAGATCTTAGCGGTGGAATATTGGAAGCTTTTGGGAAGTTGTTTTACAATAACTTGAAAGTTTATTTATACCCGATGAAGGATGAAGTCAGTGGTGAAATAATTAATAGTAACAATTTAAAATTACACCCCCGAATGAAAGACTTCTACAAGTTTTTTAAATACAACGGGAAAATTGTTGATATTTTTGATTACGAACCGGAATACCTTTCTATTTTTTCAAGAAATATCTTAAGAATGATTAGATCTGGTGAAGATGGATGGGAGTCTAAACTTCCAGAAGGTATTGCAGAACTGATCAAAAGAGAAGGAATGTTTGGTTTACAACTCCCTAAAAACAAAGAAAAAACACAAAAAACAACCTAATTCTTTAGATTGTATAATTCTAGCTCTCTCTTCAGTTAGACGGTTTTAATCCTCTAAGATTTGAGCCGCGTGTTCTTTTGTTTTCACTTTATCGATGACACGTAACACGATCCCTTTTTCGTCGATAATAAATGTTTTTCGATGAATTCCATCGTAATTTTTTCCCATAAATTGTTTAGGTCCCCAAACACCAAAGGCCTCAATCACATCCTTTTCAGTATCGGCAAGTAATGGGAAAGGAAATTCAAATTTATCAGCAAAGTTTTTTTGTTTTTTTTCAGTATCGGCACTTACACCAAGGAGCGAGTACCCGGCAGCTTTGAGTTCACTATAATGATCTCTAAGATTACATGCCTCAAGAGTACAGCCAGGGGTATTTGCTTTAGGATAGAAGAAAACAACCAATTTGGATCCCAGATAATCTTCAATTGCATGGGCTTTTCCTAAATGGTCAATTGCTTTGAATGATGGAACCTTATCCCCAACTTTTAATGTATTCATAATGATTGAAATTTTATTACATTCGAGACGAAATAACAAAATTATAGCATGAATAAAAAGGAAAAAGTCGCATTTGTCATGGAAAAGTTAGATGAACTTTATCCAGAAATACCCATCCCCTTAGATCATACTGACCCCTACACCCTCTTAATAGCGGTACTTCTTTCCGCTCAAAGTACAGATGTTCGTGTAAATAAAATCACTCCGCTCCTATTTGCTAAAGCACGAACGCCGCAAGAAATGGTGAAATTAAGTGTTTCGGAAATTAGAGAAATTATTAAACCTGTAGGACTTTCACCCATGAAATCTAAAGGAATTCATGGCTTGTCAGAGATCTTGTTAGCAGAGCACGAGGGACAAGTTCCCAAAAGTTTTGAAGCCTTGGAAGCGCTTCCTGCTGTTGGGCATAAAACAGCAAGTGTGGTCATGTCACAAGCCTTTGGCGTTCCTGCGTTTCCTGTAGATACGCATATTCATCGGTTAATGTATCGGTGGGGGTTTTCTAATGGTAAAAATGTTGTGAAAACAGAAAATGACGCTAAACGTCTATTTCCCAAAGAACGCTGGAATGACCTTCATTTACAAATCATTTGGTACGGGAGAGAATTTTGTCCTGCACGTGGATGGAATTTGGAAAAGGATATCATTACGCAAACCATTGGTAGAAAAACAGTACTAAAAGCGTATCACAAAAAAAATTAACTTTTTATGGATTTAGAATATGGAAGCTGCACGACATCTTCAAAATAATCTCGAGAATAATCTAAGATTTTTTGAATTACACTTGGACGTGGCTCGTTGTAGTACTTCTTTAAACCATTATTAATAGCGTAGTTTTTTGCCATAAGAATCATTTCTTTTATAACGACAAAAAAAACAAAATAGTATTTAATAGGTTAAAACAATTTCGTTTTCAGCTATTAATTTACGGAGATTGATAATAGCGTAACGCATACGCCCAAGGGCGGTATTTATACTGACATTCGTGTTTTCGGCAATTTCTTTAAAACTCATATCGAGGTACATCCGCATAATTAAAACTTCTTTCTGATCTTGAGGCAGTTCTTGAATTAGGTTTTGAAGATCGCTGATGATTTGATCATTAACCAAGATATTTTCTGCATTCGGATTCCCATCGGAGATGAATTGGAAAATATCAAAATCGTTTTGATTTTCAAATTTTGGAATTCGATTGTTTTTTCTAAAAAAATCAATCACTAAATTATGGGATATACGCATAACCCAAGGAAGAAATTTCCCTTCTTCGTTGTAGCTTCCTTTTTTTATGGTTCGAATGACTTTAAAAAAGGTGTCTTGGAAAATATCTTCCGCAACATCTCGATTGAGTACTTTGGAATAAATAAAATTAAAAATACGTTGCTGATGCTTTCCGATGAGCAATTCTAAGGCATATTCATTGCCATGGATATAAGCCGAAACTAATTCAGCATCTTCTGTTTTAAGGGATAAAGTAGGTATCATACAAAATTACTTGTGCCCATTTGGGCGTTAAACTTCTAGTACGTTTACGAGTAATTTTGTGCTATAGGCATTTATTTTTTGTAAATATAAAGGTTTTTTTTAACATATATAAAAATACTCTTTTGAATCCCATTGAATATAAACCAGTTAAAACTGAATGTAGTTGTTGCTTTCACCCCACATCACAAAAAAATAATTATGCGTATTACCAATTTAAGCCAACTCAAAACTTACCCATTGTATTCCTGTAAATGCACTTTATTTTATGGAAATTCCATTTAGCCATTAAATATAAAGGCGATAAATTGTATTTTTGCACTTCTTTAAAAGGCTATGAAAAACATTTTGGAATTAGATCCAAAGAAAAATATTGTTATAAAAGGTGCTCGATTACACAACCTTAAGGGGATTGATGTGGCCTTACCCCGTAATCAATTGATTGTTATCACGGGGCTCTCAGGTTCGGGAAAATCTTCTTTAGCCTTCGATACACTCTACGCAGAAGGACAACGTCGTTATGTTGAAAGTTTATCCTCTTATGCACGTCAATTCATGGGGCGTTTAAACAAACCTAAAGTTGATTTTATTAAAGGCTTGGCTCCTGCCATAGCCGTGGAACAAAAGATCAATACTTCGAATCCACGCTCTACAGTAGGAACAAAAACAGAAATCTACGACTACCTTAAGCTCTTATTTGCACGTATAGGAAAAACGTATTCACCCATTTCCAATCAAGAAGTAAAAAAACATCAAATTGGTGATGTACTAAACGAAATAAAAAAGTATCAAGAAGGAGAACGTTTACTGCTTTTGGCTCCAGTGCATGATGAAAAAAACAAAAGTATTAAAGACAAAATCAATATTTTTAAGCAACAAGGATTTGCTCGAATTTTTGTCAATTCAGAAGTGGTGCGCTTGGATGATTTAGAATCAGTGCCTAAGGTACCCTTTGATTTAATTGTTGATCGTTTAATTATTCGGCATGAAGAAGACTTCTATCAAAGGCTTGCTGACGCCATAAGCATTGCGTTTTACGAAGGGAAAGGTGATTGTGCCTTATATCATATAAACGAACAAAAAAGAACTCCTTTTTCCAATAAATTTGAATTGGATGGAATGACTTTTTTACAACCTAATGTGCATTTATTCAGTTTTAACAACCCCTTTGGAGCTTGTCCAAAATGTGAAGGTTTTGGTGATGTGGTGGGAATTGATAGCGAGTTGGTGGTTTCTGATACCAGTCTATCCATCTATGACCAGGCAATTGTTCCCTGGAGAGGGGACAAACTCCGCAAATACTATAACGATCTCGTAAATAACGCCTATCGCTTTGATTTTCCTATTCACAAGCCATATTTTGAACTCAATAAAGAACAAAAACAACTCTTATGGGAGGGGAATACTTACTTTACTGGTATTAATGATTTTTTCAAAAGGATTGAAGCCAAAAATTATAAAATTCAAAACAGGGTATTGTTGTCCCGCTATCGTGGAAAAACAACTTGTGACCGTTGTAAGGGAAGTCGCCTTCGAAAAGAGGCAAGTTATGTAAAAATTGGTGGGAAAAATCTTTCTGAATTGCTTCAATACCCGATTGATCAACTTACTGACTTTTTTAATCAATTGGAACTAAATCCTCATGACCATGAAGTTGCTAAACGCTTATTAAAGGAAATTAAAAGTCGTTTGCATTTTGTGCAACAAGTGGGATTAGGTTATTTGGACATCAATCGTCGTTCAAACACCCTTTCAGGTGGGGAATCACAACGCATTCAATTAGCCACCTCCCTAGGAAGTAGTTTGGTTGGGTCCATGTATATTCTTGACGAGCCATCTATTGGTCTCCACCCAAGAGATAATGAGAAAATGATTGCTGTTTTAAAAACCCTTCGTGATCTAGGAAACACCGTTATTGTTGTTGAACATGATGAAGAAATTATGTTTGCAGCAGACCGAATCATTGATATTGGCCCTGAAGCTGGTACCTTAGGCGGAGAGCTCGTTGCAGAAGGGACGATTGACGAAATTTTAAAATCAGATGGTCTAACGGCAAAATATTTAAAAGGAGATTTAGAAATTCCCCTTCCAGTTCGAAGAAAGTTCAATCAAGGGTTTATTCATCTTAAAGGTGCTCGAGAAAATAATTTAAAGAACATCAATATTGATCTTCCATTGGGGTGTTTAACTGTCGTTAGTGGGGTCTCTGGTAGTGGTAAAACGAGTTTGGTGAAAAAAATTCTTTATCCTGCCCTACTCCGGCATTTTGATATTTATTCGCAAAAACCTGGGCAATTCAGCTCCTTGACTGGAGATTTAAATACCTTGAAAAGTGTTGAGTTTATCGATCAAAATCCAATAGGACGTTCCTCCCGTTCAAATCCAGTTACCTACATCAAGGCTTATGATGAAATTCGTAACCTATTTGCAACACAAAAAATCTCTAAATTTCGAAATTATAAACCCAAGCATTTTTCATTTAATGTAGAAGGGGGACGTTGTGACCGATGTAAAGGTGAGGGTACTCTCACCATCGAAATGCAATTTATGGCTGATGTTGTTTTGGAATGTGAGCAATGTAATGGGAAACGCTTTAACAAAGAAGTTCTCGATGTTACCTTAAATAAAAAGAATATTTTCGACATTCTAAACATGACCGTTGATGACGCACTTATGTTTTTTGAAAATGGTCAACATCAAAAAATTGTTCAGAAACTAAAACCTCTCCAGGAAGTGGGTCTAGGTTATGTCACTCTTGGGCAATCTTCCGCAACCCTATCAGGTGGTGAAGCACAACGGATTAAACTGGCTTCCTTTATAACGCAAGGAACAACAAGAGAAAAAATCCTTTTTATCTTTGATGAACCTACGACAGGACTTCATTTTCACGATATCAATAAATTAATGAATTCCTTTAATTCGTTAATTCAAAAAGGACATACGTTAGTGGTGGTTGAACACAATCTGGATTTGATTAAGTGTGCTGATTATTTAATTGATTTAGGCCCTGAAGGTGGTGATCAAGGAGGACATTTAGTAGGACAAGGTACCCCAGAAGAAATTGCCAAAATTAAAGAGTCTTTTACTGGTCACTATCTTAAAGACAAGCTAAAAGTACTTTCCTAAACGGTCTTGGATAATTTTATTAACATCTTCAGAAAAGCGAAATCCAATTACCGCTAATGAAAACAAAATTACAATTATCAGTGTTTTGAAGGCTATGGCCCAAAATGGAATACTCAAACTCGGGACTTGATATACAATTCCATAAACAACTGCAAGCGTTAGTAATACATAAATTGTTTTCTTACTGTACGGGTGGAAATGGTAAACCCTAGCAATTAAAATAAGTTTTAAGACATTATGGATAACGATCACAAGTAATGACGCATAGGCAGCCCCCATGATACCATAATTTAGTATAAAAAAGTAATTTAATACAATAGCCAAGACCGCATTACTAACGGAAAACCAAAAAACATACTGATAGTATTTAGAATTCGTGATGATGGTATTTAAACAACCTAATGACATGCTAAATAAGCGTCCTAAAGAAACAATCATGACCACCCCAATACCGGCTTCATAACCAGAAAGGTTTACCAATTGATAAAATTCATTAAGATTTAAATTAATTATTAAGAAAATTAAAGAGCTTAAAATCAATATGTTAATAGAACTTTGTTTAAGTAAAACTTTTAATCTTTCTTTATTGTCATCATTAATGGCGTTAGCTACCATTGGGCTGATTATTTGAAAAACTGCTCGCCCTGGAGTTTCCACCACGGCAGTAATAAAAAGAGCAACTGCATAGAAAGCAACATTTTCAACAGCAATTAAATTGGAAATCATGGATTTATCAATATCCAGTATAAAACTTGCAGCAGCTCCAGATAAGAAAATCATAAAGCTATAGCGCATGATAAATTTCCATTGTTTCGGTAACTTAAACTCGAAGGAAGGGCGATATATCCAAAAATTAAAGCCCATAATAATTAAAAGACGTAAATAATAACCAACAATCAGGAAAAAGAAAAAGGAATCGATATTTATCAATTCAAAAGCGTAGAGAATTAAAAGTGAAAAGATTAAAAGCCTTGGGTAAAATTCTTTTAAAAAATTTCCAAAAACCGTTTGAAACTGAACACGAAGCCAGCTATAGAAAACCTCAAAATAGGCTGAAGAAATCCCAATAACAACGATGACATATGCATATTGACTTATTTCAGAATTTGTGTTCGCAATAAAAGTCAGTAACGCGTTTTTGTTGATTAGAAATAAAGGAATCATTATAAAGAGCATTATCAATGGAATCAACAAAGAAAACCAGAGAAGACGATCCCGCTCTTGAGCTGTTTTAAAACTGCTAAAAAACTTAATGACAGCATGTTGTAAGCCCATAGAAATAAAAGGCTGTATCAAATTAGAATACGCTAATAAAGCAATGATTAATCCTTGAAACTCTTTTCCCAAATAGGTGGGGTATAAGTATA
>CBFIJI010000060.1:0-11673 GCA_965662885.1 Flavobacteriaceae bacterium | reverse complement strand
AAGTGCAGCATCGAGAATTGTTCTCCCTTCCTTGTTGTCCAGGGAATGCTCAACCCCGTCACAGACGATAGTGAGCTGGTTTTCTTCACCACCACTAATTTCCGAAGTAGGAGTAGTCACAAACAGTTCAGACAAAATAGCTTCAGGCGCAACGCCTTTTTCTTGAAGTACTGCTGTTGTGGTTTCAATCATTGTTTTCGGGCCACACAAATAGTAGGCACCCACATCCTCCGTCTCTTTATTTAAATAGTTTTTAACGATGGCTTGATCGATACGACCAAAAAAAGCACCTTCTTCATTGGCTTGACTAAAGACCCAAGTGATGGATAAGCGACCGTTATAGTCTTTTTCTAAGGTCTTTAAGGTCGCATAAAACATCGTTTCCTCAATGGTTTTATTGCCATAAACAAGATGAAATTTATTTTCAGGGTGGGCGGCCAAGACACTTTTTAAAATAGACATTATGGGTGTGATCCCACTACCAGCGGCAAATCCCGTTAGTTTTTCAGGGGATGTGTTTTTTTTGTAGATAAATCGGCCTTCGGGTACTGCTACGTTTAGCTGATCACCCACTTTAATTTTTTCTTTGGCATAAGTTGAAAAAACACCTTGTGGAACTTTTTTAATTCCAACCTGAAGCGGTTCTTCGGGAGTGGAACAAATTGAATAAGAACGACGAATGTTTTCCTTGTTAATGTTGGTTTCTAAACTTACATATTGCCCAGGATGAAACGAGAAGGACTCTGACAAGGCTGCTGGAATTCCAAAACGAATTAATACAGCATTCGGGGTTGTGTGATCAATTTCCGTGATTTTTAATGCGTGAAACCTTTCCATACTTTTTTTGGTAAAAGTAAAAAAAACAATACTTTTAGCAGCGATACCCTATATTAATTTAAGACACCAAATGAAAACCTTCAACTTGTTTATTTATCTGGCTAAAAAGAGCTTTTTTAGAGCTCCATATTGGGAACGAAATTTGGTTGTAAAAATTTTAATGGGGTTTTTGGCCCTTTATTTTTTGGCGGCCTTTCTTTTAATCGGGATTACCCTATTTTTTATTCTTGAAGAGATAGTCCCCGATAAACAACCGATGGAAACCCTCAATCAGGTCTTGTTTTATTATTTCTTGTTAGAGTTATTCATTCGGTATTTTGTGCAAAAATTACCAGTTACGCAAATCCAACAATTCCTAACCCTTCCCATTTCAAAAACTAAAATTGTTCATTGGGTCATGTTGCGAACGGGTTTTTCTTTTTTTAATGTAACACCGTTTATTATTTTCCTTCCTTTCACCATAGTTACTTCCATACAGCAAGGTTGGAAAATGGAGCTTTGGGCTTGGTGGCTTTCTACACTATTTTTAATCTTATCGATTAACTATCTTGTTTTTCTAATCAATAAGAGTACTCGATATTTGTTCATTGCTTTGGGGGTTCTTTTAAGTGTTTTTGTTCTGGATCGTTGGGGTGGTTTTTCGGTTCCCACCTATTTTGGGGAGGGATATCAACTACTTTTGACCCAACCCTTATTGTTTCTTGTTCCTTTATTTCTTTTTTTGGCGATACTCCGTCTGACAAAAAAGTACCTTAAAGAACAACTCTTTCTCGATCAAGGATTAAAAAAATCTTCTGAAAAAGTTATTGGAAGTAAACTGTCATTTTTTGACGGTATGGGCATCATTGGAACTTTTTTAAAAAACGACATTCGTTTAATTATTCGCAATATTCGTGCGCGTCAAGTCATTATGATGGGCTTTTTCTTTCTTTTTTATGGGTTGATTTTTTTCACTCAAGAAATTTACCGAGACAATCACATCATGAATATTTTTGCCGCGACTATTATCAGTGGAGGTTTTATGATCACCTTTGGCCAATATGTCCCCGCATGGGATAGTGAATATTACAGTTTTCTAATGGGTCAAAACATTCCCTATAAAAAGTATTTAGAATCTAAATGGTATCTGATGGTTTTTGTTGTTTTGGTTTCTTTAATACTCTCCACACCTTACCTTTATTTTGGTTGGGATATTTATAAAATTATTATAGCTACAGCCATTTTTAATATGGGGCTGGGCTCTTTTATTACTTTATTTTCTGGGGCACTAAATCGGGCTCCGCTTAAATTGAATGTCAAAGCTAAAGCCTTTGAAAACACCCAAGCCTTTAACATTACTCAATTTCTGTTTGCCCTTCCAAAAATGGGTTTACCCATTTTAATTTTTTATGTGCCTTTTTATTTTATTGATTTTGATGCAGGAATATATGCCCTTGGCATCTCGGGGATAATAGGCTTATTTCTGAAAACCCCAATGCTTAATGCAGTTGAAAAACTTTATCAAAAAGGAAAATATAAAACCATCGCATCATTTAACAAAACAATATAACCATGATAAACGTTGACAGCTTAACAAAAACTTATGGAACCACCCAAGTTTTGAATCTTCCTTCTCTAGCAATTCCAGCAGGACAATGCTTCGGATTGATTGGAAACAATGGCGCTGGGAAAACCACTTTTTTTAATCTTGCTTTGGATCTAATACAACCTTCTTCGGGCACCGTTCATATTAATGAGATTGAAGTACAATCCAGCGAAGCATGGAAACCCTTTACCGCAGCTTTTATTGACGAGTCCTATTTAATTGGTTATTTGACAGCAGAGGAGTACTTTCATTTTATTGGAGACCTTCGAGGCCAAACAGCTGCTGAAATTGACGAATGGCTCGTGCAATTTGAAGGTTTTTTTAATGGAGAAGTGATGGGCAAAAAAAAGTATCTCCGAGACCTTTCTAAGGGGAATCAAAAAAAGGCAGGAATTGTTGGTTCTTTGATTGGAGCCCCCGATGTGGTCATTTTGGATGAGCCTTTTGCCAATTTGGACCCTTCCTCTCAAATTCGACTCAAAAACTTGATCCAACAACAATCAAAAGACAAAAAGACCACCTATTTGATTTCAAGTCATGACTTGTCTCATGTTACGGAAATTTGTGATCGTATTGTATTGTTGGAAAAGGGTGAAATGCTTAAAGACATTCAAACCTCCACTTCCACACTTAAAGAATTGGAAGCTTATTTTTCTGTTTAAAAAACCCTGCATAAATACTAAAAGTGCCGTTTTTATGTTATTAACCACAAAGCATCAATGTTAGTGCAACGGCAAAACATCTTTTTTTTGGTTATTTTCTTGGTCATAACGACCGCATGCTCTACCTCCAAGAACAAATTTATCAATAGAGAATACCATACCTTGAACACCCGATACAATGTTCTTTTCAACGGGAAAGAAGCATTTGCTATCGGTTTAGATATTTTGGAAAGTGTTCATGAAGACAACTTTTTTGAGCTCCTTCCTGTTGAGCCAATCACCCTAAAGGGGGAGAATTTTGACGAGACCACAGTAGTGCCTGGTTTTGATCGTGCGGAAGACAAAGCCGTTAAAGCGATTCAAAAACATTCCATGAATATTAAAACTGTGCAATACAACCGACAAATAGATGATGCCTATTTATTGTTGGGGAAAGCACGCTATTACGACCGTAGGTTTTTTCCTGCATTAGAAGCCTTTAATTTTTTGTTGGAAAACAATGCAGCCTATGGAACCTATACTCAGGGAAGAATCTGGAAGGAAAAAACCAATATCCGACTAAATAACAACGACTTGGCCATTAAAAATTTACGGCCACTATTGGGGACACTAAAAACAAAAGACCCCAACTACAGTTTATCCCATGCCACCATTGGAGAAGCGTTTATCAATAAAAGACAGTTGGATTCCGCTTCTTTTTTTCTTTCGCGTGCCGCTCGGTATGAAAAGAATAAACAAAAAAAAGGACGTTATCTTTTTATATCTGGGCAACTCCATGAAGCGCTTGGTGAAAAAGAAGCCGCCCTTGAAGCCTATAATCAAATTATTAGATTAAAGCGGAGGGTTCCACGGAAGTTTACGATCAATGCAAAAATGAAGCGTTTTCTTTTAGCAGGAGAAAAAGACAGTATTGCCGATCAGATTGCTTTTCGACGCATGCTTAATAACTATGAAAATAAGCCGTACAGACATTCCATCTATCGGACAATGGCAACCTACTTCAAGGGGAAGCAAAACGACAGTTTGACCCAACATTATTTAAAGCAGTCTCTTCAATCTCCTAGCATTGACGTCTTTACCCAAATTTATAATTATAACGACCTTATTGACCTTAGTTTTAACAAAGGGAATTATTTAAGGGCTGGGCTTTATTTGGACAGTTTAATCCCCCTTTATGGGGAGCAAAGTCTTCAACGAAAGCGAACTCAACGGAAAAGGGATAACCTTGCGGGAGTGATTTATAACGAAACCATTGTTAAAGAAACCGATAGTTTGCTCTATCTGATGCGCCTTTCAAAAGAAGAACAGCGCCTATTTTTTAAAGAAGCCATTGACAAAAAACGCGAGACAGAACGTTTGGCAATAGCCAAAAAAGCCCCTAAAAAAAGACTGTTTACAATTGGCAAGGAAGAGAATCGATTTTATTTTTATAACCCAAGCCTTGTCGTTAAAGGCAAACAACAATATCGTTCCACATGGGGGAACAGACCCAATGTTGACAATTGGAGGAATGCCAGTCTGTTGCGTATGTTGGAAAACCAACCCAGTACCGAAAACAAAAAAGCAGCCCTAGTAAAAGAAATCATTGTGGAAAGTCCGGAAAGTTTTATGGTGCAGTTAGCAAAAAGAGCTGCAAACATTGACAGTATCCGAAACAACAATCATCGCGCTTACTTGCAATTGGGTATGATTTACAAGGAAAAATATAAAAACAATGAACTAGCCATTGACCGATTGACTCATTTACTTCGACAAAACCCCTTGGAAAAATATGCTGCTCCAGCACGCTATCATTTGTATAAAATTTATGAAAAAACGGATATCGTATTGGCCAATCAGTACAAAGAAACGCTACTTAGGGAACACCCTAAAACACCCTTTGCTCTGGTTCTTCGAAATCTTAACACTAGTGCATTAGACGAAATTCAAACCCCCGAAACCCAATATGCACAGCTTTTAGAAAAATTCAATGCGCAACAATTTGAAGCCGTTATTCAAGAATCGAAAGCTCTAGAGGCAATCAATAGTGGAAGTGATTTTGAACCCAAGCTAAAACTACTAAAAGCGAATGCTATTGGCCGACTTGAGGGCGTATCGGCATGGATTAAAGCTTTACAGGAAGTGGTTGAAGATTTTGAAAAAACACCTGAGGGAGACTATGCTAAAAGTCTTTTAAGCCAGATTAACGCCACAGAAGGACTTGCAGAAAACGGAAAAAACTATAGCAATTATAAGTGGGTATTTCCCTTTTCAAAAAAAGACAGCTTAAAATCGGCGGTGTTTTATACACGTTTTTCCAAAGAAATCAAGGAATATATGCCACGTTGGGAAGTAACTCTTGATTCCTATGATATTGAATTTAATTTTGTGGTTGTTCATGGAATTCGCCAACGAAACCGCATTGATGCGTGGATTAAAAATGAACTAAAAGAAAAGGAAAACTTTAAAAACACAAATTATTTTGTAGTTTTAACACGAGAATACCGCAACATTATAAAAAACAAAACCTGGGAAGTAACAGCAATTTCAAATGAAGAATTACGATAAAAGCACGCAATACAGTAGAGTAGAAGAAACAACCACGATTAAAGGCGATATTAAAACGGAATCGGATATTCGGATTGATGGTATTTTAGAAGGGAATGTTGAAACCACCAAAAAATTAATCATTGGTAAAGGAGCAAAAGTCAATGGTAAGATTGTTTGTCAAAGTGCTGATGTTGAAGGGCGTCTTGTTGGAGACATTAAAGTTTTTGAAAATTTAAATTTAAAAACAACCGGCGAAATTGAAGGAGAGGTTTTGGTTGGAAAACTCATTGTTGAGGCTGGAGCCATTTTTAATGCGTCTTGTGTGATGAAATCAGCGTCCTCGGGGTTAAAATCTGTTAAAAAGCTCAAAGAGCCGCATTCTCATGAGCAAACGGCCTAATTCTTGGCTATTGTTTTCGAGTCTTGCTTTTCAAATAGCTATTGTAATGTACTTTGCTGTGTTCTTTGGACAACAACTTGATGAGCAGCAAAACAACGAAAAACCCTACTTTACGCTCACCTTTTCTCTTTTTGGGTTAGTCGCCATCCTTGTCTTAATTATCAAACAAACTAAACGTTTGCGCTAAAATGAACCGCTTTTTGTGGCGTATTACGCTCCTCTTATTTCTTTTTGTCCTCCTGTATTTCCTGCATTGGACATTCCTTTCAAACAGAGAAGTCCAGCCAAGCTATTCCTTTCTTTTGTTCAGCTATTTGAGCAATATGGGCGTTGTGATTTTTTACCTTTTTTTATTTTACAAGGTCTTGGCCAAGCTAAAAATCCCTATGGGAGTTTACTTAATTGTAAGCATGTGCACTAAAGCAGTACTCTACTTCCTTTATTTCCAACCCTTTTTTAAAGAGGATGGGAGCATTCAACGATATGAATTCCTGATATTTTTTATTCCTTATCTCTACGCTTTGTTTTTTGGAGTCTGGCTTTTGGCTCAGATAATTAGTGATTTAGAAGAAAATCAGCAAGTAGAAGAATAAGTAGCCTTATGAATTTTTCCAAATCAAAAAGAGAAACCAAATTATTGATAATAAATGTATTTATAATTCAACTTTAAAGCCTTACATTTGCACCGCATTTGAAGAAATAAATGTTACAAATAAAAACAACTTTACGGATATTGTGTTTAGCATTATTAGCAACCACAATAAGTAGTTACGGAAAAGAATCGACTTCCAAAGACAAGGAACTTCCTGCTGAAGGAGACCTCAAAACGGAAATTAAAGAATACATCCAACATCACTTAAAAGACTCTTATGACTTTTCGTTGTACTCGTACACCGGAGATGATGGAAAACACCACTATGTAGGAATTCCCTTACCCGTTATTTTATGGGATAATGGTTTAAATGTTTTCTCATCAACGCAACTTCACCATGGGGAATCTGTTGCACATGTAGGAGACAATTATTACAAACTGGATTATCACAGTAATAAAATTTATAAAACGGACGCTGAAGGAACCATCAACTATGATGCTGATCATCACCCAACCAACGCAAAGCCATTGGACCTTTCCATAACCAAAGGTGTGGCAAGTATGTTGTTTGTGGCGGTGCTTATGTTCCTCTTGTTTAAAGGCTTAGCAAAATCGTATGTTGCAAATGGCGGGATAGCCACAGGGGTAGGGCGCTTTTTTGAGCCCATCATTATCTATGTCCGTGATGATATTGCACGACCCAACATCGGAGATAAGAAATACAGAAAATACATGGGCTTTTTGCTCACGGTCTTTTTCTTTGTCTGGTTCCTTAATATTTTGGGACTTACACCACTAGGGGTCAATGTAACGGGAAATATCGCCGTGACTTTTGGCTTAGCAGTACTTACGTTTTTAATCACCAATTTTACGGGAACCAAGGACTATTGGCTTCATATTTTTGATCCTCTTGGGAGTTCTATGAAATGGTACGCTAAACTTCCCTTGTATATCATATTAATTCCCATTGAAATATTGGGAATCTTTATCAAACCTTTTTCATTGTTAATTCGATTGTATGCCAACATGCAGGCAGGGCATATTGTATTAATGAGTTTGATTGGTTTGATGTTTGTTTTTAAAAGTTGGATTGGAAGTCCGCTGTCCTTTGGACTGGCCTTTGCCATTTCCATCATTGAAATATTAGTGGCTTTGCTACAAGCTTATATTTTTACAATGCTTTCCGCTTTGTATTTTGGTTTTGCAGCAGAAGAACACGCACATGAAGATCATTAATAAAAAGAATGTTTAATTAAGAATAAATAAATTATGGAAATTCCAACTATTGTAGGAGCAGGTTTAGTAGTTATCGGTGTAGGAATCGGTATCGGTTCAATCGGTAAAGGAGCAATGGAAGCAATTGCACGCCAACCAGACGCTTATTCAAAAATCCAAACAGCGATGTTGATCGCAGCGGCTCTTATCGAAGGAATCGGATTCGCAGCATTGTTTGCAGCTTAACAACAACAGACACCTTTTAAAGGTGTCCTTGTTTTAACGTAAAATCGTAAGCAATGGAAAAATTAATAAGTGAATTCTCTTTAGGACTCGTTTTTTGGCAATCCCTTATTTTTATTGGGTTGCTATTGCTATTGAAAAAATTTGCTTGGAAACCCATTTTGGATGCTGTTAACGAACGTGAAACTTCCATTAAAGACGCCCTAGGCGCTGCGAAGGATGCACGTAAGGAAATGGAAGCGATCCAAGAGGACAACCAACGCATTTTAAAAGAAGCACGAGCAGAAAGAGAAACCCTTCTTAAAGAAGCGCGAAACACAGGTGCTCAATTGGTCGAACAGGCCAAAGAAGAGGCGAAATCAGAAGCTCAAAAAATCATTACACAAGCGCAAGCTGCTATCGAAAATGAAAAGCGTACTGCCATTGTGGATTTAAAAAAGCAAGTTGCTTCTATCTCTATGGAGATCGCTGAAAAAATGCTTCACACCGAACTTGAAAACAAGGACAAGCAGTTAAAGTTGGTGGATAAATTATTGGACGACGTCACACTAAAATAAAAGAATGAAAGCAAATCGTGCCGCTTACCGTTATGCTAAAGCAGTTTTGCAACATGCTGTTGCTCATCAAAGAGCAGAGGTGGTTGCAGCGGATATGTTATTGGTTCATCAAACCTTAGACCACAGTCAAGATTTGAATCAATTTTTGCAAAACCCCGTTTTGCCAACCCCGCTAAAGCACGAGACTTTGCTCAAGGTTTTTTCAAAAGTAACTGAAGAAACCATCAATCTTTTTAATTTATTGATGACCAATAATCGCTTACCAATGCTTGGTGCGATCGCCGAAAATTATTTAAATCAATTTGAAGCGCTTCAAGGCAATGTAAAAGCACATGTTACCACTGCAGTTCCATTGACGGCTGCTTTGGAAGCTAAACTATTAGAAAAGGCGAAAACGCTTACTTCTGATTCGGTAACACTAGTCAACACCGTAGATCCTTCCATCATTGGAGGATTTATTTTAAAAGTGCGTGACTTACAATACGATGCAAGTGTGGCGAGTGAATTAAAAGCACTCCAACGAGAATTAACGACGAATAATACGATTTAAAGTAGCTATCATGGCAGAAATTAAACCGGCTGAGGTTTCAGCAATATTAAAAAAACAACTTGAAGGGTTCGACTCCGCCTTATCTTTGGACGAAATCGGAACTGTTCTTGAGGTGGGTGATGGAATTGCTCGCGTTTTTGGATTGACCAATGCCCTTTATGGCGAACTTGTTTCTTTTGAAAGTGGTTTGCAAGGGATGGTATTAAACCTAGAACAAGACAATGTAGGTGTTGTATTGTTAGGGCCTTCCAAAGAAATCAAAGAAGGGGACACCGTCAAGCGTACCAAAACCATTGCTTCCATTAAGGTAGGTGAAGGAATTGTTGGTCGTGTGGTAGATACTTTAGGAACTCCCATTGACGGGAAAGGACCTATTGAAGGGGAAACCTATGAAATGCCTTTGGAGCGTAAAGCACCTGGGGTAATTTTTAGACAACCCGTAAACGAACCCCTTCAAACAGGAATCAAGTCTATTGATGCGATGATCCCAGTTGGAAGAGGTCAGCGGGAATTGGTGATTGGTGACCGTCAAACAGGAAAAACAACTGTTTGTATTGACACCATCCTGAACCAAAAAGAATTTTATGATGCAGGAGAGCCAGTCTATTGTGTTTATGTAGCCATTGGACAAAAAGCTTCTACTGTTGCTGCTATTGCTAAAGTATTAGAAGATCGTGGGGCATTGGCCTATACGACTATTGTTGCAGCAAATGCATCTGATCCAGCACCGATGCAGGTATATGCACCCTTTGCGGGAGCTGCTATCGGTGAATATTTTAGGGATACGGGTCGTCCAGGGCTCATCATTTATGATGACCTTTCGAAACAAGCGGTTGCTTACCGTGAAGTATCTTTACTTTTACGTCGTCCTCCAGGAAGGGAAGCCTATCCAGGAGATGTCTTTTATTTGCACTCCCGTTTATTAGAGCGTGCGGCTAAAGTCATCAACGACGATGAAATTGCCAAAACAATGAATGATCTTCCAGATTCCTTAAAAGGAATTGTAAAAGGAGGGGGTTCTTTAACAGCTTTGCCGATTATCGAAACCCAAGCAGGGGATGTTTCGGCTTATATTCCAACCAACGTAATTTCGATTACTGATGGTCAAATTTTCTTAGAGTCTGATTTGTTCAACTCTGGAGTTCGACCAGCGATTAATGTGGGGATTTCCGTATCTCGAGTAGGAGGTTCGGCTCAGATTAAATCCATGAAAAAAGTATCTGGAACACTTAAATTGGACCAAGCCCAATTCCGTGAATTGGAAGCTTTTGCTAAGTTTGGTTCTGACCTAGATGCGGCAACGCTCAATGTAATTGAAAAAGGACGTCGAAATGTGGAAATTTTAAAACAAGCACAAAACGATCCTTTTACTGTAGAAGAGCAAGTTGCTATTATCTATGCAGGGTCTAAAAACCTATTGCGCGCTGTTCCTGTTGACCAAGTAAAAGCTTTTGAACAAAGCTTTTTAGAAAGTCTTCGTACCGGACATCGGGAGACTTTAGATACCTTAAAAGCAGGTAAATTAACGGATGAGGTGATTGATGTGCTTAATAAAGTAGCTGCGGACACTTCAAAACAATACGAATAAACGATGGCAAACTTAAAGGAAATACGGAATCGTATTGCATCGGTTTCATCGACCATGCAAATTACCAGTGCCATGAAAATGGTTTCGGCAGCAAAGCTTAAAAAAGCCCAAGATGCCATTACTGAAATGCGTCCGTATTCTGACAAGCTTACCGAATTGATTCAAAACCTAAGCCAATCGTTAGACGCTGAAGTTCAAAATCCTTACACTGCGGTTCGTCCAGTTGAAAAGGTATTGATTGTTGCCATTACTTCCAATCGCGGTTTATGTGGTGCGTTTAATAGTAACGTAATCAAACAGGTTAATCAGTTGGCCAAGGAGCGTTATGCCGCTAAAAAAGTAAGCTTGATGACCATCGGTAAAAAGGGAGGGGACATACTTTCTAAAACCATGGATGTTTTTGCTTCTCATGATGCTCTTTTTGACGATCTAAGTTATACCAATGTCGCTGAAGTGGGACAATCCATTATGGATGCTTTTGAAGCTGCTAGCTATGATGAGGTCGTATTGGTTTATAACCAATTTAAAAATGCTGCAACTCAGTTGCTTCAAACGGAGGCTTTTCTTCCCATTGAGGCAACAGCTTCTGAGGAAGCGGCTTCTGGAGCGGATTATATTTTTGAACCTTCACAAGCAGCGATTGTCAATGAGTTGTTACCCAAGTCATTAAAAATGCAATTGTTTAAGGCTATTAGAGATTCTGTGGCCAGTGAACATGGCGCACGAATGACCGCCATGCATAAAGCAACGGATAACGCTACCGATTTACGCGATCAGTTAAAACTTACCTATAATAAAGCGAGACAAGCCGCGATTACCAATGAGATTTTAGAAATCGTTGGTGGGGCTGAAGCGTTAAATAATTAATCAAGTAGTATTATAAATTAGAGCCTCCTATCAGGAGGCTTTTTTTAT
>CBFIJI010000059.1:0-11865 GCA_965662885.1 Flavobacteriaceae bacterium | reverse complement strand
CCCAGCTTAAAGATGGGATGCAAGAACCCTTAGAAGAAAGAGTTGCTGAACTTTCCCATACAGAGACATTACAGGTACTTATTTCCAAGGCCATTCAGCTCTTTGAAGCTGAGCAAATGGGTATTTTGGATCAATTCATAGAAATGAGAAGTATACTCTCTCAGGCAGCTCAGAAATCAAAGAATTTTCATGAACTATCACAACGCATTCATTCTGTGACAGCAGAAGCTGAAGATATTAGAGATGAACTCAATTTAGCTTTTGAACGCCTTGAGCTTAATCCAGAAGAACTGATGGCTTTGGAACAACAATTGAATGCTTTAAACAGTTTATTTCAAAAACATAAACTTCAATCAGTCAATGATTTAATTGGATTACGCGATCAGTTGGGTAGTTCTTTGAAAAAATATGACAATTTTGAAGAAAGGTTAAAGTTGATCCAATCAACGCTGACATTGATGGAAACTGATTTGGATAAAAAAGCAGTTGCAATTCGTTTAGCACGGAAAAAAGCTATTTCAAACTTAGAGAGGGAGTTACGAAAATTGGTTGTTCAAATGGGGATGACGGAGGCTAAATTTAAAATTGAATTGACGGAATCAGATCGTTTTTTGTCTAATGGCAAGGATAGTCTTGAATTTACTTTTTCAGCAAATAAGGGAAGTTCCTTTAAGCCCTTTCGTAAAGTTGCGTCTGGTGGTGAAATGTCACGCATAATGCTAGCAGTAAAAACGATATTATCACGATTTAAAAAACTCCCTACGATTATCTTTGATGAAATCGATACTGGTGTTTCTGGAAAAGTATCTGACAGTATTGCTAAAATTATGACGGATATGGCCAAGCAGATGCAGGTTTTTTCCATAACACATTTGCCCCAAGTGGCTTCTAAAGGGCAACACCATTTCAAGGTCTTTAAACATCATGATGGTTTAAAAACCCATACCCGACTTACCAAGCTAGAAGCTCAGGACCGCATCAATGAAATTGCATTGATGCTCTCTGGAAATGAGCTTAGCCCGACTGCTTTGGCTCACGCAAAAGAATTACTGAATTAATGTATATTTGCAAACAAAATTTAAACGCATGTCCTATAAAATTTTAGAAGGAAAAAAAGGAATTATTTTTGGAGCTTTGGATGATCAATCTATTGCTTGGAAAACCGCTACCGCAGTTGCTGCTGCTGGAGGTGAATTTGTACTTACCAATGCTCCCGTTGCTTTAAGAATGGGGACAATCAACCAACTTGCTGAGGAGACCAACGCAAAGGTAATTCCTGCTGACGCTACCAAAATGGAAGACCTTTCCCAGTTAATTGATCAAGCACAAGAAATCCTTGGTGGTAAATTGGATTTTGTACTTCATTCCATCGGTATGTCGGTAAACGTTCGAAAGGGAAAGCACTATACGGATCTTAATCATGATTGGATGGCTAAAGGCTGGGATGTTTCAGCCGTTTCATTTCATAAACTTCTTCAATCGCTCTATTCAAAAGATGCGATGAACCCTGGAGGAAGTATTGTTGCTCTTTCATATATCGCAGCACAACGTACTTTCCCTAATTATAACGACATGGCAGATAACAAGGCTTATCTCGAATCTATTGCTAGAAGTTTTGGCTATTTCTTTGGAAAAGAAAAAAAGGTACGTGTCAATACCATTTCACAATCTCCAACGCTAACCACAGCTGGGAAAGGAGTTGCCGGATTGGACGGTTTTCTTAAATATGCAGAAAAAATGTCTCCCTTAGGGAATGCAACAGCAGAAGAATGTGCCGACTATACTGTCTCACTATTTTCTGATTATACGCGAAAAGTTACCCTTCAAAACCTCTTTCACGATGGAGGATTTTCCAATGTAGGGGTGAGTCAAGAAATCATTGATTTGATCAGCGAATGATAACTAGCCCAATAATTTAGCCCTAGGGCTTTAGTATAAGAAAATGGAAAAACTGCAACTCCAATTACCCAATAAGGAAAAGTTGCAGTTTTTTTTATTATTTGTTTTGTTGTCCTTTATTTTTTGGACCATTACAAAGTTTTCAAATACCTATCAGCTGCAACGCTCGTTTGAGGTTACATTTAGTAATGTCCCTGATTATATTGTCTTGGAAGAGGATATAAAAACTATTGACTTGACCATCACTAGTTCTGGTTTTCAAATGTTTCTTTATGAGATGTTGAACAAAAAAATAACTTTGCCCTTCGATGCGACCACCTTAAATGAGGGACAAGGGACGCTAACATTGCAAAACCAATTCTTTGATATCCAAAAGCAACTTTATGAGAACACTGTTATCAATAGTTTTGACACCAAAAATTTAGTGTTTGATTATTTTGTCTTAACACAAAAGCGGCTGCCTCTGAAATTAAAGCAGAGTATTAATTTTCGCCCTGGATTTCTATTAGATGAAGGTTGGAAATTAAGCCCTGATAGTATTTGGGTATATGGTTCAGCAAAAATCCTTGATACTTTGACACAAATCAATGTTCAGGAGTTGCGTAAACAAGATGTGTTTAAGGATATTGCAGATGAATTAGCACTGCAACCCATTGCAGGACTTCGTTATTCGGAACAGACCACATTGGTAGAAGCTAAAGTGGCTCGTTTTTCTGAGATTTCTTTTCAAATTCCTATTCAGATTGAACACCTACCAAAAAATGTTCGGGTAAAATTATTTCCACAACGAACAGCTATTAACATAGTTATTCGACTCGATCAATTGGATAAATACCAAGCAGAAGATTTTACTATTGCCTGTGATTATTTGGATATGATTAACCCAAATTCGAAATCAGTATCTTTATATCCTGTCAAAACACCGGAAGGGATAAAAAAAATAAGTTGGAACCCCAAGACGGTTGACTTTTTAATACGGCAATGAAAGTAATTGGACTTACTGGAGGAATAGGAAGTGGTAAATCACGTATTTTGGATGTTTTTAAAACGAAAGGAATTCCTGTTTTTAATGCTGATGAGGAAGCAAGAAAGGTGATGAACAACAATGATGAAGTATTGGAGGACATCCGAACAACTTTTGGAAAAGGTGTTTTTAATAATGGAGTACTTGATCGAAAAAAATTAGCTATAGTTGTTTTTTCTGATTCGGACAAACTAGCACGATTAAACGCTTTAATCCATCCCCGTGTAGCAAAACGCTTTGAACATTTTAAACAACAACAAAATAGTCCTTACTTGATAAAAGAAGCGGCAATTTTGTTTGAAACTGGAGGATGGAAAAGCTGTGATCAAATTATTCTAGTTTGCGCCCCCATGGAAATGCGAATTCAACGTGTCATCAATCGCGATAACACCACCCGTGAAGCTGTTGTTTCGAGAATTCAAAATCAATGGTCAGATGAAAAAAAAATCCCTTTAGCTGATTTTGTTATTCAAAATGAACATTGGGAGGATACACTTCTTAAAATTGAAGCAATCCACCATTCATTATTGGGATCTTAGTTTTCGATTCATTAACATAGTCTTATGAACTATTTTTAATAAAAAAGTAGAACTTTGTAAATCATTAATACGGAGTCATTTTGTGGGATAGAATTAAACTTTATTAAAACGTGAAAAAAAATCTTTTTATATCTCTAGTTATTTTTATGATTTTATCCATAATGGGTATTGTCTTGGTACAAGCTTACTGGGTAAAAACCGCTTGGGAAAATAAAGAAGAAGAATTCTCTCTTGCTGTTCAGCAATCCATGCAGAATGCAGCTAAAGAAATACAAGAGCGGGAACTTTCAGATTATATTCAAGCCTATGCCCGTTTGTTAGATTCTGTTGGAACACCAGATGAATCTAACTTTACAGATGTTTTTCTCTTTCTCGATGAAGATGATACCAGCAATCTCTCTACTTTTTATGCCTATGGAATTTTGAGAGAAGATTATAATCTAAACCCTTCCTATCAAGATCCTAAACTTGGAGAGGTTTCAAATATTCAAGACTATAAAGGGGTTCGGACTACAACCATTTTGAATAAAAACATCTTCAATCGGGAAAACACCTTATCCAGTTCCATTCAAAAAATTAAAAGTATAGATCGTGTCAATCTCTTTGATCAAGCAAAATATCGTAATGCTTTTTTAGAGCTTTCTAGTTCATTACCAATTCACAAAAGACTTAATACCATGGAATTAAGTCTTTTACTTCAGCGGGAGTTTGAAGATAAAAATATTGTAACTCCCTACGAATTTGGGATTTATGGTGACGGTTTAGTAACAAAAATAAAATCAAAAAATTATAGGGAATTGTTGGAAGGAACTCAATATATGACCCCTATTTTTTTAGATCAAAACGGACAAGGACAATATGACTTAATCGTTTCCTTTCCTGAAAAGAATGAATTTGTATTTTCCTCAATTATTGGAATTGGTGGATTGACCTTTTTGTTGACTCTTTTTATCGTATTGGTTTCATCTACAGCTTTATATCAAATCATTCAGCAAAAAAAGATTTCAGAAATTAAGACGGACTTTATCAACAATATGTCGCATGAATTTAAAACTCCCATAGCGACAATTAATCTTGCTGTTGACTCAATAATGAACCCTAAAACACTGACTGCTCCTGAACGTATTAAACAATATTTAAAAATGATTCGGGAAGAAAATACACGAATGTTGACTCAAGTTGAAAATGTTCTTAGAATTTCGCAATTAGAGAAAAGTAGAACGCCTATCAGTAGAGAACCTATCCATTTACACCCTTTGATTGAAGAGGCAGTACATCATATTAGTTTGATAGTTTCCAATAAAGGGGGTAAAGTAGAAACAAATTTAATGGCTGATAATGATCTCTTTGATGGAAATGAAAGCCATTTTACCAATGTGATTATCAATATTTTAGACAACGCTATCAAGTATTCTGATTCGCCTCCGAAAATTGAAATT
Source organism: Flavobacteriaceae bacterium (assembly GCA_965662885.1). Classification (GTDB taxonomy): domain Bacteria; phylum Bacteroidota; class Bacteroidia; order Flavobacteriales; family Flavobacteriaceae; genus CBFIJI01. The sequence continues at coordinate 6,964 of CBFIJI010000059.1, read as the reverse complement.
TCCACAATAAATAAAAATGGCACGATAAATGTTAAAATTAAAGATGAAGGCATTGGAATGGATAAGATGACGCAAAAAATGATTTTTCAAAAGTTTTACCGGGAACAGTCTGGAGATATTCACAATATCAAAGGACATGGTTTAGGATTGTCTTATGTAAAACGAATAGTTGATCTTCATTACGGACGAATTCACCTTGAAAGTAAAAAGGGGGTGGGTACCACCTTTTCGATTAGCCTAAATAATAGTAAATCAATTGTTTAATTAAATTTAAAATGATTTTATGAAATTTTCAAATAAAAAAATATTATTAGTAGAGGATGATCCAAATTTTGGAAGTATCCTAAAAGATTACCTTTCTTTAAATGACTATGAAATTACATTAGCTAAAAATGGAATTGAAGGTTTTGAAAAATTCAAAAAGGCAGATCATGATCTTTGTATTTTAGATGTCATGATGCCCTATAAAGATGGCTTTACTTTAGCCAAAGAAATACGCGAAAAAAACGACCAAATACCCATTATCTTTTTAACTGCAAAAAACTTAAAAGAAGATATGTTAAAAGGGTTTAAAGTGGGTGCAGATGATTATTTAACCAAACCTTTTGACTCAGATGTTTTATTGGCAAAAATAAAAGCAATTTTAAACAGAAAAACAATTACAAAATCACCGGAATCAGACATGTTTGAATTTAGCTTTGGAAATTTTTCCTTCAATTCAAAACTCCGATTTTTAAAATTTAAACAAGAAGAACCTGTAAAATTGTCTCCTAAAGAAAATCATTTATTGCGTTTGTTGGTTCTTCATATCAACGATCTGCTTTCTCGTGATTTGGCTTTAAATAAAATTTGGCGTGATGACAATTACTTTACCTCTAGAAGTATGGATGTTTACATTGCGAAACTTCGTAAATATTTAAGTAAAGATGAAAATGTTCAAATTTTAAACATTCACGGAGAAGGTTTTCGTTTGATTACTAAGTAAGCCCCACCTTGTTAATTTCTTGGATGAAAATGCTCCAAAACATTTCTTAAATGTTTGGTATCTAAATGGGTATAAATCTCCGTTGTCGTTATGCTTTCATGTCCCATAAGGAGCTGAATTGCTCTTAGATCTGCACCATTTTTCAATAAATGAGTAGCAAATGAATGTCTAAAAGTATGGGGGCTGATTTGCTTTTGAATATTAGCTTTTATTCCAAGTTGCTTTACCATGGTAAAAACCATTGTTCGTGTTAATTGATTTCCATTACGGTTCAAAAAAACAATATCTTGACTTTTTGTATTTATTTTTTGAAGGGGACGCGATTCATTGATATAAATTTTCAAATATTTTTCAGTATAATCCCCAATGGGAACAAGACGTTGTTTATCTCCTTTCCCTTTAATACGCATTAATTTTTCTTTAAAAAAAATATTGGAAAGACTTAATTGAACCAATTCACTTACCCGAAGACCACTACCATAGAGCGTTTCAATAATGGCGCGATTACGATGGCCTTGTGGGTGGCTTAAGTCGATATGGGCTAAAAGCGTTTCTATTTCTTCTATATTCAATGTGTCTGGAAGCTTTTTACCTATTTTTGGGGCCGCAATCAAATCAATGGGATTGTTTTTTCGATACGATTCAAAAATCAAATAATTAAAAAAACTCTTTAACCCTGACAACCTTCTCGCTTGTGATTGAGGAGATAATACTTTGGCCTGCTCATAAATAAACTGCTGAACTGTATTGCTGTCACAGTCGATTGGTGACACTTCAATATTATTTTTACTTATAAAGTCGTATAAGGCGTGAATATCCATAACATAACTCGTTACAGAATTTTCAGAAAGCCCACGTTCTATGTTGAGATATGTTTGGAAATCCGATATGGCGTTATTCCATTTCAATACTGTAATATTATTTTTGACTATAATTTAATCCCCAACCAAAAGGAAATAAAGGGTCCTTAGAATCATAAGGAACATCTTCCAATTGATTTTCTACGGCTTCTTTACTTGAGGGCATTTCGATGGGTAATTTCCCCGATGGGTTGAAATGACCATAAATCAATTCAAAAATAATTTTTTCATCTGACTCAAAAGAAGCAATAAGTGCTGACGATGCAGCAGTAACTTCTGGAATTACGGGAGGCCTTGAAAAGTTAATAATGCTTACTGTTGGCTTTTTGCGGATAATATTTAAATAGGTTTCTTTTTCTTTATCTGTATAATAAAGTCTCCCTTGTCTAAAGAAACGTTCCAATAAATAATCGTTCCTTTTGTCGAAGGGTTCTTCCAGTTGAAGTAAAATCACATCCGCTTTCTCTGGCCTATTTACAAGCGTTCCAAAGCTTTTCGCCAACTCTTTATCTAGGCCTTCAACATAAATTAAAGTTTCCTTTTTAAGGGGTAACAATTGGTTTTCATTTTTTAGCAATACCATTGATTTTCGTTGTGCTTCTTCCCCTGCCTTTATAAAATCTGGATTTCCAATTATAGACAAGCCATCCATAGAAACATAAGGTTGATCAAAAAGTCCTAATTTAAATTTATCACGCATAATTCTTCGTAACGATTCATCCAAACGGGCTTCGCTAATTTTACCGCTTTTAACGAGATCAATAATCCATTGGGGATTAGCCTCTCCACCGAACATATCATTTCCTGCATCTAAAATCTTTTGAACACGTTCAATTTCTGATAATTCCTCAACTCCAAAAGCTGCAGCCGGTTTTACAAAATTTCCAGAAACCAACCCCCAGTCAGTACAAACAACTCCCTCAAACCCATACGTTTCTCTGAGTAGACCGGTTATAATCTCTTTGTTATATCCAAAGCCAACTTCTTCGCTGGTTTGACCTACTGGGACGCCATAATAGGGCATAATTTGAGCTGTTTTAGCGGGGAAAGCACCCTCTGTAAAGGGAATTAAGTGATAGTCAAAATTATCTCCTGGATAGGCTTGGTCTTTTCCATAAGGAAAGTGAGCATCTTCTCCGTCTTTTTGTGGGCCTCCACCAGAAAAATGTTTGGTCATTGTCGCCACACTTTTTGATGATAAGGAGTCCCCTTGAAATCCATTGATGTAGGCTTTGGTGAACGCTGCACTCCAAACGGCATCTTCACCAAATGTTCCATTTGATCTTCCCCATCGGGGTTCAGTAGCTAAGTCGGCCATAGGGGAGAGGGAAAGGCGAATGCCCAAGGCAAGATATTCTTGCCGAGCAATATCCCCAAAGTTCTGAACTAAAAGCGTGTCTCGTGAAGCAGCGAGTCCCAATGCACTTGGCCATTTTGAAAAGAAAGGTGTAGGAATACTAGCCCCTATATTATCGGTTGCTGCATGTCTAGGGTCTGTTGCTAAGGTTACTGGAATTCCCAAGCGTGTTCGTTCTGCTAATTTTTGAATTCGATTATACCATGTAGCCATCCCTTCCGCTGTTGTAGATTGAATGATATTAAAATGATTCATTTTCTTTTTTGCCAGTAGGGTACTATTGCTGTCTAAAAAAAGTGAAAATGGGTTACTGGCAGAAGGTTGTTCACTAATTGATCCATCCGTATTCATTCCGATCATGGTAATAAACATGCTTCCTGCCTTTTCTTCAAGAGTCATTTGTGAGAGTAAATCAGTAACACGGTCCTCCAGTTGGGCCGTTTTATCCTCATAGATATCCAAGGTTCCGTTTTTATTTAAATCTCGAAATGTTATTGAATCGATAGATAAGGTTGGGGCTTCTTGGCCTAGTAAGGATAAATTTTCTTTGGATATTTTATTCCATTTTATATATAAAAAGAGATAAATAAGCAGCAATAGGGTTACGACGGCAATGAGAATATAGCCGATTATTTTAAGAACTTTTTTCATCAGATTTTTATGATTTTATGGATCAACTAAATAGAAATATTTCAATTTATTAATACTCTAAATTAGGACATTTAAAGAGTTTTTGAATAAAAATTGTTAGAATATTAAAGTGTTTTCCAATCTTATCTTTCGATGAAACAATAGCTCAAAACAAAATATACTATTTTTATAAAAAATTTAACCGATGAAAATTAGCATCATCAATGGTCCCAATCTCAATTTGTTGGGAACTAGAGAGCCTGGGATATACGGAAGCCAATCTTTTGAAGCCTATTTAAACGACTTAAAAGAACAATTTCCAAAAGTTTCCTTTGATTATTTTCAGTCCAATGTTGAAGGGGAACTGATTAATCGCTTACATGAGGTTGGGTTTCAGTCCGATGGAATCTTACTTAACGCAGGGGCCTACACGCACAGCTCCATCGCAATTGGCGATGCAATCAAAGCTATTGATACTGCAGTGATAGAAATTCATATTTCCAACACTTTTGCACGTGAAGATTTTCGTCACACCTCCTACATTACCCCCGTTGCCAAAGGTTTAATCATTGGCTTTGGCATGGATAGTTACCGCTTGGGGGTAGAGAGTTTTCTTTAATAGGGAGTTTAGAGATGAATGACTTCATCATAGGCATCAGCAACAGCTTCCATAACCGCTTCACTCATTGTTGGGTGAGGGTGAACTGCTTTTAAGACTTCGTGCCCAGTCGTTTCTAGTTTTCGACCCAAAACTGCTTCCGCAATCATGTCCGTAACACCAACACCGATCATGTGACATCCTAACCATTCTCCATATTTTGCATCAAAGATTACTTTAACAAAACCTTCGGAATTTCCACCCGCTTGCGCTTTTCCTGAAGCAGAAAAAGGAAATTTACCAACTTTAATATCAAATCCTTTTTCTTTGGCTTGTGCCTCTGTTAGTCCAACGGAAGCTACTTCTGGAAAACAGTACGTACATCCTGGAATGTTACCGTAGTCTAAAGGTTCAACATTATGTCCTGCAATTTTTTCAACACAGAGAATTCCTTCCGCTGAGGCCACGTGGGCCAAAGCTTGACCAGAAGTGACATCACCGATAGCATAATATCCTGGCATGTTGGTTTGGTAAAAGTCATTGACCATAATCTTATCTCGGTCAACAGCAATGCCTACTTCTTCCAGTCCTATATTTTCAATATTGGTTTTGATTCCTACTGCAGAGAGAACAATATCAGCTTCAAGTTTTTCTGTTCCTTTGGCTGTTTTTATGGATGCAATAACGCCCTTACCTTTTGTATCAACAGCTGTTACCTCTGCTTTGGTCATAATGGTGATACCACTCTTTTTAAAGCTTCGTTCTAATTGTTTGGAGACTTCTTCATCTTCCACAGGGACAATACGATCTAAATATTCAACCACGGTTACTTCAGTTCCCATAGCGTTATAGAAATATGCAAATTCAATTCCTATTGCTCCCGATCCAACAACAATAAGCTTTTTGGGTTGCTTAGGTAAAGTCATCGCTTCTCTGTAGCCAATAACTTTCTTACCGTCTTGTGGTAGGCTTGGAAGCTCTCTAGAACGTGCTCCTGTAGAAATTATGATATGTTGGGCACTGTATTCTTCTGTTTTGTCCTTACTGGTTACACTTACTTTTTTTCCAGGAAGTATTTTTCCAAAACCACTTAAGACATCAATTTTATTTTTTTTCATCAAAAATTGAACCCCTTTACTCATTCCAGCAGCCACATTTCGACTACGGTTAACCACGGCATCAAAGTCCTTATCGTATTCTTTGACCTTTAAACCATAATCTCCAGCATGTTTTAAATATTCAAAAACTTGTGCTGATTTTAAAAGAGCTTTGGTGGGGATACATCCCCAATTAAGGCAGACACCTCCCAAACTTTCTTTTTCAACAATAGCGGTTTTAAATCCAAGTTGTGATGCTCGAATTGCAGTAACATACCCTCCTGGGCCACTTCCAACAACGATAATGTCGTATACTTTCATGAAATGCTTTTTAAATTCTCGGCAAATTTACGAAACTACTTACAATTGATAAGCTTATTTTTTTTGAGGAATAAAATCAATACTTGCTGCATTGACACAATAGCGTTTTCCACTCTCCGTAGGGCCATCATCAAAAACATGTCCTTGGTGTCCTCCACAATTAGAACAAACAATCTCCGTTCGAATCATTCCGTGTGAAACGTCTTTAACGTATTCAATGCTTCCATCAACGGCTTTGTCATAACTAGGCCAGCCACAACCACTATCAAATTTATTTTTTGATTGATAAAGCTCTTGACCACAACCTTTACACGTATACACCCCCTTTTCACGGTGATCGTTGTATTTTCCCGTAAAAGGATACTCGGTACCTTTTTCTCTTAAAACTCGGTACTCTTCGTCCGTTAACTGTGCTTTCCACGCAGCGTCACTTTTGTTGATGGGATAGTCCTTTTTACTCATCTTTAGGAATAAAATTTAAGGCAGCTGAATTAATGCAATGGCGTTTGCCTGTTGTTGCTCTTGGGCCATCTGTAAACATATGTCCTAGATGTCCACCACAGCTATTGCATTTAAGCTCGGTTCTTGCATAGCCTAACTTATAATCGACATCATACTCAAGATTTTTGTCTAAACCTCGATCAAAAGATGGCCAACCCGATCGCGAATCATATTTGTGTTCTGAATTATAAAGCGGCGTCTTACAAGCGGCACATACATAAACCCCTGGATCGTATTTTTTATTTAATTCTCCTGAAAAGGCTCGTTCTGTTCCAGCTTGTCGCAACACATAATAGGCCATTTCTGGAAGTTCTTCCTTCCATTCTGCATCTGTTTTGTCAACAGCGTACGTTTTTTTTTCTTTCGACTGATTTTTCTGTGCTTTTCCATTACAGCTAACTAAACTGCAGATGAAAAAGAAGACATAAATTTTTTTCATAGTTTTTTTTTCAAATTTAGTCAAACTTTTTACCTCTTAAACATCAATTGAAAAATGATTGATAAACAAGACTTCACGAATGAATTAAAGGTTGTTTTAGTCCTTTTTTTATGATTTTATAATTATAGAATTCATCTGTAATGTTTAGTCGTGACCATTATAATGTTTTAAGAATT
>CBFIJI010000058.1:0-12637 GCA_965662885.1 Flavobacteriaceae bacterium | reverse complement strand
GAAAATACCCCAGCCCAAAGGAATAGATGTTTCCAAATCTCCCTCGTATTCTTTTAAAGTTTCATAGTCGGTAGGTCCGTAATAAAAAGTGAATTTTTGATTGAGATCACCACCACTAAAAGGGAGGTTAAAGAGTGCTGCAAAACGTTTGGTGAATTTTTCCTCTAAGCTATCATCATCTGCTAAGTTATCCGATTGAAGCGTAACATTATCTAACGGCGCTTGAGGAATTAGAATCGCACTAAAGAAATGCTGACGGAAAGAAATCCACCGGATATTAGAAACCGTCTCTTCATCACTTCCACTCAAAGAAAGATAATCCACACGATCCCCATCATAGCCATAGGTCAATTCCGTGTAACGCCCTTCATAATCAATACTTCTTGAATTTCTAAACGTATCGGAACGCCATTTCAGTTGAGGCGGTGCATTGGGATTGAGTAATGGAGCGACGCCCTGTGTTTTAATTTCTAAGTCCATCTGATAGCCATCAACCGGCAAGGTATACACCAATGCGATAAACTGTTGTTCGGACAAATTGGCCTGTAAGGTCAATGTTTGTATGCCATTGCGTTGTTCAAGGCGAGGAATAAAATAAAAATCTTTAGAATTTAACACCCGTCCATCTGCTGTGGTAAATTGAATATTGAATTCAGTATTGTTTTCCGCTACTAAATTCAAAGGAGCATCTTCATAATTAGTGAATTCCTTCAGCTGCAAAGTTTGGATCATCCCTCCTTTTGGTGCAACTTCAAACGCTAATGTTTCGTTTTCAAAGCGGACAATCTCAAACTCATTTTTGTAAAGGAGTTGCGCAAAATCTCCAAAAGTATTGGATAAATTGATGTTTTGAATGGAATCCGAAACCACTGGAGCAACTGGAGCAACTGGAGTCGTACTTGGACTACTCTGCTCTGTAGCAGCTGGAGTAGCTTCCGTTGGGGTTTCTGGCGTATTCCGATAAAGCATCCAAGTCAAGATGACAGCAATCAAAACAAAGCCTATAAATTGGTAAGGATCAAATTTTTTTTCTTCCATGATAGTTTATGTATTATTCGTTTGTTGGGCATGGGTTAAACCCGCCTTAACAAAAGCGACAAAAAGAGGGTGCGGTTTGGAAACCGTACTTTTATATTCTGGGTGGAACTGAACACCAATAAACCAAGGGTGCTTTTTATTTTCAATAATTTCGACCAGCCCTGTTTCCGGATTGGTTCCTGCAACTTGTAAAACCTCATCAAAAACGGTGTCCGAAAAACGGTCATTAAACTCATAGCGATGACGGTGACGTTCCGAAATAAGATTTTCTTGATAAATTTCGTTGAGTTTTGAATCAGCAGGGATTGTACACTTCCAAGCTCCCAATCGCATGGTTCCCCCTTTTTGAACAATATTTTTTTGATCTTCCATCAAGTCAATAACTGGATATTGTGTGGCCTCATCCATTTCTGTGGAGTTGGCAGCCTTTAATCCACGAACATTGCGTGCGTATTCAATCACAGCCATTTGCATACCTAAACAAATACCTAAAAAGGGAATGTTATGGATGCGAGCATGGTTAATCGCTAAAATTTTTCCTTCAATACCTCGTTCTCCGAATCCAGGAGCAACCAATAAGCCATTTAAACCAGAAAACTGTTCTTCAATTTTTTCGCTTTCGATGTATTCTGAATGAATACTGATGACCTCCACTTTGGTTTCATTTTGTGCTCCAGCATGAATTAAAGCTTCTAATATGGATTTGTAAGAATCCTGTAATTCTACATATTTCCCAATCAAACCAATTTTTATGGTATGCTTTGGGTTTTTAAATTTTTTTAAAAACGAAATCCAATCTTTTAAATCAGGAGCATGAGGCGATTGGAGTCCTAATTTCTGTAAAACCACTTTATCCAAACCTTCCTCCATCATTTTTAGAGGAACATCATAAATGGTTTCCATATCGATAGACTCGATGATAGCTTCACGTTTGACATTGCAAAATAGTGCAAGTTTTAACCGAAGATCTTCCGAAAGTTCGTGTTCGGTTCGGCAAACGATGATGTCAGCAGCAATACCACTTTCCATCAATGTTTTTACAGAATGCTGGGTGGGTTTGGTTTTGAGTTCACCAGCAGCAGCGAGAAAAGGAATGAGTGTCAAATGAATGACAACTGTGTTTTCTTTTCCCAAATCCCATACCAATTGACGCACTGACTCGATATAAGGCAAGGACTCAATATCCCCTACAGTTCCCCCAATTTCTGTTATGATAAAGTCATAGTCGCCCGTTTCCCCCAACAGCATCATACGTTCCTTTATTTCATTGGTGATGTGGGGAATTACTTGAACCGTTTTCCCTAAAAATTCACCTTGACGCTCTTTTTCAATAACACTTTGATATACCCTCCCCGTGGTTACATTATTGGCTTGTGAAGTGGTCACATTTAGAAAACGTTCGTAATGACCTAAATCGAGATCCGTTTCCGCCCCATCATCCGTAACAAAACACTCTCCGTGTTCATACGGGTTTAAAGTACCTGGGTCAACATTGATATAAGGATCAAATTTCTGAATGGTTACCCTAAAGTTTTGGGCTTGTAGTAGTTTTGCCAAAGATGCAGCGATAATCCCTTTCCCTAGGGATGAGGATACACCTCCCGTTACAAAAATATATTTAGTTGTGGTCATCCGGCTTTTTCTTGACTAGTTGTATACCGGGCTCAAATTTACAAAATCGTTTATGAACAAAAGGGGTTATCTTATTATTTCTTTATTTCAACAACGTCATAACCTTGATGCTGCAATAAATAAAAGCCTTGATTCTTAAAGGCACCATTTTCCGCCTCTGTGTATTGAAAACGATTTTCTTGATATTGAGTTTCTCCTAATTTGGAAGACGCTTCCAATCGGCCACTGTAGGCAATTCGGAGTATGACATCAAGAGTCACATCATATGCGCGAATCGCTTCTTTATTAGGAGGTTTCCCAAAATGAGTGATATACTTGGTTTTAAAGGTGTTTTCCTCTTGAATGGAAGCTGGCTTGGACCCAGAAGCATAGGTGAGTTTTACACCTCCCAAAAGCTTTCTTGGCAAGTTGCTATTTTCATAAGCATTCCCTCGATAGGTCGTAAAAACTTGAACCGTTCTACTTACCGTATTCTGAGCATTCATCTGTGATAGCGCACTGGCAATCAATGGAAAAGATTCTGTTTCTAAAATCACTTTATTTGGAAGAGAATCAACCAATAGAGAGTCCACTAATTCAGGGAGTAAGTAACCCGATTTTTCAGGACGAATTTTGATTGCCCTCGGAAACTTATTGAGGAGCTGCCTTTCTACAGATCGATTAAGAGAATCAGAGACCACAACGATATTGTGAATCGTGTCGAGTTCTTGTTCTAAATATTCATACATCCGTTGGCGAAAAATTTCTTTTTCAGTAACCGACTGAAATACGTTTTTTCGCATCGCAATACGGTTGGTTGATAGCGGGGAGATCTTAGGAATATTTTTTAATTCCGTTTGAACAGAAACATAATCGAAATTTGTTGGAATTAATGGCCCAATAAGTGCATCAACCTCGGAAAAATCGTTTTCAAGAACTTGTTTCCGAAGGGTCATCATACTGTTTTCTGTATCAAGTACAGTCAGGTCCACAGAAACACCAGCCTTAGCAGCTGTTTCAACAGCCAGTCGAATTCCCGAATAAAAATCAAAAGAAATAGTATGTAAGTTTCTAAGGGTAAGTAATTCCTTGGTTTGTTCAATGGAATCCATTTCAATTCGATTGATTTTAAATGGAAGCATTACAGCAAGATGAACCTTCTTAGGTTCTGTAATGGAGTCAATTAACGAAGTGGTTTCAATTAATAAGTCGTCCTGTATTTTAAGGGTTCCTGTTTGCTCTTTAGGAATTTTTAAAATCATTCCAACTTGAAGACCCGTTTGCAAAACCTCAGGATTTAAGGAGTCCAAAACAGCTTTGGTCACCCCCAATTTTTTTTCAATTCGATAATAGCCTTCCTTGGGCTTTACGGAATAATAATTAAAGGAAGTATCTTTTTCGGGTAAAGGTTTAATTGCATCCCCTGCTGGAATTTTTAGCCTTTGTCCTATTTTCAACCCTTCTTTAATGCTTGGATTTAATTCCTCTAAAATTGAAATGGTTGTTCCGTACTGATAGGCCAAGCGCCATTTCGTTTCCTTAGGTTGAACCAAATGCGTTTGATAGTCAGGAATTGGTTCAGCAACAACAGCTTCAACTTTATTTAAATAAACAGGAATTCGAAGATTCATCCGTCTTTTTAAACCTACTTTCCCAATGAGGGGGTTGTATTGCAACAGTTGTTTTTGGGTGATCTCGTATTTTTTAGTAATCCCAAAAATAGTTTCCCTCGCTTTAACACGATGATTGATAAATTGATCTGGTTTTTGGTCTTGACTCCAAATAATATAACTCAAGCAACAAAACAAAAAGGTAAAAAGCGTTTTTAAATTCATAGTGTTTTATTCTATTACAAAAACTATTCCCATTCTATGGTTGCGGGTGGTTTGGAACTAATATCATAAACCACACGATTGATTCCTTTGACGTTATTAATGATGTCGTTTGATATTTTTTGAAGAAAGGCATAGGGTAAATCCACCCAATCGGCGGTCATTCCATCTGTAGATTGCACTGCTCTTAGAGCAACACATTTTTCATAAGTACGCTCATCTCCCATTACCCCAACACTGTTGACTGGCAGTAAAATTGCTCCAGCCTGCCAAACCTGATCATACAAGTCCCATGTTTTTAGTCCATTGATAAAAATGGCATCCACTTCTTGAAGCATACCCACTTTTTCTGCAGTGATGTCTCCAAGAATCCGAATGGCTAATCCTGGACCAGGAAACGGATGACGTCCAAGTAATTCTGGAGCCATTCCCATACTTTTTCCAACCCTTCGAACTTCATCTTTAAAAAGCATTCGTAAAGGCTCAATCACTTTAAGCTGCATATAATCGGGTAATCCACCCACATTATGATGCGATTTTATTGTGGCGGAAGGACCATTAACCGAAATGGATTCAATAACATCGGGATAAATGGTTCCTTGAGCTAGCCAATTGGCCCCTTCGACCAATTTGGATTCTTCATCAAAAACATCAATAAACGTTTTACCGATAATTTTACGCTTGGTTTCTGGGTCATCAACGCCCGCAAGCGCATTTAAAAATTGATCCGAAGCATCAACACCCTTGACGTTCAAACCCATACCTTCATATTGCTTGAGTACTTGTGAAAATTCTCCCTTACGTAATAGGCCATTGTTGACAAAAATACAATTCAACTGCGAACCGATAGCACGATGTAAAAGCATGGCAGCAACAGAAGAATCAACACCTCCAGAAAGTCCAAGAATAACTTTTTCTTTCCCAACACGTTCTTTTAGCGTCTTTAATGTGGAAGAAACAAAAGAATCGGGTGTCCAATCTTGTTGAAGACCTGCAATTTTTACAAGGAAATTTTCTAAAAGTTGTTTTCCATCAGTACTGTGATACACTTCAGGATGAAACTGAATGCCATAGGTCAATTCGTTTTCAATGGTAAAAGCTGCATTTTTGACGGCTTCAGTACTGGCTAATAGTTTCCCTCCACTCGGTAGTTCTTTGATCGTATCACTATGACTCATCCATACTTGACTATTGTCGGGAATGGATTCAAAAAATTGATTTTCTGTATTGATATACGACAAATTGGCGCGTCCATATTCTCGTGTATTGGAAGGACTGACATTTCCGCCAAAGAAATGAGCCAGATATTGCGCCCCATAGCAAACAGCAAGTAATGGAATTTTACCACGAATTTCACTTAAGTCGGGATGGGGAGCATCTTCCGCTCTAACCGAAAAAGGAGAACCTGATAAAATAACGGCTTTATATGCGGAAAAACTTTCGGGTGGCTTGTTGTAAGGGTGTATTTCACAAAAAATAAATAACTCGCGAACCCTTCTGGCAATCAACTGAGTATATTGTGATCCAAAATCTAGTATTAGTACTTTTTCTTGCATGGCCAAAAATACAATTTAATCCGTTGATCCAAAGAAGTTCCCAACTTTAAATCATGAGTTTTTCAATATTCAATGATGGTAAACTCGAAGGATAATGGATGGAGATGTTTAAAAAGCATCGGAATAAAATCAGTTCCCAATGCTAAATAAAAGAAGCTAAAGTTATCATGTCGTTCTTGAAGACTATTATTGGGAAATAAGGATTGATGAAGGTCGGTCAATCGGATAACCTCATCTGACAATTTTTTCTTTTGTGCTTTTAAGAGTCGTTTTTCAAGTGCCTCAATCCCTTTAAATTGTTTGCGCTTTTGAGCGCGAACAGTCCCTTCAAAAGAAGCATCTGTTTTTTGAATTAAGCTTTCCAAATGATCAAATTGAGCTTCCAATTTTTGTTTAAAGGGAGAAAGATCCAAATCAATATTACTGATTTGTCTGATTTTTTTATTGATCAATGCATTGCGATTTAGGAATAAATCGCTTTTGGAAAGCGCCAATTTATGTACTCTTTTTTCCTGTTTTTCGTTCATCAATAGTGCCGAATTCCGCAATAATAAAATAGGAAAAAGTATTTTCTGGTCTTCAAAAAAAGATTTTAATTCCAACCAATACGCCAATTCACCTCCTCCACCGATATAACAAATATTGGGTAAAATGGTCTCTTGATACAAGGGACGAAGCATCACATTGGGAGAAAAGCGTTCAGGGTGTTGTTCCACTTCTTCAATCAACTCTGCAGCCGTAAACTGTCGTTTATGACCATCCAATTGATAAGCTTCCCCCTCTTTGATTATACGATACCGTCCAGTCCCCTCAAAATAAAAAAAGTTGATTTCTCTTGGGTTAACTTGTGGTTTAAAAGCGGTATTATACCTGTCTTGAATTTTTTGATTTTGTAAAGTAACCTCGGTAAAACAAGACTGCTGAAAAAGATCCTCTTTAATGGCCGGAATGAATTGTTTTTTTAAGGCTGGAGAATCCCCATCAATAATCAACAAACCATACGATCCAAACAGCTCATTAACCAGTGTTCGGGTGGCTTCTGCAAGATTATTGCTCTCGCCATAACTCTTTTTGATGAGGGTTTTTAAAGCTGTTGCATTTTTGGAAGTGCCCAAGTGGGTTGTAAACACTTCCAAAACAGCAGTTAAGCCCTCCAAGTCCATTCTTCCAACGGCTCCTCCTGAAGGACGGTTCCACTGAATTTTTTTCCCTTCAAATAAAAAGGATTGAATTTCTTCAAAATCGTGATCCTCTGTAGCCATCCAATAGATTGGTACATAGTGCTTTCCATCATCTTTCGCATTCAATTGCTGACAGAGTTTTACGGTGGAAATGATTTTATAAATAAAGAATAAAGGCCCCGTCATCAAGCACAATTGATGCCCGGTGGTAATTGTTACTGAATTTGGATCTTTTAGAAGAGTAATGTTTTTTTCAGTTGCTGGGGTATGGGAACACTGGCTGTATTGATCTGTTAATTCTTTATAAAGTACTGCTCTCCTTTCAGCTGAAAAATCATTCGTTTTAAGTTGGGCTTGCCGCTGAAGATTGTCTAAACTTGGGAATGCCTGAATAAAAGGAGCTAAATTTTTATCTTGAGCTAGATAATCCGCCATTAATTTTGAAAAGCGATGAGTTTCTTGATACGAAATATAGGAGGCCTGCATAGTAGATTTTATACAAAGATATTCGTTTTTTTAGAAAGCGTATTTATGCTTAAAAAGAAACAGTATATTTAACTCCTATTAATCAATATGCCATGCTGAATAAACTTTTCACTTTCTTCTTTTTAGTTGCATCCTTTTTCGTTCAGGGTCAAGAACCTAAAACACCAAGTGCTTTTTTGGGTTATGAATTAGGAACTTATTTTTCTCGCCACCACCAAGTCGTGGATTATTTCCAATATTTAGCGGACTCTTCTGACCACGTTCAGTTAGCCGCTTACGGAAAAACCAATGAAGGACGATTGTTACAGCACGCTTACATTTCCACTCCTGAAAATTTAAAGAATTTAGAAACCATCCGTTTAAATCACCTGAAGAACACTGGCTTGGTTGATGGAGACCCCAATAACGATAAAGCCATTGTATGGTTGAGTTATAATGTGCATGGAAATGAATCCTCCAGCACAGAAGCAGCCATGAAAACAGCCCATGCGTTAATCACCCAATACAAGGACTGGCTTAAAGATATCGTCGTCATCCTTGATCCCTGTATCAACCCCGATGGGAGAGACCGCTATGTCAATTTTTACAACAAAACAAAAAGTGCCATCTATGATCCAAATCCGCTTGCACGTGAACATGCGGAAGGTTGGCACAACGGAAGAACCAATCATTATGTCTTCGACCTTAACCGTGATTGGGCATGGATAACGCAAGTAGAATCGCAACAACGGTTAAAAGTGTACAACAAATGGCTTCCCCATATTCATGTTGATTATCATGAGCAGGGCATCAATAGTCCCTATTATTTCGCCCCTGCTGCGGAACCTCTTCATGAAATCATTACTGATTTTCAAAAATCATTTCAAGATCAATTAGGGAAAAACCACGCCAAATATTTTGATGAAAAAGGATGGTTTTATTTTACCAAGCAACGTTTTGACTTATTATATCCTAGTTATGGTGACACCTATCCAACCTATTTAGGCGCCATTGGAATGACTTATGAACAAGCGGGAGGTGGACGCGCTGGTTTGGGAGTCTATAATGGAGAAGCAATTGAATTAACGCTAAAAGATCGAATTGCCCATCATTATACAACGGGAATTTCAACAGTAGAAATGGCTGCCAAAAATAAAACAGCACTCAATACTGCCTTTCGTGACTTCTATGCCGATAGCGACCTCAAGTATAAATCCTTTATTATGGAGGGACCCAAAGATGCCCTTTTAGCCTTGGAAACATTATTGGAAAAACACCAAATTCAGTTTGGACATAGCCAAGCCGAAGCCACTGTAAAGGGTTTTGATTATCAACGTCAAAAAAATAGCACTAAAAAAGTAGGGGCAAATGCCCTAGTGGTCAACACCAAGCAACCCAAGGGTAAAATGGCGCAGGTACTCTTAGAACCCAATACTGTTCTCAATGATTCACTGACCTATGACATCACAGCATGGTCCTTACCTTATGCTTATGGATTGACTGCCATTGCAGCAAACAATAGCATGTCAAGTCAGCCTGTTAGTGCTCTTCCTGCCATTGCAGAACTAACCAAAAGTAATTATGGCTATGCCCTAGCATGGGATAGTTTTAAAGATGCCACGTTTTTGGCCGCCCTATTACAGGCTGACATTCGTGTTCGCTTTAACAATATGCCGCTTAAAAACAGTGGTGTTAACTGGAAACGAGGGAGCCTATTTATTTTAAAAGGAGACAATGAGCACCATAAGGATTTTAAAGCAATGCTTTCTAAAATTGCACAAGACCACCAACAACAGCTAAGTAATATCAGTACAGGTTATTCGGAACAAGGCCCCGATTTAGGAGCCGATGAATTGGAATTAATCAATCCACCAAAAGTGGCAGTCCTTGGAGGAAAAGGCATCTCCCCCTACAATTATGGGGAAGTATGGCATTTCTTTGAACAGCAATTGCATTATCCATTAATGCAACTTACCACGGAACGTCTAAATTCAAAAGCGCTTGAAAATATTGACGTATTGATCCTTCCTTCTGGTCGCTATTCCGCTGTTTTAAGTGATGTTTCCTCTAGTGTTATCAATTGGGTTCGTGGAGGAGGAAAAATAATCGCTTTGTCTTCTGCACTTCAATCTTTTGCTGGTAATGAACGCTATGGGTTAAAGACCAAAGAAGGAGAGCAAGAAGCAGAAGAAAATGCTTTACTGCCCTCTAGTGAGCGTGAACGCAACGCAATTAGCAGTATGATTACAGGGAGTATTTATGAAGTTAGCCTTGACAAAAGCCATCCTTTGAGCTTTGGAATGGAGCGTTACTATTCCTTAAAGCTTTCATCAGATGCGTATAACTATATTGCCGAAGGGTATAATGCTGGAACCTTAGAGGAAAATGCTCGACCCCTAGCTGGTTTTGTTGGACATAAAGCTTTAAAAGATCAAGAAGAATCCTTGGTGTTTGGCGAAAAGCGATTAGGACGTGGGAGTCTGATCTATATGGTAGACAACCCTTTGTTTAGAGGGTTTTGGTATAGCGGAAAGCATTTGATGAGCAACGCTTTATTTATGACGAATAATCGGTCGTTTCAGCAAAAATAGGCGTTCCCATTAAGTCAAAATCAGTGGCTTCTGTAATTTTAATCGTAACAAATTCTCCTTGTTTAAGGTAATGTTGAGTCGCATCAATTAATACTTCATTGTCCACATCCGGTGAATCCATAAAGGTTCTCCCTACATAGTGGGTTCCTTCTTTACGATCAATCATACAGCGAAAGCTTTCCCCAACATAATGTTGATTGTGCTCCCATGATATTTGAGATTGAATGGCCATGATTTCATTGGCTCTTTCTTGTTTTACAGCCTCAGGTACATTGTCCTCTAACTGATACGCATGGGTATTTTCCTCGTGACTGTAAGTAAAACATCCCAAGCGTTCAAAACGCATCTCACTTACCCATTGCTTTAGCGTTTCAAAATCTTTCTCTGTCTCCCCAGGATACCCAACAATCAAAGTTGTACGAATGGCGATGTTCGGAAGTTGTTGGCGGATTTTTTGAAGTAATGCGGTAGTCTTTGCTTGGGTGGTTCCTCTACGCATGGATTTTAGAATCGGGTCCGCAATATGTTGCAAGGGAATATCTAAATAATTACAAATTTTAGGTTCCTGCTTCATCACCTCTAAAACATCCATAGGGAAGCCCGTTGGAAATGCGTAATGTAAGCGAATCCATTCAATACCATCTACAGTAACTAAAGCGCGAAGTAAATCAGCTAAGCGTCGTTCTTTATAAAGATCAAGACCGTAATAGGTTAAATCTTGCGCAATTAAAATCAACTCTTTTACTCCATCTTTGGCTAAGGCTTTTGCCTGATCAACCAAGGATTCAATTGGCGTAGAACGGTGTTTTCCACGCATCAAAGGAATTGCACAAAACGAACAAGGTCGGTCACATCCTTCAGCAATTTTTAAGTACGCATATTGTTTAGGTGTAGTTAAAATTCGTTCACCGACCAATTCGTGTTTATAGTCGGCTCCTAAGACTTTTAATAGACGGGGTAAATCAGTCGTTCCAAAATATTGATCCACTTGTGGAATTTCTTTTTCTAAATCTGGCTTATACCGTTCGCTTAAGCAACCAGTAACATACACTTTATCTACAGCTCCTGATTCCTTTTTTGAAATTTGTTCTAAAATAGTATTGACCGATTCTTCCTTAGCATTATCAATAAAACCACAGGTATTAACCACCACAATATTCCCTTCTTCTTCATGGACCACTTTTTTGTTATTAGCCCGCAACTGCCCCATTAACACTTCCGAGTCATAGACATTTTTGGAACAGCCTAGGGTGATGACATTAATGGTGTTTTTTTCTGTTGTTTTGGTTCGCATAAATCGAGTGCTTATTGAAAAAGTAATGGGGTTTTTCGGTGTTTGGTTAATCGTTCAAAGGCAGCCCCCAACTCAAACAATAACTGTTCTTGTTTTGAAGGTGCGATAAAAGTAATGTTAAAGGGTTCTCCTTGGTTGTCATATCCCATAGGAACCCCTAAGGCGGGGTAATGTGCGGCGGCTGCGAAGCCTGCACTATAATTATTGATGGAAATAACAGCATCCAAAGCATTGGCTTGCATAGGGGTTTCAAAATAACGTTTGGCCTCTTGCATGATACGTTGTTTCTTAGATTTAAAGCCTTTTTCCGTTGTGGTATCTTTGGCTATACGTTTAAAAATGGTTTGCCCATAGGGTGCATGTAAAAGACTGTCCCGATTGTTAAATGCAACAATATCTTTTACAGTAGCTACGGTTAATTCTGAACTAGCATGGCCTTCAATATAAGCGGGTAAATCTTTTTTCATGTCCACATCCAAGATTTTACGAAACCCATCAAAATCAATTTTTGGAGGGTCAATAAACGTAATACTGGCCCCTGCATCCTCAAGTATTTCAATAGCTTGAAGCAGAAGAGTATCCTCGGCAAATTGTTGAATAACCCCCAAACGTTTACCCTTTAAAGAGGCCTGCTTAAGGTTGTCATATGCAATTGGTGCAGCGTCATAGGAATAAGAGTCATTAGGATCAATCCCTACCATAGCATTCATCAAAATAGCGTTGTCCATTACGTTTTTGGTCATGGGACCCGAAGTATCAAGCGTACTTGAAATGGGAACAATTCCGGAGCGACTCACCGCACCTATAGTTGGCTTTAAGCCCACTAAAGAATTTTTTCCAGAGGGAGATAATATAGAACCCGAGGTTTCAGATCCCAAGGCTGCTACGGCATAATTGGCTGCAATACTGACCCCACTTCCAGAGCTAGACCCCCCAGTTTCAAATTGTCTTCTCCCATAAGGATTGAGGGTTTGCCCACCCATTGCACTATAGCCAACGGGACAGCCACTACAAAAATAATACGCCCATTCACTGAGGTTTACTTTACCTAAAATAAGAGCTCCTTTGG
>CBFIJI010000057.1:0-13274 GCA_965662885.1 Flavobacteriaceae bacterium | reverse complement strand
CTTTTCCATAGAGAAAAAGACATAGGACCACAACAAGTGGTTTTAGAAGCGCTTTTTTTGGATGCTTGGCGGTGGTCATTGGTGAATAGCTGTCTTGGGTTTTATCAAAACAATGTATAAAACTTTACAGAGAAAGCCTCTTTTTTTTAAAAAGAAGTCCGGTTTTTGATGCAAACACTTTTCGCTTAGCGTTGAATATTGGACGGAGCTTATAAACTTCTTGTGTGGATTAAGTTGTCCTAAAAGAGCTCTTTAGTCAGTAGGTGTCTGCTGATCCACGATATTATGTTCAGAAAATCTTTGTATATTTCTTTACATAAACTATAAATCAATAAAAATGAAAAAACAACTTTTTGCTTTTGTATTACCCCTATTAATGACTTCCTGTGTTGATGTCGAACAGAAAAAAATGGATTCGACCCCTGTTGTCATTGGTTCAGCACAAATGGACGGGATGGAAGTTATGAGCTCGCTAACTGTTGGAGAAACAGACAACCAACAAATATGGTTGGACTATATTCAAGCACACAATGAAAAAGATATCGCTAAAATTGCTGCAATCAATGCTGAGGACTGGGTTGGTTATACCGCTGATGGAAGTGTGGTTAAAGGCAGTAAAGCGCATATAGAAATTATGGATAATTGGTTTAAAACCGCCAACCCAAAATGGGAAGTAAAGTGGATGATTGCTAATGCCGCCAAAAACAAAGACGGTGAAATGGAACAATGGTTAACCACGGGGAATGATTATTCCGATATTGATGAAAACGGGAATGCTATTTTTGAACATAATGTCCATGATGTTCAGTTTGTCAATGGAAAAATCAAAAAAATTAATGTCTATAAACGAGCCAAAGCCCAAGACTCTTTAGGGTTTTCCTATTAATCGTTTTCAAACCTCATCAACCCTCCTAAATGGAGGGTTTTTTATCTCTGATTCATAGGTAATTAAACTGGGGGCTATTAAGCTTGCTTTAGAAGGGCTTGTAAATTTAAGATGAAATCACGGTATTAATATGTTGTAGCGTTTTTCTATATTAGTAAGATATTGTTAATCATAAATCAGTTAAAATGAATAAGTATTTAATCAAAAGAGAAATTGAGGGCGCGTCTCAAATACCAGGTGAAAAACTTGATGCAATTGGACAAGGGTCTGAATCCGTATTGATAGCGATGAGGAATGAAGGAAATAAAATTGAACAAGAGCACAGTTATATTGCTGGGAACAATGTTTTTTGTGTTTATAATGCAGAATCTGAAGACATTATAAAAGAACACGCTGATCGTGCTGGAATTCCTGCGAATGAAATAACTTTAATATCTAACACCTTAGAGCATAACACCAGCAAAGATTAAATTACGGGGATCTTTTTTTCCTTAGACAATTGGGTGGAGATTTAAGAATATTTTTGGGCATTCCTAATAGATCGTATCACAAAGATATTTAAAGAAGTTGAGGCGAATCAATTTCTTGATTCAAAACAAACATCTTTCTAGATTAACTTTTTGTTTAATAAAGCGGTGATTTTTATCGCAATATCAATAATAGTGTAGAGCAACAAAAAGGGAATACGAGGACTCTATTGCCATTGCTCTAACTAAAGTAGCTTACAGTGGAAAGAGCTGTTTGGGCGGAATAACTTTTATTTATAGCTATTTATACAAGAGATGAGAAGGTGATGGATGGAATATAGCGACCAAAGAACGACCAAAGACAAATAGTCTAAAATAGGTTGTAACCCTGTTAGAGGTTACAGTAAAACTATTTATATTTGCCTTACGTTCATTGCAATGTTAAAAGTGCCAAAATTTAATGATTATACAAATTTGCCAACAAATGATGTTTTTTATCAATATAATCTTTGGTTCGTACCGTAAACATTGAGAACAGGTCCTATAGCTCAGTTGGTTAGAGTAGCTGACTCATAATCAGTTGGTCCCTGGTTCGAGCCCAGGTGGGACCACCAACAAAAACCCTTAACTACCTAAAAATCAGATAGTTGAGGGTTTATTTTTCCCCAAAAAGTGGGGGTGAGTTCCAAGTTGAGTTCCAAATACACAAAAAATTCCAATATTTTAGTTAGGGTCACAATTAGTAAAGATTGGTTTTGGTTGTGTCCATTGTGGTGTATTTTGAAAGAAATTTCCCCATTAGAATTTTGTCCTCGGTTGTCACAGAACCAAAAGGGAGATTTTTAGGTTCACCATAGACAAGATAGGTTTGAAAACCATTAATATTAACCTCAAATAAATCTAAGTTAAAAGGTCTCCTTGGTTTACCTTCTTTTGTAGTGTTAATCGTATGAATAGTTTTGATATACTTGGGAGAAAGTAGTTGTAAGTAACTTCTTCTTGTAGAAAGTATAATTAAGTGAGGTTTCAATTCATGGATAAGAGATTTCCATAACTCAAAACCATCTCTTCTCAGACTTTCTTGTTCATTAAAACTCAATTTACTCCATGTTGGTTTTGTCGATAGAGGAGAACATATATCCGTGTGAAGAACTTTATCAAAATCATTATCTGGAAAAAAACTACCTCCTAACCCATTTAGAAGTGGTTCATATCCAGTTTTAAACCACTTTGTATATGGGTTGTGTTTGAAATAATTATTTAGAGTAAGTTCTAAGGACTCAATAGTTCTATCGTATTCAGGAAATCGAAAAAATGAATATTCTTCCTTTGGATTAGATTGGAATTCTATATTAGAAGGATTCAATCCAACAGTAACTACTTTCTTTTTTTGAGTTGAAAATGATTCTAAATCACCAAAAAAAAGAATAGGTAAACTCTTAGAAACCACAAAATTCAGATTCTTCTTGGTTTCATATTCCACGAGAAGATTTTCTAATAATGTCTTTGACAGAACCATTGTTTGATATAGTCTTATAATTTCAGATACAGATAAAACCCAGGTATATCACCTCCCCCCTCTAAATTAGTAACCTTATTCCTTGTCCCATTTAGGTTTTCAATGATTTTCCAATCATTATTCTTATTAAGATAATATTCGTTTATTCCTTCAATTTTGGTGTCACTATTTAAATGATATTCTTTCCCACGAATTGATAACCAAAGGAGTGGGGTTCTTCCTATTGATTCTGTTCCAATGGTTACTCCTGATTTTCCTCGGTTATACATCTTAAATCCTTTAAGTATATAATTGAATTCCTCTTTAGACTTCACCGGATTTGTTCGTGAATTCTTTTTAATCTTTCCCGTGACTTTATCGATGTGTTTATCTATGATATTATTCAACATTTTCATTTAATTCAATTTGACTCGTTCATTTCAATGTTTTGTAATTAAAACTACCCTCATACCATAAACTTCAAAAGATGAAATTTCTATTGAAAACATATTTCCAACATAATAACTCCTGTTCTCGGATTTTTTTTCAAAGTTGATTAAAGTCCCATTTTTTTCGATTATATATTCAATTAATTGTAATCCTTCTAAATCATTATTAATTCCTCTTATTATGAGTTCCTTACCATCATAATTTAAATAATAGTACTTTCCAGATTCTATATTTTCATTTTTTTCAATAACTTCTCTTAAGTCATTCATACTATTGATACCAAGAATCCAATTCATATTTTTCAACATAATTTTTTAAATTAATTGAAATTTTAAAGTAAATATTATTAACGACTCAAATCTAATTTAAAAACTTTAAACATTGGTATTGAAGTTTATGGGGGAAATTTAATGGTCCAATTGGAACTCTGTGAGTTCCAAATTTACTTAGTTGTGGAACTCACAGAGTTCCAAGGTAGATTATAATATATTGATAGTCAATTATTTAGCCAATTGGTTCGAGCCCAGGTGGGACCACCAACAATAACCCCAAACAATCCAAATTATAGATTGTTTGGGGTTTTTATTCTTCAAGATTCTTTATGGTTTTATTCAAAATAAAAAAGCTTTTCAATTTTCACCTGTAGCTTTTCGGCAATCTTCATGGCCAGTTCCAAGCTGGGTTTATACCGGTATCGTTCAATGGAAATGATGGTTTGTCGGCTTACTCCAACCGAATTCCCCAATTCCTCTTGGGTATATCCTTTTTTTTGCCGTAACACTTTTAAATTATTTTTTAGCAGCATATTAAAAGGATCGGTAAAGGTATAACTGGTAGATTGACTTAATAATTGATACGGCTAGCAATAGGGAAAGAATCAAAAAAATGATTCCTCCATTATTTTGAAGGGAGGTATTGATTAAGCGAATTCCAATAAAAACAAATAGGGAAAATTCATAGAGCAGATATCCTAACTTATACGATTTGGAATTAATCATATCATCCCTTTCATCATTGATTTCTTTGGTTTTAAAGACGAAAGCCAACAAGCTATAAGCAACCGTAAAGTAGCCAACAGCAAAAATGACGATCTCGATTATTTTTCCCATCAAATCCTCTTTGAGATCCAAATTATTTTCTAGATTCTTATAAAAAAAAGGCATAAAAAAGAGGACAAAGAGTAATGAAAACCCAACCTCAATAAGAATGGAAATTTCTTTTTTCGTTAATAGCATGATAGGGGGGTTATCGTTGAAAAATACGGAGAACTAATATTCCTAGTTTTGCCACTGAAAAGCTAAAAAGTCCAAAAAGGGGCGATAATAAGGCAACTTTTAGCCCTCCTGCAATTAGTGAAGGATCTGCCTGTCCTGTTGCTTCCAAAACATCAAAAGCTGTTATTAGACCAATAAAGGCCCCCAAAACACCTAAGGCAAGTCCTAATGTTCCACTGTCGTTAATGTGTTTTAACATTTTTCTGGAAACTGCTTGATTGCTTTTAATGGTTAAAAGACTTTTGACGATAAAGTAAATGGAGAGTAAAAGACAGCTAAGAATAAGTGACATAAATAATGCCCCACCTTCCATGAATCTATTGAATAATGTTGTTCCGATTAATCCTGTAATGATTGCCATAATTCGAAGTATTTTAAGTTTCATTCGTTAATTTATATGTTAAGCATGCTTTACAAAAGTAGAAAAATAAATGTTAAGTAGGCTTAACATATAATTTTTTTTAATCCAATAAGAATTCGAGTTGCCGACAAAACGAGATTGGCCTATAAAAAAGGCCTCTTTATTTTATGGGAGTCTAGCTTTTGTAAACTTTAACCTGGGGCTATATAAACAGTTGCTTATTTTACTTTTGGCTCTAATTTTCCAAGAAAATTCATGACAACAAACAAAAGTCCAATCAGTGACTGAATTGAATAGATCCAATCAAATTGTCCTTTTTCAAACAAGTTTAAAGCACCACTTAGCACAAAAAAAGTCCCATATAAGTACCAATAGAATTTGCGAAAATGCGCTTTTTTCTTTTCTGAAACTTTCATTATTCGCAAGGTCGTAAAGTGAAGAATACCTACGACAATAAAAACGATTAATAGGATGAATAAGCCTTTTGCCATATCTCAAATTTAGTTTTTTTTGATTTAAAGAACAGTGGGTTATTTCAGTTTTTTGATAGGGATCAACGTAAAAACAAACTATAGCGCTTTAATTTTTTGAAGGTTCAAAGCTTTATGGGGGGCTTTATTTTCCTTACAATAGGTAGTATGATATTGATGACTTTCAAAAAAGGCAATCTGAATTTCGTTCCATTTTTTTCGAGGGAAATCGCCTTGAAAAGTTTGGAGTTCTTGATACAATTTTTCACTGGTAATTTCAAAATCGTCAGTTGCTAGGTACTCAAGGTCTGCATCGGCTAAAATACATTCTAGGGGTGTTTTGGGTTGTTGTGGAATTTTTGTTGCCATAATCATTCCAAAAATAAGCTGCATATCATCATTGGATATCCCCAAAACCGCCTGATGCTCTTCAAGAATTTTACAGGACTCTTTTTCGTGTTGTTTACGATTGCTAATAAATCCGATGTCATGAAACAAGGCACCAATTTTTAATAGTAGAAGATCTTTTTCGGATACATTTTCGTGAACAGCAATCTGCGTGACTTGTTCTAGGACATAAAGAGTATGCTCTAAGGAGTGATATACCAATTCTTTGGGAAGCTTCTTTTTTAAAAGAGTAATCACTAATGATTTTATGTCTTCAAACGGTTTCAAGATAATTGCTGTTGTTGGTTAATAAAAGCTCCTTTAGTTTCTTTTACTTTTTGTGAATAGATAAAGGCTTGTTCATCAACACTTAAAATTTGTTTTTGCAAATGATAAAATTCCAATCGCGTTGTTAAGATAACAATGATATCGCAATTAATACGCTGCTCGGTCTGATTGGGTACATAACCTCTTTCCCCTTTAAATACAGTAATCGCTTTTCCAAAATCTTCAAAGATCATCTTTTTGACTTCCGAATCTTTTTTAGAAACGATGGTAACTTCGATAAATTCATTAAAGCCGTTAATCACATAATCGGAGGTTTTTGAAGAGGTATAAAAGGTAATGATGGAATACAAAGCTTCTGTTTGGCCCTCAAGGATAAAGAAAACAAAAAGGAAAATAATCGTATTGATAAAAAGAATGATTTCAGTACTGCTAAAGAAGGTCTTTTTCGTTCCAAAAATGCTTAAAATTTCTAAGCCTTCTATTACTCCCCCGCCACTTTTGATGATCAAACCGACTCCCATACCAATACTAACCCCTCCAAGGGAGGCTGTTAGGAATTTATCGGTAGTAAAGGGAGTAAAAAAGTCATCTGGAATAAGAAATAAAATTAAGGAGACCACAAGAACAGAAATGAACGAAGTAATGGCAAACTCTTTCCCAATTTTAAAATAGGAAAGAATAAAAAAAGGGGCGTTTAACAATATGAGCGATTGATAAACCTCTAATGGAGTGTATTCACCTAAGAGAATGACAATTGCAGTTACACCACCGTCTAAAAAGTTGTTGGGGATTAAAAAACCTTCCAATGCAACCACACAAAAAAAGACACCCACCAAGCGAACTAAAAGCAGCTTAATAGTAAATATTGATTGCCAATTTATTTTAGAAGATGTTTTCAATACGGGTAAATCAATTAATTTTCATTAATATATTAAATAACGAAACTTTTTAAAGTAATACAATCAAAAGGGAGAAAAACAAGTTAATTGCCTATTAAAAGTACAATCAAAGATAATAGCATTTTATATTTCATACAACTTGGCACTTAAACATTTCAATAGGTCAAGGGCAACCCATTGAATTTAGGAGGAGAAAAGCAATTTAAAATGACTTTATATACGTCTGCTATAACCCTTTGTCGAATAGTTGTTTTTTAAGTTTCATTTTGAAAGCATTTTTTATAAATTTAAACTTTAAGCTTTATCAAATTGCACATAGTGCAAACTATTTTATAGAATAAATGAACATAAACGACTGTATCATATATAATGGGAGAATATCAACAACCTATTGAGGGTAATGAAGGGTTTAGACACTGTTTTGAAACGACTACTGTCAATTATTCAAAACGAAAGATTTATCACCCCAAGCTAAAGTCTTTCAATGACTTGGAGACTGAAAAATCAGCTTTGGTTCGAAATCCACTCGTACGCATCGCCAATTTTTTTCTTGACCTTTATTGGGCAATAGTAGGAATGCTTTCCGCTATTCTGCACTGGCTCTACCCCAAAAAGCCTGTGATTCACTGTCGAGATAAAAACAGTCAACTAATGGGTCGATTACTTTTTGGACAAAAAACCTTTGACATGGATGTCCCCATCCACCATATGCATGTTGAATTTTGGGGAAGAACGTGGCTAGGAAGCTATCGTTGTTTTGGATCTTCAACTTCTGACGAAAATGGATATTTTCAAATACCCTTTGACCTTTATGAATGCCATAAATGGTATCTCGGGCGTTTTCGATTAGAAATTTACCATACAGGCTATCATAAATATATCGATCAAAAAGCGACCAACGATTATATTTTATTTCATAAAACAAAAGTGAAAAAACAAGATTTAATTGGTTTAGAACTTGACATGGGGAATATTAACCTGTTCTATTGGGAATACGATTATACGAATCCTCTTGCACGCGTCATTATCAAGGATCACAACAAAGATGCACCAGAATCTTACCCATCAGGGCGTTTGAAAAGTATAGAACATCAGTTTATTCCCATTGAAATAATCAAAGACAAGCACTTGGCAGAGATCAAATTGATGCGGAACAAGATTGACTTGGAAGAAATCCAAAATGACTACCCAATCAATCTTACCCAATGCCTAGAAAAAAAGCAACTTGGAATCACAAGAAGTGATGAATGGTTCGGCGAAAGGTTTATGAATGGAATGTTTGCAATAGACTTTGATAAAGATCCAAAAGACCCTAACTTATATTGGACTCATTATCATTGGAACAGCTATGATAAAACGACCAATTATATCATGCCCGATGTGGACATTAAATTCGGTTTAAACACCAAAGGCTTTGCAATGCCTTTAGAAATTTCACTTACTGGCGCATTACATAAAAATGAATTAGGGAAAACACCCAAAAGAACCTTTACCCCAAAAGATGGAAGTCAATGGATGGCGGCAAAAAGAATTGCCCGAGTAAGTGCAGCACTTTATACAGAGATTGTCCACCACCTCTGTATCACCCACTACAATACAGAACAATTTTCCATTGCGGCACACAGAAACTTACACTTAAGCGCATTGACCAATCTTCTTTTCCCCCACTTAAAAAGTGTTACCCTCGTCAATCATACTTCAGACAGAATACTTACAGGAGACGGCTATATCTCCGAAGCAACGGCTTTAACTCCCAAAGGAATGGGAGAATTGACCCTTCAAACGATGGGAACTCAAGACTGGAAAAATTGGATTCCAATAAAACCAATTAGCGATCAACATACTTATGCCCACATTTCCAACCTTTTTTGGGACGTTGTTTGTCAGTATGTTGACGAGTTCATTGATGAAAACAAAGAGAATATCCTTGAAAATTGGTTCGAGGTTTATCGTTTTTCTAACGATTTGGTTGAACACAGTGCACCCTATTTTTTGTGTAATTATTTGACAAAAATGATTCTTGATGATAAAGGAGAATACGACGCAAAAAAAGCGAGTTGGTACCAAACCTCTCGACGAATGGATCAATCAATCAAACGCCCGATGGTTAATGGGGAGCTGAAATCCATGTCCAAAATCACGACAACACCTGACCCCAAAAAAGTAACATCAGACGACATTGACAATTTAAAACAGGCCTGTTCCTTTATGATTTATCATGCTTCTTTTGGGCACACTTGGTCCAACTCCAAGCAATATGATGATATCGGTGAAGTCCTTTATTGTAGTCTTGGACTTCGATTTGGGTCAACTGAAGAGGGAGCCTTAGGGCCGGAATCTGATTTAGAGATTGCACCCGACTTGAAGAGAAGCACACAAATGATGTGGTGGAGTAATATGCTGTCCAAAACAGGCTATGGCTACATCACTAAAAATGAAGATCAAGACATCAACCCCCGTTTTATTGCTCTGCTAGAAGCCAAAAGAAAAGCATTCAAAACCTTAGGGTTTGATATTGACACGATTCAATCAAGAACGAATATTTAACAAATGACAAAAAAAGTAAAAACAAGTCAGATTTTAGTTAAACCCCATTACAAAGGCATTCGCCTTTTCTTTGGAAGGTTGGTCTTATGGCTTTATACAAAAACCTTTACTTTGGGATTGACCCTTATAGGAAGTTTGCTCTTTAGAAGCCGGATGTCCCATTACAATGCGATTGGAGCCTCAGGGAAAGTGACAATTTTAGACAACCCTAAACTACCACCTCATCCCTTTTTTGAAGCCAACAAATCTTTTGACTGTAGAATTAGACATGGTTCCGCTTCCTTTAGAGATGATGCCATGCGAGCGGTAAGAAGTATTTCCATAAAATTTGCTGATACTGCGTATAAAAGTCCCTTTGATTTGGAATTAAATACAGGGAAAGTAGCCCTGTTTTGGTCAGTAGCCAGTTTTATGCGTTTTGGGGTCTACAAGAAAACCAAATACGGGATTCAATACCATCAATACTATAAAAATTATCCTGCTGGTGTTCGGGGAGCTCAAGTCGGAATGAGACGAAATCCAACCTCTTTCAGCAACCTTCATTACTATTCACAAACCCCACTTTTTTATATTAGTGAAGAGGTAAAACATTACGCAAAATACAGAGTAGTTCCCTTTTACGAACAAGAGGAAACAGGTATTTTGGATGATTACGACATGACAATTCCAGTGGAAAATCAACGGATCTTACCCGGAGAACAGCGAACACGAAACTATTTAAAAGAAGAATATCAAAAACGTGTAGCCCAAAAAGAGGTGGTTTATAAACTACAAGTACAACTCCATAAAGCACAACCGGATGACAGCGAAGAAATTTTTAATTGCTGTAGAGAATGGGATTTGAAAACCCACCCATGGCTCGATTTAGCCAAAATCGAAATCAATAAAACCTTGAACTGGAAAGACAGTTCTCTATTGGCCTTTTCCTTAAATAATTTACCTAAAGGATTAGGGGTGCTTCCAGCAAATTCAATCTATGATTACAATTCGTTGAACTATATGAGAAGTCATTCCGAGATGGCGCGAATTTCAAGAGTTTGGAGTTATAAAGTATTTGGTGTTCCAGGTGAAATCCCAGATGATGACAATAGAAACGAATAAAATCTAATTTGATCTAAGGAATGAAAAAAGAGTTGCTCCATCAAGGGGAAAATTGCACCATTTACAAACAATGGATATCAGAAAGCAACACAGTTGTTATTCATAAAATACTCAATCAAGAATTCCCATCAAACAAAACGATTCAGCAATTCTATCGAGAATATGAAGTGACTAAAGATCTTGATATTACGGGGATTCGTAAAGTCCTACAAAAAGGGAAAATAGAGAACCAACACACCATAGTTCTTGAACATATTGATGGGGTCAATCTCAATGAGATCGCTAAGCAACAACCCATAGCCATTGATCAATTTCTTGATATTGCCATCAAAGCAGCATCCTTGCTTCAGGAATTACATCAGCTCAACATCATTCATAGAAATATAAACGCATTTAAGTTTATTTTAAACCAAGAAGATGGCAGCTTGCACTTAATTGACCTTGGAAAGTCAAGTCAAACAAATTTGAAAGTCCAAAGCTTTTCCAACCCTAACAAATTAGAACAAGACCTCGCTTATATCTCTCCAGAGCAAACAGGAAGAATGAACCGGACGGTTGATTACCGAACAGATATGTATTCCTTGGGGGTGACGTTGTATCAACTCCTAACAGGAACACTTCCTTTTTCCAACTTAAGCCCGCTAGAATTAGTTCACGCTCATATCGCTACTTTACCAGAAAGTGCTTCAAAAAGGAGAACTGCTGTACCCGAGGCAATTGCAGAAATTTTGTCCAAATTGATGGCAAAAAATGCTGAAGATCGATATAAATCAGTTTATGGCTTGCTTTCTGATTTAAAAAAATGCGAATCTCAGTGGGAAAAAGAACAAGCGATAAACCCCTTTGAACTTCGTCAAAAAGATTATTCCAGTAAACTGGAAATCAACCAACAACTTTATGGAAGAGATGCCGTGATGAACACCTTATTGGGGTGCTTTCAAAAAGTCTCCTCCAGTACCCTTGAATTGGTCTTAGTTAGCGGTTATTCAGGCACAGGGAAGTCTGCCCTAGTCCATGAAGTCCATCGTCCCATCTCCGAAAAAAAGGGCAATTTTATTGAAGGTAAATTCGATCAATATCAAAAGAGTATTCCCTATTTTGCTTTTAAAGAAGCATTAAATGGATTCATCAATCTCGCTCTGACAGAAGAAGAGGAAAAATTAGCCCATATCCGAGAGAATATTTTAGCCGCAGTGGGGGCCGAAGGAAGGGTTTTAACAGAGGTATTGCCAAAATTAGAATCCATTATTGGAGAGCAACCAGCCATCCCTGAGCTAGGTGGCTTGGAAGCACAAAACCGATTTATTTTTATTTTTAGAAAGTTTATCAGCGCGGTTTCCTCAAAGGAACATCCGCTGGTCATTTTTATAGATGACCTTCAGTGGGCCGATAGTGGTTCCTTACGGATACTTAAATCGTTAATGACCGATAAGGATAAGGAGAGTAAGTGCCTGATGATCATTTGTGCGTATAGAGATAATGAAGTCAACAGCTCCCACCCCTTTATTTCAACGGTAAAGGAAATAGAAGAAATAACCCAACCAGCAACGCGCCTTCATCTGGATAATTTAACCCTAGAGGATGTCCATAGCTTAATTGCAGATACTACAGGGATGACGAAAGCACAAACAAAGGTGTTATCTCAGTTGGTTTATGATAAAACCCATGGAAATGCCTTTTTTGTCGTTCAATTTTTAAAAACATTATATACCTCAAGACAACTATTTTTTGATTTTGAAACTTTAAAATGGCAGTGGGATATTGAGAAGATAAAAAGTCAAAACATTACCGAAAATGTGGTAGAACTTCTTGCCGGAAATGTTTTGTTACTCGAAACAGCCATTCAGCAAACCTTAAAAATAGCAGCCTGTATAGGGAATAGCTTTACTATAGAAACCCTTGCCATTATTACTAAAGAAAACGAAGGGTTGATTGGGGAGCATATTGAGGTGGCTCTTGCCAAGGGTTTTATTATTCCCTTAGCTGACAAATACAAGTTTATTCACGACCGTGTCCAACAAGCGGTATATTCTTTAATTTCACAAAAAGAGCAAATAGCCAATCATTATTTGATTGGAAAATTATTGATGGAAAAAGACAATGAAGACGACCAAAATCTATTTGAAATTGTCAACCATCTGAATGTTAGTGTATCCCTAATTAAAGAGGCTGCTGAAAAAACAGCCTTGTCAGATTTAAATTATAGAGCAGCAAAAAAAGCAATGGCCTCCTCTGCTTTCAGTGCTGCACTTGATTTTGCAAAACAAGGACTACATCTTCTTCCCGAGGATGCTTGGAAAACCCACTACGAAAACACCTTAAAACTTTCAACACTTGCGGCTGAAGCGGCATACAATACTGCAACCTTTGACCAAATGCTGTTGTATATCAATAATGTATTGGAATTTGGTCATTCCATATTGGATAAAATTTCTATTTATGCTCTTAAAATAAACGCCTATAAAGCAGAAAACAAGTTACCAGAGGCAATTGATGTAGGTCTAGACGTTCTTCAAAAATTAGGAGAAAAAATCCCCAAAAAAGGGCCACTCCCCTTAGTGATGAAGGACCTTTTAAAGACAAAATTCATGCTGAGAGGGAAAAAGAAGGAAGATATTTTGAACTTGCCCGAAATGCAAAATCAGG
>CBFIJI010000056.1:0-13353 GCA_965662885.1 Flavobacteriaceae bacterium | reverse complement strand
GTGTTAAGCCTGCCGCTAGCGTTCATCCTGAGCCAGGATCAAACTCTTCGTTGTTGTTTCTTTATAACTAATTAACAACTCCTAAAAATTGACGTTCTCAAAATGTTCTAATTCGCTTTGTATCTCTCGATACGCGCTGTCATTATTCTAATTCTTTCAATGAACTTAAGCTACTAAGACAACTTTATTACAGTTGTTTTCCCTCGCAGCGGGTGCAAATATAAAACCCTTTTTTGTTTCCGCCAAACCATTTTAAAAAATACATCCACTTTTTTTAGGGTTGTCATGAGTCCTAAAAAAATCATTGAATTAGAATGCTTATTATCAGTAGTCTATCGACTTTTACAGAGGCATTGTGGAATTAATTAAAAGATTGGTTCAACATCCTGATACTACTGAAGTATACTGCTTAAATAACTTCTCATAATTCTTTTGTTAGATGATGATTTATGTTTATTACTATTTATATCATGGAAACCGGGATTATTTCTAACCGTAGTCATTATATCAACTGTATACCAACCAAACCAACCAATCATCTTGTCCCAATAAGGCTTTGTATGTTTTGCACCAAACAGATGGCCTATTTCATGGCCTGGTGTTGTATGTTGTTTTCCTTTTACATTTGCCCAAGCATAACGTCCTTTAAGGTATGCGAACCCAAGGGCATCATCATATTCATCATCTGTCAAAAGCAGATAGAGCTTATCAGCACTATTCATTCCTCTTTTTGAACAATAAGCTGCCCAACTCTCAATTAGACTATAACCTTTGGGAAAGTCCAGCCTATAGATACTTTCTAAACTACTGTCAAAATAGGTTTTAATTTTTCTGCTGTCCAATTGACTTCCAAAAACACTTTCCAAAGACTTTCTTGCATTGATTTTTGCCCAGTTTACATCGGAAGAAGAAAGCGTTTTTTTATAATGAAAAACTTCAATTTTTACATAAGGTACTTTAACACTTCTTTTGGCAACACCATCATTGGCAAAACTATTATCCTTTTCTAGAACAACACATTCTTTTTCATTATTGTTACTTAATGGAAATTTTCCATTACTTTCTTCGTAAAGTTTATTATAATCTTGCATCGGAATATATTCTATTAAAGCATGATTATCTTGTTTTTCCAGTATTATAGCACGGTTGGTAACATTTTTATTGGTGGCATCTTTACTATATGCTAATGAATTCTTCTCCACTATAAATCTTCTCTCTTCTTTCTCTTTAATAGAAGTATTTTTAAAAATTGACCCTTTTAAATTGAACGTATCACCATAAAAGATAAAAGACATAATTCCATCATCACTAAAAGTAAGATAAGCCTTGTCATCTGAATAACTATATACAACATCTTCATCTCCCTCTATTTCAGGCATAATCACATTTTCAAACATAGCAGTTATTGAATCGGCAACTTGAAGTTTAAAACTGCGGTTTTCTGCTACAAAGCTTTTTAAATCTAAAAGGGACAGGTCTTCCCTTGTATCTAATACCGGAAATTCTTTACCTGTATCTAACACAGGCTCCTCTGAACTAACTTGATCATCATTTGTAGTACACTGTGAAAATAGAATCAAAGAAATAACTACCAACACACTTTTTTTTGCTTTAATCATAAGATTTGGGTTTTAAGTTTCCTTAAAATTATGATAAATAATGATCCATCCAAAAGTATTGTGGAGAATATCGGAATCGAACCGATGATCTCTTGAATGGAACTCAAGCACTCTAACCGGCTGAGCACTGCCTCCCTGCCGGCAGGCCGGTACGAGACTTTATTTTACTATTAGGGTATCGTATCGTAAATAACAAAGACAGCTAAGCAAAACGCATATCGCTATCCGTTTGCAGGTACAGAAGTAGCACTCTTTTTGTTTCTGTCAAACCTTTTTATGGTTTTTTTATAAAAAAATAATTAATCCCCCACTCTAACTAAATTCATGATCACAGAAGGGGTTAGAGGGAGCTCATTTGGGGGAGTTCCTGACACAGGAAATGAATCTAAAAACATTTGATTGTCTGTTGTTTGCGCCATAAATCGTATTTTGTCTCCAACATTAACCTTAAAGGTGGCTGTTAAAGGAGATACCTGAGTTACTTTTGCCTTATTTATCGCAAATTTTACATTGGAATCGGGAACATTTACAAACCCACTTCCAGTATCAATAGCATAAAAAATATTTAATACAGCAACTCCAGAACCGGAAGATCGGGTGTATTGTGGTTCTATGGTTGCCTGATAGATCCCTGAACTTAAGAATGTAAATTCACTATTATTAGTCGTCTCTGAATGTGAAATCCCTGAAATTTGGTCGTTGGTATTAAAGAGAATTGGTGTTGATATATCATTGACAAAAACTTGATCGTCCGTATGTGAAAATTGTCCAAAAATCTCAGGCGTCAAATAATCAATTCCAACATCGATAAACCCGTCACTACTGTTAATTTTACCCGCTATGGCTACTCGTATGGCTACTGGGGGAATCGTATTCGAAAAAGTCCCTGAAACAGTTTCGGAAAGATATAATTTTTCACCTGCAGAGAAACTTGAGGTATCCAAATCGTTAACCCGTCCAAAGGTGGTGATTAACCCCTTTTCTCCAGGATTCATTGAGGTGGTGACGATTCCATCTACCCGTGCGTTGTCAACACTGTTTGCCAAAGATTTTTTAATCTCGAAAGCGTCGGCTACATCATCATAACCAGAGATGGCAACAACAGAACCGCTTAAAATAGTTGAACTGGTGTTGTTAATGACAAACTTCACTTGTTCTTGTCCAACTTGTATGGATGATCCTGCAAAAATATTTCGAACATTCATCGTCCCTTTTAAAGGGTCATAGTTTACTGATCCAGGATCGGCTGGTAATGACCTTTGACCTAATATCAAGGCATCGTCAAGATATAAATTTTGTTTAATTAATGCTGTACCGCTTATCGTTAGTGTATTAGGTTGTGCGGTAATGATATATTGAGATAGTATTAGTAAAAATAAAATGAAAAAACGCAAGGGGAGTATCTTTTCCATGGAGCATATAAGAATAGTAGGTTAGCGTTTTAAATCTTTTCGATTTAAAAATTGTTAATACTGTTATATTAAATAACATTAAATTACAGATCAAATATAAGAAAACATAATTTAATATGTTTATTTATTTAAGTTGATAAAAGTGATGAAATTATTTAGGGCCTCGTGAAAGGTTTTTTTCATTTTTCCAATAGTTATACAAGGAATCTAAATCATAGTCTAAAGCAGTAGCCTCCAATTTTATCAATCCATCAGAGTTTGCGCGTTGCAAGATATCCTCTATCAAGAAGTCTTCGTAGCGACTTTCTGGTTGATAAGTATCTTTTAGGGTTAACTTAAATAGAGAAGCTGTGGTTTGATAGATAAAAGCACGCCATCCATTACGAAGTTCTTTTACGAGATCATGGGTAGTAGAACCCGTTTGGCGGTGAACCAATTTAATTAAAATACGCCCTTGAGATCGAGAGAGTTTTTTGAGTTCGGCTTCAAACTCATCATAGACAAATTTTTCAACCCGCTTCATGTATTTTTTTTTCTTCCTTTTATTGGAAATACGCTCCAAACGGACACTTAGGGTGTCCAAACGATCTGCCGCTAATTTGGCATAGGGATAGACTTTTAATGTTCTACGGCGAAGAATTAAGTATTTCTTGATTTCTTCACGTGTTTTAAAGCGTAGAGGCTGAAAGATCATGACTTCCTCTAATGCAATTCCAAATTCAGATGAAAATTCAGTATCTATCGGTGCGAGTCGTTCTCCTTCATAAACCAAAGAGTCCTTAGTTTGTCCAAAAATACAGGTATTGGAAGATAAAAAAATGACAAGGAGAGTTATTTTTAAACGCATCATATTTACTTCAAATAAGCTACCAATAAGATTAAGTGGTCAACAATTTTTATACATCACCGATGTTCAAAAATGGTATAATTTTTCTTTTTCTATTGCAAAAGTACAAATATAATTGAGCAGGGGTATTTGTGATGGAATATTATTATTTTTACACCTTATAAATTTTTAGCAATAAAATATGAGTATTCTCGATAAAAAAGCGATTGACTTTTTAGAAAAATATCTTAACAACCCTTCTCCCACGGGTTATGAAAGTGGTGGACAAAAAATTTGGATGGAGTATCTGAAACCTTATGTAGATACTTTTATTACAGATACCTACGGAACAGCTGTTGGTGTCATTAATCCCGAAGCTAAATACAAAGTCGTCATAGAAGGACATTCCGATGAAATTTCTTGGTATGTCAATTACATTACTGATGATGGTTTGATTTATGTAATCCGAAATGGGGGGAGTGATCATCAAATTGCACCTTCTAAAATCGTGAATATTCATACTGACAAAGGTATCGTTAAAGGGGTTTTCGGTTGGCCCGCAATTCATACGCGAAAAAACGCTAAGGAAGAAGTGCCCAAATTGAATAATATCTTTATTGATATTGGTGCCAAGGATAAAAAAGAAGTGGCTGAAATGGGCGTTCATGTGGGTTGTGTGATCACCTATCCAGATACTTTCCATATTCTCAATAAAGACAAATTTGTTTGCCGTGCCATAGATAATCGTGCGGGTGGGTTTATGATTGCTCAAGTTGCCCGTTTGTTGTCAGAAAACAACATTCAACTCCCTTTTGGATTATACATTACCAACTCCGTTCAAGAAGAAGTTGGGTTACATGGAGCAGAAATGATTACCCAAACAATAAAGCCTAATGTTGCTATCGTAACGGATGTGTGCCACGACACCACTACTCCGATGATCAATAAAAAAGAAGAAGGACATATTGAAATTGGTGCAGGACCTGTAATTTCCTATGCTCCTGCCGTACAAAACAAGCTTCGTCAACGAATCATTGATACGGCTGAAAAGCAAAAAATACCTTTCCAACGTTTGGCGTCTTCACGCTACACTGGGACAGATACGGATGCTTTTGCCTATAGCAACGGTGGTGTGGCCTCGGCATTAATTTCATTACCCTTGCGTTATATGCATACCACCGTCGAAATGATTCATAAATCGGATATGGAAAATGTTATCCAATTGATGTACGAAACGATACAGCAAATTAATGACGGAGAAAGCTTTAGTTATTTTGAATAATTCTAACGACCAAGGTGCTTAATGTTTAAAAAAGGGAGGCAAATGCCTCCCTTTTTTTATTTTCCTATTATTTAGTACTATCACAAACGTAAATAGTCTTTAGACTATGGATTCGTTCTTAGACCAAGCTATTTTTATCACCCAAAAAAGGTTGTTGATAATGCCTTTTCCCAGTAGCTTGGTATATAGCATTAGCCAATGCCGCAAAAACAGGGGGAAAAGGTGGTTCTCCCATACCCGTTGGATTGATTTCGTTTTCCACAAAGTAAACATCAATTGCTTTGGGAGCCTCATGCATTCGTATCATACGATAACGGTCAAAATTCTTCATTTCTGGAACACCATCTTTAAAAGTCATCGCCCCATAAAGAGCATCTCCAATACCGTCAATTATAGCTCCTTCCGTCATGTTTGTGGCAGCGTCAGGATTAACAACCACCCCGCAATCAACAGCTGTATGAACTTTTTCAACGATGGGCTTTCCCTTGTCCAAAGTCAGATCCACAACATGAGCCACATAGGAATTATGACAAAAATAAGCAGAAACTCCACGA
This sequence comes from Flavobacteriaceae bacterium, assembly GCA_965662885.1. Lineage (GTDB taxonomy): Bacteria > Bacteroidota > Bacteroidia > Flavobacteriales > Flavobacteriaceae > CBFIJI01. Next base: position 7,660 of record CBFIJI010000056.1, on the reverse strand, counting down.
TGGACGTTGTCGTTACTTTGTCCCCAAGCAGCTTTTTCTTTTACAAGTTCTAAAACTCCAGCATAACGGGCAGCATCATAATCATTTCGACTCCCTACTGGATTTTCTTGGGCTTGTTTTAATAAGTCCAAACGAAACTGAATAGGATCTTTTCCAGCCACTTCTGCCACTTCATCTAAAAAAGATTGTTCGGCTCCAGCCATAAAGTTGGAACGGGGCGCACGATAGGCTCCAATGGTGATGTTAGAATCGATTGTCCAATCTTCCGCCAAATAATTGGCTACTGCTCCAGCTGGAAAGCGATTCGCATAAAGAGGACTTTCAGGAATTCCTCCTGCTTTTACATGTAATGCGATTAAGTTGTTATTCTCATCCAATCCTGCACGATAGGACGCATGATACGCTGGACGATAAATCCCTTGAGTCATGTCATCTTCTCGACTATAAATCAACTTTATAGGTGCCTTCACTTTTTGGGAGATCAGCGCAGCTTCTACCACATAGTGGCCATAGGCTTTACGCCCAAACCCCCCACCCATACGTGGTAATTCCATCTCAATATTTTCTTTTGGAATCCCCAACCCTGAGGCAATTGCAGGTATAATTAAGGAAGGGATTTGTACAGGTGCCGCAATACTGACCTTATCGCCCACCACATGTGCAAAGGCGTTTAAAGGTTCCATACTATTATGAGCTAAAAAAGGAACTTCATAACTCCGTTCAATAATTGTGGTTGCTTTTGCAAAAGCAGCTTCTGGATTTCCATCTTTACGGACTACTTTTCCTTTTTTATTGGACCATTCCTCTATTTTAGAACGGTGATCTGTTGTGGATTCTAAACCAGCAGGAACTTTTTTTATTTGCTTTCCACGAAAACCAGCTATGGTTTCCGAATAGGCGGTGAAGGGCTTCCAAGTTACTTTTAAACGCTTTTTAGCCTGCATCACTTCCCATGTAGAATTCCCTACTATGGCTACAATTTCAGGAAAAGCATTGGCATCAAAGCCCCCTTTTTCAAATCCGTCCTTATATGTTTTAATTGTAACGACTTCTTTGATTCCTGGCATTGCTTCAGCTTCAGCAGCATCAACAGATGCTAAAGTCATCCCAAAGGCCGGAGGGTGTTCAATCATAGCTATAAGCATTCCCTCTTTATGGTAGTCCAACCCAAACATGGATTTTCCTTTGACAATATTTACTGCATCTACATTTTTCTGGTTTTTCCCTATGATTTTAAAACTACTGACTGGTTTAAGTTCTACTTCTTCGGGAATAGGCATGGTTGCAGCTAAAGAAGCCATTTGTCCATATCCAATAGATTTTCCAGAAAGCTGATGGTGCAAGAACCCCTCTTCAGTGGTGATTTCTTCCAAAGGAAGACCCCAGCTTTGTGCTGCTGCAGTACGGAGCATTTCTCTAGCAGAAGCTCCTGCCATTCGAAGGGGCTCCCAACGTGACATAATTCCTCTACTCCCTCCAGTAAACTGAAATCCATAGTCTGTTGGATGAAAAGGTGCTTGTTCAACCACTACTTTTTTCCAATCAATATCCAATTCTTCTGCGATCAACATGGGCATTGAAGTTCGGACATTTTGCCCAAATTCGGGATTAGGCGCATAGATGGTCACTACCCCATTGTCTCCTATTTTTAAATAAGAATTAATTTTAAACCATTCCTCGGGCATCGTCAATAGTGTTTCTTTTGTGGCATTCTGGCATGAAGCCAACCAACTAAAACCCAACATCATCCCACCGCCAGTCAATACTGAGGACTTTAAAAAGGAGCGTCTATCAATTGATGTTTTTATTCGTGACATTATTATTTTTTATTTGTTAATCATTATTGGTTTTATGGGCTCTCGGATTATCCTTTTTTAGCGGCTGTTTTGATAGCAGCTTTTATTCGAATATAGGTTCCACAGCGGCAAATATTTCCTTGCATGGCTGCATCAATAGCTGCGTCATCTGGTTGGGGCGTTTGTTTGAGTAAAGCAGCAGCACTCATCAGCTGACCTGATTGGCAATATCCACATTGCGGCACATCGTGTTCCATCCACGCTTGTTGAACTGGATGCTCACCATCTTGAGAAAGTCCTTCGATAGTCGTGATCTTTTTATTTTCTACTGCTGCAATGGGCAATACACAAGAGCGAACTGCTTGACCATCAAGATGAATAGTACATGCTCCACATTGGGCAATCCCACATCCGTATTTGGTTCCAACTAATTTTAAATGATCACGTAAAACCCAAAGAAGCGGAGTATCTGCTGCGACATCAACCTCGACCTTATTTCCGTTGACTTTTAAACTGAATTTTGCCATGTTTTTTATTCGTTTTATTTATTATTCTATTTTAATTTAAGAAGCCTACTGGCAACTTCTTAATTCGACCCAATTTAATAAAGGAATTTCAGAAATTCACCATATAAATCAAAGAATTAAACTAATAATAAGATACCCTTTTATGTATAAGGTTTAATCTCAATTGATCTAAACTTCTTATAAAGCAAAATCGTTACCTCTTTTTCTTTAAAATTAATTTCTTAAGTCACTTCTTCCCTTTTAAAAAAGCAAGAACGGCTGCCACACTTTTATTCGGTCGTTCTTCCATAGGAACATGCCCTGTATTTTTTAAAACCACCAAGGTGTCATTGGGCAAGTCGCGATGGAATTTATAGGCATTAGCAAGTGGAATTAACTGATCTTGATCTCCCCAGAGCACTAAAGTTGGTTGTTGGATGGCTTTGATTTTTTTATGACTGTTTACGGAAACTTTTAAACTCAAACGGTCAATAAACGCTTGCCGATTACCTTTTCGCAGTGTGAGCTCAAAATACCGATCTACCAATGATTCCGTCACTAAATTTTTATCGGCGTATACATTTTCAACACTAGCCTTGGCGACAAACCTAGGGGTTATATATGTAAATAGATTTTTTAGCAAGGGAGATTGGGCTATTTTAAACGCCAAAGGGGTACTCATGGCTTGGGATGGATAGCCTGAGGCGTCTATAAGGATTAAGCGTTCTACACGTTTTGGGTATTGACTAGCAAATCGCCAAGCAATTCCGCCCCCTAAAGAATTACCCCCCAAAATACATTTTTCAATCCCCAAAGCTGTTAAAAAAGCTCCAATAAATTCGACATAATGTTCCATGGAATATTCCCTATTAGGAAAGGGTCCTGTTAATCCATAAGCGGGTAAATCTAGAGCAATAACACGGTAATCCTTTTTTAAAACTTTGGTCCACGCTTCAAAAGTATGAAGACTAGAGCCTGTTCCGTGAATCAAAACGATGGGAATGGAATCATTCAGTTTACCCTCCTCCCGATAGTGAACTTCCATACCATTAACTCCAATAAATGCTGAAGGGGATGGAGCATATTTGGCTTTTAAATCTTTTAAAGGGAGATCACGATGTCCGTAAAAAAGGATTAAAAAAAGAAGTAAAAAACCAATAGTAATTCCAAGGATTTTAAATGCTTTATATAGTGTTTTCATTGCGGTTTTAGTTGAAGTAGTTCTACTTCGTGAAAAATATATTGATAAATATAACACGATTCAACTTAACAAAAGCAGAACGCTAACTGATGAAATCACCTATTCAATTTCTTGGTGCTGGAATAGGTGGTCGGATGGGCAATTCCCCTGTATAAAGTTTTTTTAGCATCCGATTTTAAGTCCTATGGATTACGATAATCTTCATTTTTTATAAGTGCTTGATTAATGCACTTGACCACCCCCGGTCCTTCATAAACAAAACCGGTATATAATTGAATTAAGTCGGCTCCTGCTTCCAATTTTTCTATGGCATCTTCGGGGGTATGAATCCCTCCTACTCCAATGATTGGAAAGGCTTTTTGACTTTTTTCGGAGAGAAAACGGATTACTTCGGTACTCCGATCCGTCAGAGGTTTCCCACTAAGTCCACCAGTTTCCATTTTATTGGAAGATTGCAGACCTTCTCGACTTAACGTTGTATTGGTGGCAATAACTCCTGCTGTTTTGGTCGTTTTTACAATATCAATGATATCGAGCAGCTGCTCTTCTGTGAGGTCCGGGGCTATTTTAAGGAGTATAGGTTTGGGGTTTTCCGTCGCTTGATTTAATTTTTGCAAGGTGTTGAGTAAATCAGTTAGCGGCTTTTTTTCTTGAAGGGCTCGTAGATTAGGGGTATTGGGGGAGCTTACATTGACTACAAAATAATCCACATAAGGATAAAGTGTCTTAAAGCAATAGATATAGTCGTCTACAGCTTTTTCATTGGGAGTGATTTTATTTTTCCCAATATTGCCACCGATTACTATTCCCTTATTTTTTTTGAGTCGAGGAATTGCAGCATCGACCCCTTCATTATTAAACCCCATTCGGTTGATTAATCCTGTGTCTTTAGGAAGGCGAAACAAGCGTTTTTTGGGATTACCCGCCTGTGGCTTGGGCGTTAATGTCCCAATCTCAACAAAACCAAAACCAAAATTGGAAAGTTCTTTATAAAGTTTTGCGTCTTTGTCAAAGCCTGCAGCTAATCCAACGGGGTTAGAAAAAGATAATCCAAGGATTTCACGCTCAAGGGAGGGATGCTTTACTTGATAGAAAAATCGAATTAAAGCAGCAATACCGGGGATCTTGTTCACCCATTTTAACTGAGCAAAAACAAAGTAGTGAACCTTTTCTGGGTCAAAGAGAAATAGGAGAGGTTTTACAAAAAGTCGATACATTTTTTTAAAAAAAAACCCGCCATTAGTGGCGGGATTCATCAATATTACTTAGCATCCGGTGGAGCATTGAGTTTTGAACTCATCTCCAAAGAAATAGCAGAACGCTCTATTTTCAATTTACCGGCAAGTGTTTCTATCACACAGGTGTTGTCTTTATCGTTCAACTCAACCACCTTACCGTGGAGACCACTTTTCGAAATAACTCGATCTCCTTTTTTTAGATTGTTCATAAAATTCTTTTCCTTTTTTTGTTTTCGTTGTTGAGGTAGGATGATAAAGAAAAAGAATACCACCAACATTAAGAGTAAAAAAGGTAATTGACCAGAAAATGCTTCCATTTAGTTTAATTATTTAATTGTCTAGCGCGCATTTGTTCATCGCGTAATTTTTGTTTTACAGGGTCAGGATTGACCATTGCTTTGATACGAAGCATTTCACGTCCTCTATCGGTATTTGTTGAAAGTGTTACCGTTTTTTGTTGCATTCCCGGTTTGTTACTTGAATCAAAACTTACCAAAATTTCTCCCGTTGCTCCAGGTGCAATCGGTGTGTTTTTTGGGTATTCAGGAACCGTACATCCACAACTTCCTCGTGCTTCACGAATAATCAAATCAGCAGCACCAGTATTGGTGAATTTAAATTTTGTTTCCACTTTATCCCCTTCATTTATGACACCAAAGTCATAAGACATCTCATCGAACGTAATTGCTGCATTTACATTAGCGGCATCACTTTGAGCAGCTTTTTCGGCGGTAGAAGCCATTTCTTTATTAACCTTCTTTGCGGCACTGTCATTACAAGAAGTTAGCGTTAGTGTTGCGAAAACTAAAAATAGTATTGAAAATTTTTTCATTTTTTTAATATTAAGTTGGATCAAAAATATAAAAAAAATATCATTTTAAGCCTCTTCCGACCTTGTTCAATCGCTTGTCTTTTTCAAACTGTCGTACTATTTTGTCCAAGACACCATTAACAAAACTATTACTCTTTGGGGTGGAATAGTCTTTCGCAATTTCTAAATATTCGTTAAGCGTTACTTTTGGTGGGATTGTAGGGAAATAGAGTAACTCAGCAATAGCCATTTTTAATAATATAGCGTCGAGCTGAGCAATACGTTCCTGATCCCAATTAGGCGTTAGATCTTTAAACTCATTATGAAGAACTTCACTGTTGAGGATTACTTTTTCTAAAAGTTCTACACCAAAGGTAAGCTCCTCTTGATTCTTCTCTAAAGTGGGGAATTTCAAGCTGCTGTATTCTTCCGTTTTAAGTTGTTTTAATTGTTTAACCAAAAAGGTGTTTACTAAGGGAAAATCATCCTGCCATGTCAATTGACGATCTTCTATATAGTCAGATATATAGTCGGCTGGTGCACTGATTTCTCGAAATAATTTTACGATTAAACCTCGATCCACATCGGTTGTTGGTGCTTCATTTTGAAGATATTCTTCAAAGAAAGAACTGTCCAAAAGCTGTTGGTAAATACGTTTAACGTATTTAAATTCAATATCCCAATCTTTTATTTTTCGCTTGTCTAAAATTTTATTAAGTGTAGGATGATCATTGATAAAACCTAAGATTTGATTCTCCAAAAGCTTTATGTGTTTATCTTTCTGTCCCGAAACTTTGATTTGTGCTTTATTGAGGATTTCAATTTGTTCCTCGGAATAGCGGTGTAAGGCTTTAAAAAGTGCTAGTAGAAGAACATAAAGTTCAAAAGCATTGGAAACGCTTTTTTTAAAGAATTTAATTTCATCAGCTAACTTTTCATTTTCAGCAAATGAAAAGGCATAAACCGATTGCATTACTTTAATACGTATATGTCTTCGTGTAAGCATGTGTTAGAACATCTAAAGTTGGCGCAAAAATATACTTTTATCAAAGATTGACATAAATTAAAATCAAATAAGTATTCCTTGTTTGTTTATTTTTTAAAAGACATTGATTTATGTACATTTGACTGCCTCATCGAGGGCACTACATATGAAAGAACTTGCTTACTTAAATAAATTTCTACTCCAATATAAATGGAAACTAATCATTGGGTTTTTAATTACAATCATTGCAAGGATTTTTTCGTTATTGGTTCCACCCCTCATCGGGAATTCCCTCACTGCTGTTGAGCAATTTCTTCGTAGTCCAGCGGTCAATTCAGATTCCATCAAAGAAACCCTCTCCATTAACATATTAATCATTATTGGAAGTGCGTTAGTCTCTGGTTTTTTTACCTTTTTAATGAGACAAACCATCATTAATGTTTCACGATACATCGAATACGATCTTAAAAATGAAGTTTTTTGGCATTATCAATTGCTGACACAACGTTTTTATAAAAACAACCGAACAGGTGATTTGATGAATAGAATCAGTGAAGATGTAAGTAAGGTCAGAATGTATGTCGGCCCTGCACTGATGTATAGCATCAATACCACAACGCTTTTTATTTTGGTGATTTCCTATATGGTCAGTATTGCTCCAATGCTCACTCTTTACACCATTGTTCCCTTACCCATATTATCGGTAATTATTTATCGTTTGAGTAGGGTCATCAATTTGAGGAGTACCGCAGTTCAAGAATTACTTTCCAAGTTATCCTCATTTTCCCAAGAAAGTTTTAGTGGAATTTCGGTAATTAAGTCTTATAATCTTCAAAGACAAATGCATACTTCTTTTAAAGAGCTGTCTCAAGAGAGTTATGAAAAAAACATCAATTTAGTTCGAGTACAAGCGTGGTTTTTTCCATTAATGATTCTTCTGATTGGGTTTAGTAATCTGATTGTCATTTTTATTGGCGGTAAACAATATATTGATGGTTCTATTGAAATTGGTGTTTTGGCTGAATTTATCATTTATGTGAATATGCTTACTTGGCCTGTGGCTACAGTGGGTTGGGTAACTTCCGTGGTTCAGCAAGCAGAAGCATCTCAAAAAAGAATCAAC
>CBFIJI010000055.1:0-13584 GCA_965662885.1 Flavobacteriaceae bacterium | reverse complement strand
CAAGAGATTGAAAATTCTAAAAATAATCGACCTAGTGGTATCTATCTAAAGCTAAATGCAATCACCAATTATAAAATAATAGACAAACTTTATGAGGCTAGCAATGCGGGTGTCAAGATTAAGATGATTGTTCGTGGTGTATGTTGCTTAATCCCCGGAGTGAAAGGGATGAGTGAACATATTGAAGTAAAAAGTATCGTTGACAAATTCTTAGAACACCCCCGTATTTATATTTTTGAAAACAGTGGGGATAAAAAGGTCTTTCTTTCTTCGGCTGATTTTATGACACGGAATATTGATAATCGAGTTGAAGTAGGTACCCCAGTTTTTGACAAAGAACTTCAAAAACAGATTGTCGATGTATTTAATATTGCGTGGTGTGATAACGTCAAAGCTCGAATTATTAATAAAAATCCTCAGAATTATATTCCATCTAGTAATGACCCACCTGTTCGCTCCCAATGGGCTATTTATGATTATTATCGTCAAATATCAGAATGATTTATGGAATTTAAGAAGTATGCTGCTATTGATATCGGGTCCAACGCAATGAGAATGCTTATTGCCAACGTCATTAAAACAGAACATCGGCAAGAATTTAAAAAAAACGCTTTAGTTCGTGTACCTGTTCGATTAGGTCAAGACGCTTTTACTTCGGGTATTATTTCGGATAAAAACATCGAATTGATGTTGAAATCAATGCAATCGTTTAAGTTGTTGATGGAAGTCCATCAAGTTAAAAACTATTTAGCCTACGCCACTTCTGCACTTCGAGATGCCAAAAACAACAGTGAAATAATTAAAGAGGTGGCTGAAAAAACAGGAATCAAAATTGAAATTATTGATGGTCGAAAAGAAGCAGCGATCATTTCCAATCTTAACCCTTATGAATTTATTGATATTAAGAAAAACTTTCTAAGTGTTGATGTTGGGGGAGGAAGTACGGAGCTAAGTATCTTAAAAAATGGGGTTAGGGTGGTCTCTAAGTCATTTAAAATTGGAACGATTCGCTTACTCAATAATTTTGTAAGTAATCAGGTATGGTTAGATTTTGAATCTTGGATTATTAAACATACTGCTTCTTTTGAGAAAATCTATTTATTAGGGACTGGAGGAAATATCAACAAACTCTTTAAGATGATTAATCAAAAAGACGGTGGAGCGATATCGTTGGTCAAACTAAATGCACTGTACAATAAAATGGCTGCTATGAGCTATGAGGAAAGGATTATTGATTTAGGGTTAAATCCAGATCGATCTGATGTCATCCTTCCCGCCTCTGAAATTTATTTAAAAGCCCTTAAGTTTAGTAATGCATTAGGGGTTTATGTTCCAAGAATGGGACTTGCTGACGGAATGGTTCGAGAGATGATTAAAAAAGGTTAACCGTGGATGGTTTCTTCTTTTCCGAGTTCTTTCATAAGAGTAGCCTCATAGTCGAGTAAATTTTGCCAACGTTCTTCCACATCGATATGTTTTGGTGCATATTTTCGAGCAAAGGAAATAAAAAGAGTGTAATGATTGGCTTCGCTAATCATGAGCTTTCTATAAAACTGACGTAATTTAGGGTCTTCTAATTCCTCAGAAAGTAAACGAAATCGCTCACAGCTCCGTGCTTCAATCAAAGCACAATAAAGCAAGCGATGAACCAAATGTACCTCTCTAGCGTCTCCTTTAGGAAAAAAACGGGTAACCTTTCTGACATATTCATCTTTTCGTTCTCTCCCTAAGGTTTCCCCACGTTTTACAATTAAGTCGTGAACACTTCTAAAGTGACTAATTTCTTCTTGGACCAATTCCGTCATGGCATTGACTAATTCTGATTTTTCAGGAAAAGAAATGATCAATGAAATAGCACTGCTTGCAGCTTTTTGTTCGCAGTAGGCGTGATCAGTTAGAATTTCAGAGACATTTTTTTCGACAATATTGACCCATCTTGGATCGGTAGGGAGTTTGAGTCCTAGCATATTTTAAGATTAAAATTCAAGATCAAAGGTTTTTCTTAATCGGTCCAATTCAGGATTTATTTTTAGTAATTGGTCGTATTTCTCTTTTGGGGAGTAGGCCATCTCCACTTTAACGGTTTTTGCAATATGTATTTTATGGAGAATACTGTAATTATTGAAATGCTTCTTTAAAGCTGGGAGTAGGTATTCCATTTCTCGCGAAAGTTCCACTTTGTTGAGTTGATTGGCGACTTCAAAATGAATAGTGAATTGCTCTTTAAGTTGTGGACTGTTCATTTGTAAAATAGAAGCAATATTATTCTCGCCTTTTTTAATTTTATCTAACGCATAATTTTTCCAAAATTCGTCTAGTTCTTTTCCTGTAAATGTATCTTTTGGAAGTTCATTGGGATCGAGCTCAACAACCTCTTTCTTTTTTATACTTTTTTTAAGCGAGACACTCGAAAGGGAAAAACCTGAAACCGTATTCGGTTGTTTATTGTACGTTATTTTGGGTTCTTTAACATGAGAAGCTTCCTTTTTTTCGGGTTTTTTCTCCAAAGTTGTGGTCACTTGCTGTTCGGAATCATTTACAGGATCATTTTGGGAATCATCCGATTTATTTTCGTTCTGCTTAACTTTCGGAGGTGGTGGACTTTCTTCTTTTAAAGGGGGTTTATTTGATAATGAAACACGCTCCTTAAAGTGGCTGGCTGGAATTATAAATCCTTTTTTTTTTCTCCATTAAAATGGAGGGAGGCTAATTGCATCATGCAAAGTTCAATATGTAGCCTTTTGTTTTTACTGTTTCTATAATTTAAGGAGCTACTATTGATTAGTTCTAGGGCATCAAGCAAAAGTTCAGGATCGATGGGTGCAGCCTGTGTGCTGTATTTCTCCTTAATTGATTGACCAACTTCAAGAAGAGTAGCTGTTTTAGGGTCTTTACAAAGCATTAGATTCCTGAAATGTTCTCCGAGGCCATTGATAAATTGAAGTTCGTCAAAGCCTTTTTTTAATAAATGGTCTAAATCAATCAGCAGGGAAGGAATATCGTGAGCAAGGATTTTTTGCGTGGTGTCGATATAAGTATTATAATCGAGCATATTTAAGTTCTCTGCGACCAATTCCACCGAAAGATTGGCATTGGTAAAACTTACCATTCGATCAAAGGAGGACAGTGCATCTCGCATGGCACCATCAGCTTTTTGAGCAATCATAAAGAGTGCTTCCTCTTCAAAGGTCAAACCATTTGCGGTGGCAATCTCCCCTAAATATTGCTGAATGTCTTTAACACCAATTCTTTTAAAGTCATAAACTTGACAACGGGAAAGAATGGTAGGGATTATTTTATTTTTCTCGGTAGTTGCTAAAATAAAGATGACGTGCTTAGGGGGTTCTTCTAGTGTTTTTAAAAAGGCATTGAAGGCCGCTGTAGAAAGCATGTGTGCCTCGTCAATAATATAAATTTTATGGGTACCTATTTGTGGTGGAATTCGAACTTGTTCGTTGAGCTTTCGAATGTCGTCTACCGTATTGTTGGAGGCTGCATCCAACTCAAAAATATTGAAGGCAAAGTCTTCCTCTTCTGTATTTCCCTGACTACTGTTGATGTTTTTTGCTAAAATACGTGCACAAGAGGTTTTTCCAACACCTCGTGGTCCACAAAACAAAAGGGCTTGAGCCAATTGGTTGGTTTGTAGGGCATTTTGTAAAGTTTTGGTAATGGCCTGTTGTCCAACTACTTCTTCAAAAGTTTTTGGGCGGTACTTTAAAGCCGATACTAAAAAAGTCTCCATACGTATTAGAACTCAAACAAATATATAAATAGGATTTTTTATTTCTTCCCCTCGCTGCTAAAAAACCCTTTTAATTATTAACAAATGGCTATTTTTGCCCCTGCAGGCCATCTTATCGCTTTTTTAATTTTAAAGAAGAGGAAAGTCCGGACACCAAAGAGTAGCATAGCGGGTAACACCCGTCGTCCGCCATGGCGGATAGGACCAGTGCAACAGAAAGAATGTACAGTTCGGCTGTAGTGAAACCAGGTAAACTCTATGCGGTGCAACGCCAAGTATATCTGCAATTAAGAATCACTCGTTCAATGTAGAAGGGTAGGCGGCTAGAATGAATTAGTAATAGTTCATCCAGATAAATGATAAGACACGACAGAATCCGGCTTATCGGCCTGCATTTTTTTGTTCAAAAAAAGTAAATAGACTACTTCCGTAAGTTCTTGAAAAACTGAAACTTGGATGTTCTGTAAAGTTGTGGTGTTCATCATGTTCTACTACCAGTAAGCCTTCCGACAAAAGAAAGTTATTATTAATGATGTTATCAATCAGAAGTTCATAATCACTTTCAGGGACATCATAGGGAGGATCAGCAAATACGAGATCAAAGGGTAGAAAAGGTTCCTTCACAAATTTATAGACATCTCTTTGAATCACGTCGATGTTAAAGTCAAAATTTTCTGCTGTTTTCCGAATAAACTCCGCACAAAAGCGATTTTGGTCAACTGCATAGATTTGATTAACTCCTCTAGAAGCGAATTCATAGCTAATATTTCCAGTTCCTGCAAAGAGATCCAATGCGCGCAAATTGTCCCATTCAATTCGGTGGTGAAGAATATTAAACAGTCCCTCTTTTGCACGATCTGTGGTTGGGCGAACGGGTAGTTTTTTAGGTGCGGTAATTCTTCTTCCTTTGTGGGAGCCTGAGATGATTCTCATCAGATGGAAAGATTTAAGGAAAATGGTGCTGGATGATCTAATACAGAAAGGGATTCGGAGCACGCTGATTTTAAAAATTGTACCGTTTTATGATAGTTTTTTACTGCCTCATAAATAGGATTAAAAATGGTAAATTTTCCCATAAAGACCAGGGTAAATTGATCTGCCTTCAGTTGGTATTGTTCAACGACAAAGAACAAGTAATACAGAAATTCATCAACCTCATTTATTTCATATCGATTACTGAGTTGTAAATTTTTTCCTTCGAAAACAAAGAGATCAAAGCAGTTTTTTTGAAGGTGAATATAAAAACGTTTTTCATCATCCATAAGCGTAGTGACTTCCGAAAGGATCTCGTTGAAGAGAAGAGTATTGGCATGTAAAAAAGTGGCCGTTTGTCCATTGGTCGTCAGTTGCTTTTCAATGCCCTTTATTTGAGGATAAATATTGTAAAGCTTGGCTTGTTCCAAATAATCAGCTTGAAGGGTGAAAGCATCGGTATACGTTGTAAAATGTTCCATATAACGTTCTTTGTAGTCGTTATCATACAAAACCTCTGGAACAAACAAGGAAGGATATTCAAAACTTACCCAATTGATATGTGAAAAGGACTCCTCTTCTTCAAAAAAAGTGTTTAGAAGCTCTTGTGGGGTTTTTTTAAGGGTTGAAAAGGAACTGAATTTTGGGGAGGGATGGGTACAAAAAGAAAATCCATCCGCAAAACTGTGGATGGATAGATCTTTAATGTGTGTATGATTATTGCTTTTTGGCATCAAAGATAGTTGGCCAATTTCCATTTGTACTTACATCTTCAAGTGATCCTAAAATAAGTGCAGATCCATTGACACCATCAACTGATACTGTTTCATTTTCAATTTTAATTAAATCTTCGTTTTGATCGAAAAGGATGACGTTTTTTGCCACCTTAACTTCAAATACAGGAACTTTATATCCGTTTTTGTTGATGATTGCAGATTTGATATGAAACAAAGAGTCTGTTCCATTGATAGGTACTTTTTCAAGATCTTTGTAGCGTTCAGAAGAACCAAATAAAGAATCCTTAACAGGAACATACCCCAAAGTATCCACAACAACGACTTCACGAAGCATGTCAATACGATAGGTACGATCATATTCGAGGTAGGAGGAGTCTCTTTTTTCAATTAAAGTAAAAATACCTTCATCAATAAACTTTACTAGACTATCGAAATTGTTTGCATAAATGCCTTTGACGTCTTTATGAGCAATCTGTGCGATTCTAATATCTTTAAGACGGTCAATTACTTTCGCATAGCGCTCGTTTTTGACTTGGTTGAATTTAATAGGTCCGTTGATGGAATCATAAATCTTATACGTGAAGAAAAGGGCGAGAACCCATAAAACGACTTGTATTGCTATTTTCATTGATGTTTTTTTTTGACTTAAACAAAACTACAATTTTTTTTTAATCACAAAAGTTTTTGAAATGAATTATCTTTATTGGCGATAATAAAATATGACTGCCACAACTTTTCTAGCACTTCTTAAAAAGCAATTTCCATTTGAACCCACTTTGTCTCAGCAGGAATGGTTTCATGCCATAACTGATTTTTTTTATGCCGCTTCTTCTCAAAAGGCGTTTGTTTTAACGGGCTATGCCGGTACTGGGAAATCAACAATTATCGGTTTTTTGGTAAATGTACTCAACCATACGGGCTACAAGGCTGTTTTAATGGCTCCAACGGGGCGGGCAGCGAAAGTGATCTCTTCTTATTCCAAACGACCTTCTTACACGATTCACAAACAAATTTATTTTCCCAAATCAGATACTAAGGGGGGAGTAAGTTTTAAACTAAAAGAAAACAAGTACAAAAAAACTGTTTTTATTATTGATGAAGCTTCTATGATTGGGGATGATCGACAGCAGTCCAAGCTTTTTGAAAATGGTTCCTTATTAAATGATGTCGTTCAATATGTATTAGGAGGGGATCAGTGTAAACTGATATTTGTTGGTGATCCTGCCCAATTACCTCCAGTAAATCTTGAAATTAGCCCTGCTTTGGATGTTGATGAATTAGAACATCAATATTTTGACGAAGTATCGGCTGTTCGTTTAGAAACTGTTGTAAGACAAGCTGAGGGCTCTGGAATTTTGTATAATGCAACACATTTACGGGAACAACTTACTTTAGCTGTTTTTGACCAGTTTCAGTTTAAACTCGATGGTTTTGCTGATATTATTCGAATGCAAGATGGACAGGAACTATTTATTGCCATCGAAGACTCCTTTTCAGAGAACGGTACAGATCAAACAGTATTTATTGTTCGCTCCAATAAACGGGCGAACCTTTACAATGAAAATATTCGTAAACGAATTCTTATGTTGGAAGAGGAATTGTCCGTAGGCGATCAACTCATGGTGGTTAAAAACAATTATTTTTGGCTTTCCCCCGACTCGAAACCAGGTTTTATTGCGAATGGTGATGTCATTGAAATTCGAGCCATATATGCCTATAAATCCCTTTACGAACATTCTTTTGCAGAAGTTCGTGTAGCTTTGGTCGATTATCCCAATGAAAAAGAATTTGATACAGTACTTCTTTTAGACACCTTGAAATCAAATACAGCCTCTTTGTCCTTTGAGGAGGGAAATGCTTTGTATCGATCTGTTTTAGAGGATTATAGCGGTGAAAAATCAAAATATAAAAAGTTCTTAAAGGTTAAAAAGAATCCATTCTTTAATGCACTTCAAGTGAAGTATTCTTATGCGATCACCTGCCACAAGTCGCAAGGAGGACAATGGAATGCTGTTTTTGTTGAACACCCTTATTTGCCTGAAGGTCCTGATAAAGATTATTTTCGTTGGTTATACACGGCCTTGACACGTGCCAAAGAAAAACTATATTTGATCGGATTTCCATCCACATATTTTGAAGAAACATAATTTTAAAAACATTTTTTATTGAAAACGATCGCTTTGATACCTGCCCGTCAAGATTCTCACCGCCTTCCGGGAAAACTAATGCAGGATTTAGGAGGAAAAACTGTGATTCGAACTACCTATGATACTGTTGTCCAAACGGGATTATTTTCGGAGGTATGGGTGGCTACCGACAGCGACATCATCTATGAGGAAATTAATGCGTACGGAGGAAAGGTGTTTAAAAGTAAACAAAAGCATGATTGCGGGAGTGATCGCATTGCAGAAGCCGCAAAAGAATTAGAAGGGGATTTGATTGTTAATGTTCAAGGAGATGAACCCTTTATAAATGGAAAAAGTTTAGCAGAATTAATTGCTGTTTTTAAAAAGGATACCGATCACGAAATCGACTTGGCTTCTTTGATGACTCCCATTGAAAGTATGGATGTCATAGAAAATGAAGATGAAGTCAAGGTTGCAGTTGACTTGCAAAATTTTGCTTTGTATTTTTCTCGACATCCCATTCCTTTTAATCGGGATTCTAAATCAAACCCATCTTATTTTAAGCATTTAGGGGTTTATGCTTTCCGGAGGGAGGCCTTAATTGCTTTTAGTGAACATCCAATAACCCCCTTAGAGGCAGCTGAAATGGTAGAAAGTATCCGTTTTTTAGAGATGGGGAGAAAAATAAAAATGGTAGAAACCCCTCACGATAGTGTGGGTATTGATACACTTGCTGATCTTGAGATGGCACGTCAACTACTGAAAAATTCATAACATCCATGGGTAATTTTATATCTCGGTTTATATTTTTTAAACTCTTGCGTTGGCAATTCAAGGGGGTCTTTCCCACTTTTAATAAATATATTGTTGCCGTAGTTCCTCACACCAGTAATTATGATTTTCTTATGGGACTTATTGTTCGTTCCATATCACAAGAACAAATTAATTATGTTGGCAAAAAAGAATTATTTAACCCCTTGACCGCATGGTTTTTTAAAGGTCTTGGAGGGGCTCCAATTAATCGAGGGAAAAGAGAGAAAACCGTTGATGCGATTGCTCGAATCTATAATAATCGTGAAAAATTTCGATTGGCAATTGCCCCAGAAGGTACTCGAAAGAAAGTTACAGAATGGAAAACAGGTTTTTATCATATTGCAAAAGCAGCCTCCATTCCAATCATTCCCGTAGCCTTTGATTATGGTAAAAAAGAAGTTGTTGTACATCCCCCTTTTTATCCTACGGAAGATATGGATCAAGATTTTGCTGAACTCAAGAAATTATTTAAGGGTGTCGTAGGTAAAATACCAGAAAATTCTTGATTTTCTTAGGGATCAAAAATTGTTTTTAACAATGGCTTATAAAGTCTATTTGTAGATTTTTTTAATAAAATTCTCTTTTGTCATAGCCGATGCGGTAATTAATCCAGACATCAAAGCTCCTCCAATTCCTGCAGTAACAATATCTTGACCGGTTAAGTAAAAGCCTTTGATGGGCGTTCGCGGTTGTAAAAAGCGTTGTCGGAAACGTTTTGGTGTATGATCAATTCCATAGATTTCTCCTTCTTTATAATGCATAAAGTTTTGAGTCGTTATAGGTGTAGAGAGTTCGTAATGATCTACTTTCCCTTTTAAATGTGGTAATTGTTTAAAGAGTTGTTTTAACAAACGCTGCGCAATATTTTCTTTAAAAGCGTTGTATTCGTCTCCACGTTTCATCCATTGGGTTCCTTGCCATTTTTGCACCGTATCATAGGGGAGAAGGGTGATAATATCGATTGTACTGTGCCCAGAATACCGTTCATTCCAAGAGGGATCTTTAGCCGATGGGAATGAAATATAAACAACCGGAAAATCACACTCAGCGTTTTCCAAATAGCGCTCAATAATACTGTCGTGATCTCCTTTTTCAGGATAGATCCACAGGTTGTTTTTGGGAAGTTGTAAGGCTTCGGGTGTTCCCTTTAGTCCGATATATAAACAGGCATGTGCCACCGAGGGTTTGACTTTTTGAAGTTGTGATTTTAGTTGGTGCTTTTCAAAAATTACTCGGGGGAGAAGCTTTTCATAGGTATTGAAAATTCCAGTACCACTAATGACAGTATTAGAATAAAAATAGTGACCATCTTTCATTTTAACTCCCTTAGCGCAGTTGTTTTTTATGACGACTTGTTCGACCTCTGCATTAATTAGTAAGGTTCCACCTGCCTTAGCAATTACGGGTTCAATGGTATTAACAATTTCTGAAGAACCTCCAATGGGGAAACTTCCACCATCAAAATAATGTTTTACGACACTTGCATGCATGGCGAAACTACTCTGTTTTGGGGGTAATCCGTAATCTCCATATTGTCCCAAAAGAACTTTGATGAGTTGTTTGTTTTGCGTTAAAGAATTTAAAACTTCATGGGTTGTTTTATCTGAAAAATTCAAATAGTTTTTTCGCATTTTCCAACCAATTAGTGTACTGATCCAGCGGGGGAGTGCCTTGTCCATATAAAACTTCCCCATGGCTTTATTGGCGGCAAACACCAATTTGATATAGTCATCAATTGCTTTTTCATCCTCCGGGAAATAAGCGATCATTTGCTTTTTGAAATTTTTTACCCCTCGAACAAAATTGTATTTTTTATCTCCAATAATGATGCAATCATACACTTCTCCCATATCAGCCCATTGGAGCGCACCATCAGAGATATAATCAAATAATTTTTTAATGACACTTTTGGGACGTTGTACCTCACCAATATAATGAATACCAACATCCCATTCATAGCCTTTACGTTTAAAAACATGCGTAAATCCTCCGGCAGTATAATGCCGTTCTAATAGTAAAATCTTTTGCCCTTCTTTCGCTAAAAGAGCCCCCAAGGTAAGGCTTCCCATCCCAGAACCAATGATAATGGCATCATAGTGGGCGGCGGTTTTGTATTTCTTTTTATACGATTGAATCAATTTTTTTTCAGTTTAGTGATAAGACAAATTATTTTTTAGTAAAGTATAAAATTATTACACCAGCTTCATCAACTAGCTTGAGTTCGGTTGCTGTCACGGAAAAACTCCTCACCTTTTTAAGTAATTCGGTATAGTAGTTTGACAGTGTCATTTTTTCACAAGCCATTCGAGTACTGGCAATAGTTCCAAAAACAAGGCTTTGAGTATCTAATCTTGTTAAGTTCCCAAAAATCCTATTACAGCCATCATTTCCAGTAAACTCATTTAAAGCAGTCTTTATCTGTAATTCAATTTTTTTAGTCGTTTCACTGGTCGTATAATTTTCACCTTCCAATTGTTTAAGTTCCCAAGTGGCATTGAGTTGTGAAAGGTCATTTTTACCCGACGGAAGGTTTTCAATAGCGGTTGTTTTATGATGACAGTTGGTTATTAAAAACAGATGGCTTAAAAGGAGTAAAGATGATATTTTCATACAAATTAAGCACCACTATATTTTGGATGCACTCTAAGGTAGGGAATAATTGTTATCTAGTGAATTAAAGAAGAATTTAGGTTGGTCTGATGGTTGGAATTGATAAGTATATCAAAAAGTAAGGCTGCTTTCAAGGGTTTTGGAATCAATTCCCAAGGAGGGCTATAACCTACTTGAACGAACGAAGCTGATTTCGAGAGGGTAGAGTATAGTTTTAAACGAGTTTACTAAACCATTTTGATGTGCGAAAAAACATAGAAAAGTTCAGTAGCAATTTGTTCACTTCTTTCTTGGTATTTTTCACTTTGTTGTGGGGTATGATCAAATGCTTTTGGGTCTTCAAAAGTAATAGGAATTCGTTGTTCAGCCCCTGGAATAAATGGGCAATTATCGTCTGCGTGGGAACAGGTCATAATTGCAGCAAAATCAGCTTTCGGATTAAAGGCAGCATCGTATGTTTTAGAAAATCCAATAATTGGATGTGCATTAGAAGCGTATTTAATACTGTATATGGGGTTCTTATCCGTTGATAAGGTAGTTATTTTAAGACCTGCATTTTCAAGAGTTTTAGCCGCCATAGGAAATAGTGCTGTGGCTTCTGTTCCACCAGAATAGCAATAGACGTTATTGAACTTGAAATAGGCAGCCATGACCTGTGCCCATATTTGAGATAAATGACTCCTTCTGGAATTGTGGGTACATATGAAATTGAGTCGAACAGTGGAATGTGTGCTAACTTTATGTTGAATGAATTCGATTAAAGGGATTAAAACCTTTTTACGTTCTTCTGAAATGGAATCGGGCTGGAGCTTACCAATAAAAACGTCAATTTCTTTAAATACAGATGGATTTTCTATGCTCATTTAATTTAAAATTTAGTGTTAACAACACCCGCTTCCAGGAGAACAATTCGTGCTGTTTTTTAGTGTTGAAAGCTGTATTCTTGATTTTTTTTCAGGAACACCACATTGGTCTTTAGCCAAACAGTCGGTAAATTTTTGAGTGAGAACAAAATAGTTTCCATCAAAATCCAATCCGTATTTTCCAATTGTCGTTTCTTGATATTCCACCTCTATGTCTAAGTCTTTTAAGGCAAGATGTTTTTCAGATAAGGCAATAATTTCTTTTAACTTTTTTGGAGCAAGGCGATGGTCAATATCGTCAGCATTCCAAAGTTGAAAATTGATGACTTCTTCTTTACGAAGAACACCCCCACAATCAATAAAGTGCTTGGTGATTTTTCCAACTTCCGTCACATGAAAATGTGCAGGTACTAAAGAGCCATTGGGAAGGACAAAGCGAAGTTGCTTTAAGTCGTTTAAATACGTTTTAATTTGGGAAAGTTTCATAATTTCTTTTTTAGTTAAGGTAGTGCATTAGCAACAATCTATTTCTTGTTGAATGTCTTGATTTAAAAAGGGATTCAAGCTGTTTTTCATGGCGGTCCATTGTTCTGTATTGATGCAGTAGCAAATACTGGTACCTGAAATATTCCCTTTTATTAAACCTAGATTTTTTAATTCTTTTAAATGTTGTGAGATTGTGGGTTGTGCTAAACCGATTTCTGAAACCAAATCCCCACAAATACAGTCCTTTGTTTTAAATAAGTACTGCAGAATGGCGATGCGTGCAGGATGTGCAAAAGCTTTGGCTAGTGTGGCCAAGTCATTTTGTTCTTTGCTAAACATTTCCGTCTTAATCAATCCCATAGACTATTACTATATTGCAATATTACGATAAATAACATTATTGGCAAACTATTCTACACTATATGCAAAATAAATGACAGCCACAAGCTAAAGAAAGATGCTATTTAACTGATGATTTTGAATGAAGTATAACGACCTATTTGGGTTGATAATAAGAAGTTATTAAGTGAGGAGTTGTTCAAAAAAACCTCCGATTTGACGTGTTTTGTCTACAAAATGAATTTCCAAGATCCATTCTCTTTTCTGTCCATTTTTATCGGGAGCAAACAAATCTTTATGGTTATTGGGGTGAATATAGTTGGACTTATCTTCTTTTTCGAGTTTTTCATGGGGAAAATGACCAATGATGTGTCCAGCAATTTCACCGCCAAATTCCCAACCATACTTTTTAGCACTTTCAACTGCATAAGCATAGAAGTCAGCACCAGATAAACTTTCTTGTTTGTTAAAGTAGGCTTTACAGTCATGCCATGCTGTTTCGATATCCTCTTTGAGTTGTTTTTTTATTGGGTCATTGCCCAACACATAGGTTCTTCCAAAATCAGCTTCCCATGCTTCAAAAATGGGTCCAAAATCAATAAATAAAATATCCTCTTTCTGTAGGACAAGATTTTCTGGGTTTTCTTTATAGGGGTGGAGGGTGTTTTTTCCTGCACGCACTATGCGTTTATGCCAGTATTTTTCAATGCCATACATATTGTAAGCCAAATCAAAAATCTCTTTATTGAGGTCATTTTCAGTTTTTCCAGCCACCAATAAGCCCGTTTTTTCAATTTCTTCAAATAGTTTTGCTGCCTTTAGTTCAGCTTCAATTAAGTGGGTTCGTGCCGAATTCATTTTTATTTGTAAATATAGTTTTCAAGTAGATGGGA